>CAYTYF010000010.1:0-22055 GCA_964442205.1 uncultured Candidatus Saccharibacteria bacterium | reverse complement strand
CACCAAGACCGTCTACCCGCCACCAAAGCAGGTCTTTCGTGCCTTCGACCTCTGCCCCTTCGATGAAGTGCGCGTGGTGATACTTGGACAAGATCCGTACCACGGACCAGGCCAAGCGAATGGTCTCTGCTTTGCAGTGAACGAAGGTGTATCGAATCCACCATCGCTACAAAATATCTTCAAAGAGATCGAAGCCGACCTCGGACATGCAGTAGATCGCAGTGGCGATCTTTCACGTTGGGCGAAGCAAGGCGTACTCTTGCTCAACGCAACCCTGACCGTAGAAGCGCACAAAGCTGGCTCGCACCAAGGACTTGGTTGGGAAGAATTCACCGACGCAGCCATTGCCGCGCTATCGCGCGAACGCAAGCACCTCGTCTTCTTTCTCTGGGGCAACTACGCACGCAAAAAGGGTGCGCAGATCGACCGCCAAAAGCACTTGGTGCTCGAATCTGCGCACCCTTCCCCCCTCTCCGCCCATAACGGTTTCTTCGGCAACAAACACTTCAGTCAAGCGAACCGGTATCTCGAATCACACCATCAAAAGGCTATTGAGTGGTGAAAACTGGGTGTGCTAGAGTTTGCGCATGAAAGATCGGAACAACAGACCAGCTTTAGCTTTTTTCCTTGGTCTTGTACTCGTGACCGTTGGCAGTATCGCCTATTCGTACTTCGACCTACACGACGTTAAAGACAAATTAACTGGCGCTGGACAACACACGCACACAAGTGAAGTGCACGTGCACAGCGATTTTCTTTTCTACGCCAACGATGAGCGTATCCGCTTTACCGATGACCGCTACCAATCTGCACAGAACCAGGTGCTGCACAAGGACATGCACTTCCATGATAATAACGACGAGGTGATCCATCGTCACGCTAATGGCGTCACTTTGCGCAGCTTCTTCGACTCACTTGGTGTAAAACTCACAGATAAATGTCTCATACTCGATACGGGCACAGAGTACTGCAGCAACGACGAGAACAAATTCCTTGTGTTCGTGAACGGCCAGCGTATTGCAGACCCGGCTAACTATATAAACCAAGAAGCTGACCAAATACTGTTTTTCTACGGCAGAGGTGACGACACGAGGTCTGTGGACCGCTACACACGAGAGATCACCAGCGACGCCTGCATCTACTCTGGAACCTGCCCAGACCGTGGCACTCCACCTCCTGAAGCCTGCGGTCTCACTTGCGAACTATAGACCAGGTCCCGATCCCTGCATTTTTTAAGTAGGAGCGAAACACCTCGAGCTACTATAGCGATTAAACGCTATAGTAGCTCAGCAACAATCAGGTGCTCTTGGAGCTGTATTTGACCGGAATGATGTTTTGTGCTATTGTGAAAGCACTTGAGAAGCTCGTGTAGGGGTCTTGGGTGCGACACACACTTGTGTCGAAATTACTTACCTGCACCCCGATTCTTTCCCCGCTTAGCGGTCCCGTTTCGGTAGTTATACAAATACATGGATTCACAGACACACCGAGGCAATCGGCGCGGCGGTCAGTCGCGTCATAAGCCATTCTCTTCTTCCCGACCGCAGCGCGGTGGGGCTCGCCGTGAGCATCACGGCGGGATCTCTGTTTCGATCGGTAACGCCCGTGGCGGCGGTCGCAATCAGTACCGTAGCAGCGGTGGCGACCGACGTCGCCCGCATGGTGGCAACAGCCGTAGTTCGCACAGTGGCGGTGGGCGCCGTGGTGGCGGACGAGTCATGCCGACCTTCGACCCATCGCAGTTCATCAACACGAACCCGGTCGAAGTCGCAGAGACCACTTACGAGCCAAAGCACACCTTTACGACCTTCGGTCTTGATCGACGCGTGGTAGCGAACATCCTCCACAACAAGCTTAGCGTCCCCTCACCTATTCAGGATCAGGTCATTCCGCACATCCTTGAAGGTCGCGACGTGATAGGCCTCGCTGAGACCGGTACCGGCAAGACAGCGGCTTTCCTGTTGCCGATCATTCACAAGACGCTCTCGCAATACAACCGCACTACACTCATCCTCACACCGACTCGTGAGCTCGCACTGCAGATAGACGGGGAGCTTAAGAAGTTCGCACACAATTTGCGTCTCTACTCGACCATCTGTGTCGGTGGTACCAACATCCGTCCGCAGATCCAGGGTTTGCGTCGCAAGAATCACTTCATCATCGGCACGCCGGGACGCGTCATCGACCTCATTGAGCGCGGCAACCTCGACACCAGCAAAGTTACGACCGTCGTACTCGACGAAGCAGACCGCATGCTCGACATGGGTTTCATCAACGACATGCGAAAGATACTCGCTGGTGTGCCGGAAGAACGTGAGACCCTCTTCTTCTCAGCTACGATGTCAAAAGACATTGAGAAGCTCGTGAATGACTTCCTCCGCGATCATGTCACCGTTTCGGTAAAGAAGAAGGAGGTGACCAACAGCATCTTCCAGGATGTTGTGCGGTACCACCATCACGACAAGTTCGAGACGCTCACCAAGCTTTTCGAGAACCCTGAGCTGAAGCGCGTACTCATCTTCGGCGCTATGAAGCACAGCGTTGAAAAGCTCTCAAAGGAACTCGTGCAGGCTGGCATCAAGGCCGATGCCATTCACGGCAACAAGTCACATGGCCAGCGCCAGCATGCACTCACCCGCTTCAAGAGCGGTCAGGTGCGCGTCCTCGTTGCAACCGATGTCGCTGCTCGCGGCATCCACGTCGATAACGTCTCACACGTCATCAACTACGACCTCCCGAACACCTTCGAGGACTATGTCCACCGCATCGGCCGCACTGGCCGCGGACGAGAGAAAGGAATTGCTTTGACCTTTGTTCAGACGCACCAATAGACAGAGTCTGAACTGAAAGCTCAAGATACGAGGCGCCGAGGAATGAAAGTCTGTGTCGTACTTTTGCTACGATGAGGAATTGAGTGACGATGGCAACAAAGTAGCTTGGGTTTTCAGACAGACTATAAAAAGCGAGCGCCTTAAAGGCGCCCGCTTTTTTAGTCGAACGTATCGAGCGCACGCGATCGCTCTTCAAAGCGTCGTTTCTTGACCTTATAGCCATAACCAAGCGCTATGAGCGCCAAGACAATGACCACAAAAACGCCGATGATTATGTACATTTAGAAAGACTAGCACGGCCAAGTTCTTATGGTAAGAATCCCCTCCTCCATGCGTCTTAAGTGGCGGAAGCAAGCTTAGCTTGCCCCATTTCCGAAACAACGTAAGGAACGGAGGGTTGTTCTTAATCCGCACCTGGTCACTGATCGTGTGTTTGTTAAGCCTCGCACTTGCGAGCGCTGCTCAAGCCGATACACAAACCGTGACCAACCTGCCGAGGGCTAACCTCGCAGACAGTAGCAACATCAAGCGAACCATCGTCGCGTACTTTCCCGATGCCCCCATCATGGTGGAGGTGGCTCGGTGTGAGTCAGGACTGCGTCATCGTACAGAAAGCGGCGCGCTGCTTCAAAACACCAAAGGCGGCAGTGCCTCCGGCACGTTCCAGGTCCTCATGCGCATCCACCGAAGTGAGATGCTGAAGATGGGCCTCGATCCAAACAACGATGCCGACTACATGACGTACGTAAAGTATCTATTCGACACTTTCGGCCTTAAGCCGTGGAGACCTTCACGGCATTGCTGGGGTGATCACCTCGCTTGATGCACAACTTCATGGGCGCGCTTAAAGAGCGCGCCCATTTCCAATGCTAGAATGTATCCATGAAAGCAGTCATCCTTGCTATAGGCGCATTCATCCTCTTGCTCATGGTGAACGCCTACCTCTCGTAGTTTTCATATTTATTCCCATCCCCTCGAATTGCAAATTCACTGAATTTGTGTTATAGTTTTTTGTAGAAAATCAACCTGAGGAGCTACTAATGCTGCGCACTGTTGTAACCCTTCTCGTTTCAGCTGTTCTGGTTTCCACACAAGGAGCGGTCGCCGATGAGCGGCATCTCCCGCTCTTCAATGAAGATCCGTTCTTCGCCGGTGGACCGGAATATCCTGTCCTCGAGCTCGGAACGATCCGCCTGAAGGACGGCGAGTGCATTGTTCCCAATACGATCGCGACCGACTTAGCGCCGCCTACGTACACCGAAACGCTTCCCGACGGCACGACCGAGGTGTTCAACATGATGCTCGTCGTCGACGGTGAGGTGCAGGTCTGGGTCAAGATCTCTGCGATCCAGCAACTCGCACTCATGACCTGTTTCGAGAATCCGTACAGATGGGTCGTCTGATGAAAAATCCCGCGCAAGCTGCGCGGGATTTACTTTTTTCATATTGTGTGGTACAAAACGCATCGGATGAAGGCACGGCTTCTCCGTTGCCACAACAGAAGGTGAACCTGATGCATAAGCTCATGTGCGCGGCTGCGCTCATTGCGACGATGACGCTGCCCGCTTCGGCAGCCTTGCACTACGAGCTCAACGAGCTATACATGCAGCCAGAGGCAGTGGACATCTCCGCCCTTCCGCTCTTCGGCGACGCTCCGCGCTACGTCACCTACCAGGAGTTCATCAGCGACCACGACAACGCCATCGTCAGGCTTACTCAGATCGAGTTCATGCTTCCGGAGATCCTCATGCTCGACGGGTCGGAGGTGCCGCCCTCGTTGAGGCAGATCGACGTGGAGAACCCCGAGGGACTCATGCTCGTCGGCGTCTACGCGGACGGCAGCTTTCGCTCCGCCGTTCTCCTGATCGACTGATCGACGCCACTGCGCCATACGGTGCTCCAACCACCGCCCCGCTTTCCGTGATACACTCACGGCATGCGGGGCTTTTTTTTATTGCACAAAGAGATCGGTCAGACTCCACTCGACGTGGTAAATGCATACAAAGCTGCACATCCTGAGTACCGAGATGTGCCAATGGCCTACGCTGGTCGACTCGACCCGATGGCGTCTGGTCTTCTGCTCGTACTTGCTGGTGAGGAGTGCAAGCGTCAAGAAAAATATCATGGCCTAGACAAGGAGTACGAGTTTGAAGTGCTTTTTGGAGTTTCGTCCGACACCGCAGACGTGCTTGGTTTGCTTACTTGGCAGAACGTGCCGCAGCTGGGCGAAGCTCAGCTGCGGCACGCTGCTCGTTCACTCAGAGGTACCGTCACCCTTCCCTACCCGCACTTTTCTTCAAAGACCGTCAGAGGCAAACCGCTCCACACCTGGACGCTTGAAGGCAGGCTCAATGAGATAGAGATACCAAAAAAGATATCAAACATTTTCAAACTGACCTGCAATGGCACCCGCACCATCTCCAAAGAAGAGCTGGTACAAGCTGCGCTTTCGAAAATAGACACAATTCCCCCGGTCACCGACGAACGCAAAGCACTCGGTGCAGACTTCAGGCGGAAGGATGTCCGTGCTTGCTGGCAAGCCCTTGCTGCAGACACCACAGCATCAGACACATACCAGATCGCTCGTTTCACCTGCACCGCCTCTTCGGGCACATACATGCGTACACTCGCCGAAGTCATTGCTAAAGAACTAGGGACCATAGGCCTGGCCTACTCCATTGATCGCACAAAAATTGGAAGATATAGACAACTACCTTTTGGTCTAGGCTATTGGTCAGAACGTTTCTTGCTGGAAAGAGCTTGATGCTTCTTGATGTATGCATCGGCGGTGTATACGAACTCAGCATGACTCCAAATGAGTGGTGCTGTCGATAGGTGCTCGCGGGTGTGTGGATGCATTTGCTCGGACAGCACGCCTGCTTCGGTCGCGTGTGAGCACGTCCACTCTAGGAGTTCGTAAGCAGGTGCCAAGTCCTTCACCTTCTTCGCTTTCATGATGTGGTATTGCGCTACAAAGAGCGTCGTGATGACCCACGGGTTCGGCGTCTCTGCCTCGCGCATCTTGTAGTAATTGTCGTGCTCGTAACGAACGTAACCTTGGCTCGCACCATTCACGCGTAACGTACGCTCGACGGTAGCAAAAGCTTTCTTGATGCGTTCATCATCAATGTCGATGACACCAAAGTAAAGCGGGCCAAAAAAGCTGGACATGTCGACCGTACGGTCGGTGTAGAGTATGTCACTATCATCGATGCGGACCAGCTTCACGAACATACCTAGCTCATCGTCGTAGAGCGTCTCGAGGATGCCATGCTTCATACGCTCTGCGACCACGCTGTAGGTACGCGCTCGTTCTTCTTTTCCGAGAAGCAGTGAGCACTCGGTCGCTGCAGCCAACGCTGCATACACAGCGCACGCAGTGTAGGTCGAGGTGCCGTACTTCTCTTCCCAAAGGTCGTACGAAGCGCTTGGCAGACCGAACATCGGTTCGATGAAGTCGACCATGAAGTTTGTAGCAGGTTCAATGAAAGTGTCGTAAACCGATTCGAGGAATTCGATGTCCTTACCTTTAAGGTAATGCTGCCAGAGCATCAAGACAGTGAGCGCTGTCTCGTCCTCTTGTATAGGTAATGCTGGCTTGCCATCAATTATCCACGGATGCCACGAGCTGCCTAGGACCCCGTCCGCGCGATACTTGTGCAGCAGGTACCCGCCGCGCTCGAGGCGCTTGGTAATGAAGCGAAAGTAGCGTTCAGCGACATCGTCGTACCCGACCGTATCGAGAGCGTGTGCTATAAGTGCAGCGTCTCGCGGCCAAACGTAGCTGTACGTATCGCGGCCGTGATGGAGCATGTCGGTGTCGCTTGAGGCGATGATGGCGCCTCCATTGTCAGTATGAACACGTATGGTCGCGAGCGAGCGGCGATAGAGCTTCTGCATATCCGGAGCAAGCACAGAAAGATCTCTATCTTCTTTGGCCATCCACGCGTTCCAGTACTTCGTGGTCGTGGTGATGAGCGATTCGACACCTTTCTCGAGCACGATAGCGTTGAGATCGTGCACGTCATTGATGGTATGTCCACAAGCGACCCAGTACTGCACGGTCGTCTGCGCTTCTGGAGCAAGGAGCAAAGTAAGGCCGATGATGGAGTCTACCGAACCATGCTCAAGCGGATTGCGCTCGAGTACGCCGTCGTTGGCGTCATGGTACGTACCTTCCCTGCCCTCGATACCGAACAAGCCGATGTTGTAGTCGCGGAACTGGCGGTCGCCATGAAAAGCATTTACCAGGATAGTGGTCTGACCTTTGTAGTGAATGAGCGCTCCAACGCGAGGATCGAAGAAGCCAGTGTCACCGCGCCTCGATTCGTCGATACGAAATTGCTGAGCGAAGTAGATCTTTATCTCACGTTCTTCGCTTCCGTCATTGGTCACTATGAATGATCGTATGAAAAGATTGTCCTCATTGTGCACAACATCGGTCGAGGTCAGTGAGACCTTGAGCTCTTTATTGATCGCATGCACTATCGAGACCGGTGCGTCGTCATACGCGTGAACGGTCACCTCCCAGCTCGGGTCGTCGAGCCAAACCAACCTACCTTCAGTGAAGACACCAATCCGGTGTACGTAGCTGCCACTAGCGCCACTCACGTGATTACTATGCCCTACCTGCGGGTAGTACAGATCGCGCACCTGACCTCTGTTGTCGAGGCCGACGAGAATGTTGCCATTGCCGAGTGTCGCTGCGCGAGCCATATAGATCTAATTAAAAAACATTTTTACTTTTTCCAAACATGTAACAGATCAGAACAGGGACGCGAAGCGCAAGTGAGAAAATGCAAGACGTACTAAACGTACGGTGAGCGTTTTCGATCGAAGCGCGACAAAGTACCTGACTGATATGTGACATGTGCTACACGTTGTAGGCGCGCAGGTGCTTCACGACGATGGTCCTCGCAGCCAGCGGCTTCGTGGCTTTGCGCAGTTCAGCAGCACAGTCGCTGTCCTGCAGTACGCTTTCAACCCAATCAGCAAAGTCGTTCTTCATCGGAGTGACGTGGTGGCCGTACACCATGTCATTCATGGCCGCGAGCGCCGTCTGCAGCTCGTTGAGGTCACGGAGTATCTGACCATCGGTGGTCCAAAAGCACTCGCCGTCATCGGCATAGACCATGAAGCGAGGCTTTTTCGCTCCTCCTTTAGCGCTTTTTTTGGGAGCGGCTGGCTTTGCCGGAGCCTTTTTGGCTGCGACCTTTTTTGGTTTCGCTTTTACGGCTTTTTGGGTTGGCATATAACTGTGCTTTAAGAACATTAAAAGTACGACTGATGTGGGCTTTGAGTGTGCGCAGGTAAAAGCGCAGACGCAGAAGCCACGTCGGCCCACGCACCACGACCGGTACGTGCGCGACCTCCTCATCCCGTGCACGAGCGGCCGCGAGCGTTCGTGCATTCGTTACTCGTAATTGTAAATCACTTAACGCATTCATAAAAGCGACGTACGCATCGTATGGGGATTGGTACGGACTGAAATACGCGTGCACATCACCGTCGTTGCTCCACTTTGTACACATGTAGTAGAAGTGGTCGGACGTCGTAAGCTTCCGCCAAGTCTCAATGAGAGCAACGTCTTCAGTCGCGATCACGTCATTCTCAAGCGCATAGGTACGGCCGAGTGCATCTTGCTGGATCTCGTTCCCAGTCCAGGCTGTGAGGTCACGGTCGGTGTCTGCCCAGGTCAGGACCGACGGCACATCGAGTGTACCGACCGCGTCGTATGCCCGTACTGTTTCGGTTGGTGTCAGGAAGGTGGTATCAGGGTGTTCCAAGAGCATGCCTGGTAGCGCGCGCATGAAGTCGAAGATACCGGTGTCTTCCCACTGGTGCTCACCGAAGGTCTCATAGTCCATGAAGAGATTGATGGTGTTCCCGTCACCATGATGAGCGAATACCCAATCCCGGTACGTCTCTGCGGTGAGGGGCCAGCTCGCCCACTCGCGATTACCAAAACGAAACGCGATGTCGTCTGAGAGTTTGTAGTTCTTAAGGAGGATCTTGATGCGCTCGCAACCGACCGGTTGGTAAAGGTAGTTTGGACTTCGCCAACCGAGGATAGGGTCCCAGCCTTCGGCCATGATGCCGATGTACCCATGGTCCTCACACCAGCGCGCGAGGTCGTTGCGGTACGAGAGCTCGGTGTTGCGGAATACGCGCGGTGTGTAGTTGAAGAGCTCTTTGATGCGCTTGGCGTGGAGTGCTACCTGCCGTTCGAACTCAGGCACTGAATAAAAGAATGAAAGCGAGTGATGGTAGGTGTCAGCAAGAATTTCTACTCGACCGGAAGCAACGAGTCGTTGATAACTCTCGAGCACGTCTGGAGCGTATGCTTCGAACTGGTCGAGCACAGTGCCTGAGAACGAGAGTGCGAAGCGAAATTCTGGGTGCGTGTCGAGGAGCTCCTGTAGTAGCGCATTCATCGGCCGGTACGACTTATTGGCCACCTTCTCCACGATGCGTCGGTTGTTGAGGTCGGTCTCACCGCCTTCGTTGAAGTACTCCGTATCACGACCGATATCGAACACGCGATACCGCTTCACGCGATACGGTTGGTGCACGTGAAAGTAAGGACAGATGGTCAGCATGATTTATGATTCACAACATCAAGTAATTTTCTATAAAGTGTAGCGACCTTCTGAGCTGCGTTTCGCCACGACAAGCGATGAAGTTCTCCCTGGCCTTCGCGTACGAGCTGGCGCTGCATGACCGGGTAGCGGAGCGTAGCCAGGATCTTGTTGGCCATCTCTTCAACATCCCAGAAATCCACCTTGAGCACATTGGCTACCACTTCAGAAACGCCCGACTGCTTGCTGATGAGCGAAGGAGTTCCGTGTTGCAGTGCTTCGAGCGGCACCAGTCCGAAAGGTTCTGAGACCGAAGGCATGACGACTAGGTCGACGCTCTGGTACATCTGGTCCCGCTCCTTATACCAGAGTGCTCCAGCGAAGATGACATTCTTTGAGAGACCCATGGAACCGACCTGATGCATGATCTGAGCTTCCATGTCGCCCTTGCCAGAGATCACAAAGATCACGTTAGGATCGTGGTCGACCACGATCCTCGCAGCACGCACAAAATAGTCGACACCCTTCTGAATGGTGATGCGTCCGTGGTAGAGGACAATGCGCTTCCCTTGCGCACGAAGTTCAGTGAGTGTTGGTTCGTAGCGAGGAGGCACTTCTGTGTCGACACCGTTATGTACGACCTCGACCTTCTCTGGTGGCACTCCGTGTTTCTCAACAAGTATCTTTTTTGTGTAGTTGCTAACCGTGATGATGGCATCAGCGTGACTGAAACCAGTGAGCTCAATGGCGTGGATCTCTGGGTCGATGTTGTCTCCGGCTGCTTGATCGTACGTAGTTGCGTGAACGTGGAGAACAAGCTTTTTTCCGGAAACTATCTTCGCTGCCACACCGGCGAGGTATGCGGTCCAGTCGTGCGCATGGATGATATCGAACTTTTCTTCTTCAGCGATCTTCGCTGCTCGATATGCGTACTCTTTGACCTCATCGATAAGCCGTCTCGAGTAGAGTGCGCGACCAGTGATGCGGTCGAAGACATCCACCATGGTGTCGCGAGTGCCGTACGGAATGAGTGAGGAAACTATCTCTCGAATTACAATGCGCTTGCTTGCGTCCGCAAAAATGAAACGTGGCCGACCGGCCACTTTTTGAGACTTGGGGAGCACGAAAATCACATCCACGCCTTCCTCGGCGAGTTCGCGAGTGAGCCCTTGGCACGCTACACCTAGACCTCCGGTCGTTTCTGGCGGAAAGTCCCAGCCAAATGTCAGGACCTTCATGCTTTTGTTCTACGCATTAACGACATACAAGAAACGCTACAAGCAGCGCTCTTACCGTCATGATATCACGGGGTGTTTTCTAATTATTTTATACACATGTGCGCAACTCTGGATAAGCCAGCGTATCGCGGCCTCTAGGTTGACCTCAGGCTCCCGATCTGGTACAATCGGCCGCACTATGTCACAGGATCTGCTTATAAAACTCGTTTCTCAGGGCGACAAGAATGGCGTTGGCAAAGGTCATACCTACTACACCCGCTACAACAACAAGGTTAAGAAAGACCCTTCGAAGAAACTTGAGATGAAGAAGTACAACCCGATCGCTAAGACACATACTGTCTACAAGCAGAAGAAGTAATAAAAGCGGCGCCCGAGGGCGCCGCTTTTATTTCAGCTCATTGTTGTTTTAAAAGTCAGATTTTTGATGAACAGCAAGGCGCGCAAGAAAAAGGATTTGAATGGGACAAACGTCCAGTGAAAATGCTTTTTCGCAGCGCAACGAAGCTGGTCACAAAAATATGACTTTTTATTCTAGTGAAGCTGTGTATTCGCCTGCATCAGCAAGAGAATTCAATCTAAGTCTCTTCTGTAGTTCCTCTTGGGCCTGCGGTACATTCTCATCGGCGCCGAGCCAGGCTTTCTGGACCGGATCCTCAAGACCGCGAGAGAATGAGAAGGCGAACTGCCACGGGAATGGTCCCTGCTCTTTTTCTACCAGTGCTATAGCGTTTAGGTTCTCAGTAGCGCGCTCTGGTGTCTGGCCGCCGGAAAGGAAGACGATGCCAGGCACGTTCTCTGGAACAGCATTGCGGAAGGTGCGCATGCTGGCCTCAGCCACCTGGCTCGGTGATGATTGTTCGTGGTACTCGCTACCGGCCAAGACCATACTGCTCTTAAGGATCACCCCCTCCAAGCCAACCCGCTGTTCATTGAGTGCTTCAAACACAGCCTTCAAAGCTTCTGTAGTGACCGCTTCTGCTCGCTCGATAGAGTGTGAGCCGCTGTAGAGCACTTCTGGTTCTACCATAGGGACGATACCTACGTTCTGAC
Organism: uncultured Candidatus Saccharibacteria bacterium; assembly: GCA_964442205.1. GTDB lineage: Bacteria > Patescibacteriota > Minisyncoccia > Phycocordibacterales > UBA918 > OLB19. The sequence goes on along the minus strand of CAYTYF010000010.1, from coordinate 10,358 downwards.
ACATGGCAGCATAGCGCGCGAGCTGCATCGCATCGAAACGAAGATTCTCTAAGGTTGGGGTCTCTTCTGAAATGGTCACGACCATGCGCCACTTAGCAGCTCGCGCGCCCATGTCGTAGTACTCGCGAAGACGCTTTTCGAGGTCATCAAGACCCTGCGTCACAACCTCGCCTGGAAAGTTGTGGTGAGGCACAGTACCAGTGTCCACCTTGATGATGGGCGTGATACCTTTCGAGAGCAACACATCTGAGAAGAGCGTCCCGTCATCAGTATGATTACGGATGGTTCCATCATGCAAAATAACGCCGGTCACATACTCCTCGAGACGAGGCGTCGTGAAAAGGAGCTGGCGGTATTTGCGGCGCATCTCAGGCGACTCCTCGATACCGAGCGCCGCGAGCTGCTTGTTCATTGAAGTCGGACTTTGGTCGGCCGCAAGGATACCCTTTTTCGGTACTACGAGCGATTTCGCTATTTTATTGAGCGCATGAAGATCTGCCATATAGCACTAGTGTACCAGTTGTTTTGATTACACGAATTGTGGACTGTGTAAATGGAGTGAATTTGAGTGTTCTTGAAAATCGATGAGCTACGAGGCGCACGAGGAAAATAATACGAGGTGAACTTTTCGTTCAGTGAGGATTATTTTTCAAAGTGCAAAAAGTAGATCGCGATTTTCAAGAACACTCAAGATCGGATCTTCCAGCCTTTTCGGAACAGATGTATGACCAATGCCCCAAGTCCAACTACCAACCCAAGAATGACAAAGAGCCCGATGGTGGAATTTGCTTCGCTGTACCCTATCATGCTCGAGCGAATGCCATCGGCGAAGTAGAAGAATGGGTTCCATTTAGTGAGCGTGACCGCAAGCGGCGGCAAGAAGGTGATGGAATAGAAGATACCCCCAAGGTACGTGAGCGGAGTAATGACAAAGGTATTGAGCACTTGGAGCTGCTCAAAACCTTCAGCCCAGAGCGCGACCAGAATACCCAGCATGGCAAAGATGGCCGAGATGGCGGCAGCGTAGAAGACAAAGGCGAACGGATGCTCAAGCTGAACAGCACCAAACAGCATGCCGACGAGAAGAATAAGAAATGCCACCAGGAGCGCACGCGCTACCGCGCTGCCGACAAAACCAATGAGCATCTCGAGGTACGAAAATGGTGAAATGAGTATCTCTTCGATACCGCGCGTAAAGCGCTGGAAGTAGACATTGCTCGAAGCGCTCTGGAAGGAAGCGTTGATGATCGAGAGCATGAGAACGCCGGGAAAGACGAACGAGATGTACGGAACCCCGGCGAAGTCATCGATACGAGTACCAATGACCGAACCAAAGATGAATATGTACAAAGCGGCAGAGATAACGGGAGCGACGAGCGTCTGGATGACCACTCGGAAAGTACGCTCGACTTCCCTGCGGAGCATGGTGTATAGACCGATCCAGTTTGTTTGCATCTGCATTTTCATACGCTTTTCCAAAAACCAACTGCATGAGATGAGGTACGAGGAAGACAAGAAAAATAACATGAGACGTATGCGGTTATACGGTGAGGGTTATTTTTTACAGTCTGACAAAGTAAATCGCTCATGCAGTGAGTTTTTTGTCATCTTCGCGAGTAATGGCTAAGTATGTCTCCTCGACCGTTTTCCCATCGCGAATGAATTCGTCTTTCGTACCCTCCTTTACGATACGCCCATGGTTTATGATGGCTATCTCGTTGCAGAGGTTTTGTATCTCCTCGAGATAGTGCGAAGTGAGAATGATGGTCTTGCCACGCTCATTCATCTCCTTGAGGTAATCCCACAATGCATGACGCTGTTCGACATCGATACCAGCTGTCGGCTCGTCAAGAATGAGGAGGTCTGGTGTGTGTATCAACGCACGAGCTACTACCGCTCTGCGCTTAAGACCACCCGATAGCTTCTGGAACTTTACTTTGCGGTGCTTTTCCAGATCAAAGCGAGCAATGAGCTCGTCGGTACGTCTCTTTCGTTCTGCGTGGGGGATACCGTAATAACCGCCCATGTAGTCAATGAGCTGCTCTGTGGTTGCAAACCAGTCGAGGTTGAACTCCTGAGCTGACAAGCCGACCTTCGTGCGAGCTGCTTTGTAATCAGTGACAACATCGACTCCGTCGATGAGTATCTGGCCCGAGGTAGGCTGTGCGATGCCGGTGATGCAGTGGATGGTCGTTGACTTACCTGCGCCATTAGGGCCGAGAAGACCAAAAAAAGCTCCTCGTTCAACGGTGAGAGAAATACCATCGACCGCTGTCTTTGCCTTGGCACCTGTACCGTACACCTTTACAAGGTTCTTTATCTCGAGCATCGGAGTAGACATCAGAAAAGCATACCAGATACTCACATTCGATGGAACTATTCATAATTTCATCACCTATCTTTGCTACATTGTCTACAAAGCCTAGCTACATCTATGCACATGCTCGCCTCGGCAGGGATTTTTCTGGTTGCAGCGGTGGCTGCGGGCTTGTCTTCTTTACTCTTTCACGCAACCGAAGAGACCGGCACCTACTCCGACATCTGCGGAGAGACAGGTGTAAATGAAGTGACCCAACTCGATAACGTGACTCCTGAACTCCCATTTGTGTTTACCTCTGGTAGTAAGACGTATGTGTGTGGTGACGGAACGATAGCTGCGCATGCCGCCTCTACAAGCGACGACGGGTGGTGGCGTATTCATACCAAATCAGATTCCTGGAAGCATCCGCTTGTGACAGCCTGCCTTACACCGCTTGGGTTCGACAGCTTCACCAGAGAACCTTGGTACAACGTGCTCGGCATCCTCGCCCCCTACGAGAGTGATGAGCGCAATTACGCCACCTCCTACCGCTACGACGCACAGGTTGTGGTCAAAAAAGAGATGACCGGGTACACCAATCTTTCGCGGTATTTGAGCATCCCCCAGGGAGTTCCCTTTGAAACACCAGTCGGTATGACCGTCTCAGTGACTGAAGGTACGACAAGTACCATCATTCGCACTTGGGTATCAGTGGGTGATTGCTATCCAAACACGAGTGAGCCGCCTAACCTTGTTGGCCATGATACAAGCGATGAACCTATCACCAAGGGAGCATTGGCTTTGAGAACTGATCACCTCTCTCACCAATTGCTGGTATGGGAAGCCTGCGAAGCTACAGATGATGGCACGTCATGCGCTGGGGAAAAAACCGTCTTTGTGCCTGTAGCTGATGAATGATGCATTCACCTTGACCTGGGTCATATAAGCCAGCATAGTAGCAGACATTCATGACTCAAGAAGAAGCTTGGCTACTCAAGGAAAAATACAACGGCGCAGAGACCGCTGATTTTTTGGCTGACTGCGAGCGGCTCGCCGCAGGCGAGCCGCTCGCGTACGTGATCGGCTGGGTACCTTTTCTTGACTCTAAGATCTGGCTTGATTCTCATCCGCTCATCCCCCGCCCTGAGACAGAGTTCTGGGTGGAGAAAGCGATAGCGGAACTCTCGAGGACCGTCCTCAGGCCTGCCCGAGGACCGTCCTCGGGACCAGCTAGGGTGCTCGACCTCTGTGCTGGCTCGGGTGCTATCGGCATTGCTGTCGCCAAAGACATTCCAAACGCAGACATTACTTTTGCAGAACTAGATGAGTCGCACCTAACAACCATTGCCAAGAACTGTGAAGAGAACGGTGTCACAAACCCTTCGATAGTCGCCTCAGATCTTTTCGAGAATGTGACAGACACCTTTGACCTCATCCTATCGAATCCACCGTACATCGACCCGGCTATCGATCGCACCGAAGCATCAGTGAAGGATCATGAGCCGCACCTGGCTCTCTACGGCGGACGCGGCGGCCTCGAACTCATTGAGCGGATCATCGCCGACACACCCGCCCATCTTAATCACTGTGGCCAACTTTGGCTCGAGCATGAACCCGAGCAATCAACAGCTATCAAAGTGTTGGCAAGCAGAGCCGGATTCACAGTGAGCCCTCATGTCGATCAGTATGGGACCGAACGCTATTCGATCCTCAGCCTGTCTTAGAAGATACAAATTAACCTTGTTTTAGGGTCATTTTTTACGTACAATTTCCTATCATGAGTGACAAGAACCTCTCCACCGAGTCGTACAAGGGCGTACGCGACTTCTATCCTGAAGACATGGCCGTCCAGCGCTACATATTCGACACCTGGTCCAGGACCGCTGAATCGTTTGGGTTCGAACGCTACGACGCCTCAGTGCTCGAACCTTCTGACCTTTACAAGAGCAAAGGGGCCGAGAACGAAGAGATGGTCAATGAGCAAACCTACACCTTCACTGATCGCGGTGAACGCGAGGTCACACTGCGACCAGAGATGACACCGACCGTTGCGCGTATGGTCGCCGGTCGCAGGCGTGAACTTGTTTTCCCGGTCCGGTGGTACTCTATTCCAAACCTCTTCCGGTACGAGCGCACCCAGCGTGGCCGCTTACGCGAACACTGGCAGCTCAACTGCGATATTTTTGGAGCTAGCGACACCGCTGCAGATATAGAGATCATCGCCCTCGCTTACCAAACCTTCATTAACTTCGGCGCCAAGTCTGACGCTTTCTCCATCAAAGTAAACCATCGCGGTGCACTCAATGCATATCTCTCTGAAGCTGGTATCACCGACGAAACGATGGTGCGAGCCGTTACCAACGTCATCGATAAGAAAGCAAAAGTTTCTGCAGAAGATTTCACCACCATGCTGAACACAGCGGCAGGACGCGAACTTACGCTTCCAAACAACACCCCCGCCGAGGTCTCAACTGTACTCAACGGACTTAAGGCACTCGGCATAGAAAATGTCAGCTACGACCCAAGCATTGTCCGTGGCTTCAATTACTACACTGGCATCGTATTTGAGTTCTACGACAACGCACCAGAAAACAACCGAGCCCTTCTTGGCGGCGGTCGCTACGATAACCTGACTGAGCTTTTTGGCGGTGAACTTATCAGCGGCATCGGTTTTGGCTACGGCGACGTCACCATGCGTGACTTCCTTGAGACCCACGGACTTCTCGAAGGCCGCGTACCGCCTTCAGTACCAACACTCATGATCCTTCCCACTGAAAATACATATAGTATTGATGCACAGAAAATTGCTACAGAATTTCGTGCCAGTGGTGTACGAGTTGCGGTAGATATAGGAAATAAAAAGCTCGACAAGAAGATGTCAGATGCCAACAAGCGTGGTATTCAATTCATTATGGTGTACGGCGAGAATGAGCGGAACAGCAATTCGTACACCTTGAAGCGCATGGCCGACGGCAACGAGGTCACCGGCACCGTTAACGACCTGGTATCACTGCTGTATTAAGGAAAACCGCTCGGGCGGTTTTCCTTAGCGGTTTATGATTCTTCGGCGTCCCACATTTCCATTAGCGTTCTTACCGCTTCGGGAAATGATGCGCGTTTTGTTCTCCGACTTTTTTCTTCTTCGATCTCACGCTCTCTTCTTTTCAAGATCTCCTCTGCTGTAGGCAACTTCTTCTTACATCTTTTCTTTGGCATCACACTGATCCTTGTGGTACCTGATATAAGCATTATACACTAATTGCTTGTTTTTGTCAAATTAGTTTTTTAAACTTGTGATAGAATTCTGCCATGCGTTACGTCGTTTTTGACCTTGAGACACAGAATATCTTTGACGATGTCGGCACCTATGACCCTGTCGCCCTCTCGATCTCGGTTGTTTCTGCCTATGACTACGGCACTGACAAGTACACGACCGTTTCGATAGATGAACTACAAAAGCTTTGGCCTGTGATCGAAGCCGCAGACGCTCTTGTCGGTTACAACAGCAATCACTTCGACATTCCCCTTCTCGACAAGTACTACCCTGGCAATTTAACACATATCAAATCGATAGACCTACTCGAGTACATCAAGCAATCCCTGGGCCGTCGTTTGCGACTCGACACAATCGCAAGCGCGACGGTAGGCGCAAAAAAGAGCGGCCACGGCCTAGATGCTGTGCGCTGGTGGCGCGAAGGCAAGATCGACCAGATAAAAAAATACTGCGAGCAAGATGTGCGTGTTACAAAGAAGGTCTTCGATTACGCACTTGAAAATGGACACGTACTCTTCAAGGACGGCAGCCGCAAGCGCGAGATACCGCTCGATACCTCATCCTGGCGCGACTTGGGCGAGGCTGCCATGACCCACGCCCTTCCCTTTTAATGTAAGCATAGAGACGAGCCTAAAATTGATTTTAGGCAAGGCGCACGAGGCCATGTGGCGTGAGCCGTACTCAACGTACGGTGAGCGTCACAAACCAAGTGCAACGAAGCATCAAGTCAATTTTAGGCTCGTCTAGCTGAACCAGAAGACAGCGAGAATGAATATAGCTAAAATCAGCTTGTACCAAATGAATGGCCAGAGCGTGTGCTTGCGAGTGAAATTCAAGAACACATGTATGGTAAAGAGTGCGACCACGAAGGCCGTCAGGGCTCCGACACCGATCGCCGCCCATTCTATGGCCTGGTCAGAGATGAGGAGGTCGAGGAGTTTCTTTGAACCCACGCCAAGGATGACCGGCATGGAAAGTAAGAAACTGAACTTCGCTGCCTCGTAGCGCGTAAGGCCAAGCAGCATACCGCCGCCGATAGTAGCACCAGAACGTGAGAAACCAGGAAGCAGTGCTAGTGTTTGGAAGAGTCCGATCTTAAGACCTGTAGCTACATCTATCTCACCGTTACGTGGAGTATTTACGTATTTCCATTCCACGTAGATGAAGAAGAATGCTGAAAGGATGAGCACAAAAGCGACCATCAGCGGTGAACGGAACATTTCCGTGATAATTGACTCAAATAGGAGTCCCAGTATGACCGCAGGAATGGTGCCGATGAGCAAAGCTTTAAGCAGCAGCTCATCTTTCGGGTTAACCGGCAGACGGCCAAGCTTACGCAGCGTTGCCTGCACCAAAAGCCAAATATCTGAAAAGAAATAGATGAACACAGCAAGGAGTGTGGCGAGGTGCAGCATGGCATCGAACGCGAGCGCATCGCCAGTGGTTGCACCGAGGACCTCGTGCATCAGTACGAGATGGCCGGTCGACGAGACAGGTATGAATTCAGTAAGACCTTGCACCAGGCCGAGGGTCATCGCATCAAAAATGGTCATGAACCATATTCTAACGTACCAGCTTCCGCCTGGCACTCTGCCGAACTGAGGACAGTCATGTTCTGTAGTGTATGAGCACGACGGGGGTATGCTATACTTCAGCCATACAAGTAAGCCCTTATTCTATGGACGAGACCCCAGTAGCACCAACACCAGTGAGTCAGCCAAAGTCATCTCGCACTGCGCTCGCGATACCAGCGGCCATTGTGTTCGGTTTTGCACTCATTGCAGTCGCTATCTACATGAGCGGTTCAAAAGCGCCGCTTCCACTTGGCAACACCAACAATACAAAGGAATTCAATAACGAAGCTCCGGTCGCTACTGGCCCTATCCGTCCTGTCGACGAAAAGGATCACATCCGTGGCAACCCGAATGCCCCGATCGTGATCGTTGAGTACTCTGATTACGACTGTCCGTTCTGCAAGAACTTCCACGAGACCATGCAGCAGGTCATGCAGAACTACGGCGCCAATGGCCAGGTGGCTTGGGTGTACCGTCACTTCCCTATCGAGCAGCTTCACCCGAGCGCACCTCGTCTTGCACTCGCTTCTGAGTGTGTGGCAGAGATCGCAGGTAACGATGGCTTCTGGAAGTTCAGTGACCTCGTCTTCGGTGAGCGCGGTACGAATGAGCCAACCAACATGACCCGCCTCAGCGAGTTCGCAGCAACAGCTGGCGCTTCAAAAGCAGAATTTGAGACCTGTCTCGAATCAAAGCGCACACAAGCAGCTGTCGAAGAGGATATGAAGGACGCAGCAACAGCTGGCGCTCAGGGCACCCCGCACTCGATCGTGCTTATTGGTGATCAGCAGGGCTCGATCAAGGGTGCACAGCCATACGGCGTAGTGAGCCAGATCATCGAGACGCTCCTCAAGCAAGCAGAAGGACAGGAAGTGACCGCTGAGGAAACCACGACTGAAGAATAATCATTTGGCACATACAAAAGCGCGGCCCAAGGGCCGCGCTTTTTGTTTTACTTAGCCCTGCAAAAGTTCAACTAGGTGGCAGTAGTCCGACACTTCGCTGTCACACGGTTCTCTAAGGAACGAGCCGCTCGTTACCGCTTTGACCAAAGAAACTATCTCCTCCTTAAGTGTTGCCACATCTTCATTAGTTACTACGAATGACTCCTCCCTCACCTGCCCGTTACCATCAGGTTCAACAAAGGAAATAGTGCCTTGGCGCGTACCGTACCGCTGGTCGTCATACAGTTCGAGGAGGAGTGCGTAGAAAACCAGCTGACGTTTGTAGTTGCCGTTACTGTCCTTGGTTGTTCCTTCTATCTGACCGCGGGTCTTCGGCTTGCCGGTCTTGTAATCAACGACACGAATAGCTTGACCGTCCTCATCGATGTCCAAACGATCAAGTTTTCCGGTGAGGAGCACTTCAGGAAACTCTGCGAGACCGGTTGGAAGCTTAACCGACACCTTCAATTCCTCCTTCATCGTTGCGCCCATATTTTGTGCCACATGCTCGGTGTATGGCACAAGTGCTTCAAGCGCACGTTTGTGTAAGCGAGTATATTCGCTCTTTGAGAGCGGCAGGCGACCAAGTGAACGTTCAATTTCACGCTTCAGTTCTGTTGCCGACATTTTCTTTCCTTCTGCTGCTACTGCTTTCGTGAAAGATTCGAGCACACTATGCACAACGCTTCCAAAGAGAAGCGTTTCAGACTGCACTTCCGGCATGCGAAGGAGATTGCGGTAGACGAAGGTCCACGGACTCTCGAGGTAGTTATTGAGGGAAGTGGCTGAGATGCCTCGCTGCCGTAGAAGGTCGGAGAACAGTGTACTTTCAAGAGAGACGGCACGAGGAGGGGCAACCGCAGCCAGTGGATCAAAATCAGTAGATAGCTCGCCATCCTCCTGCACGGTCAGGAACTTAGAGTCAAGCTCTTCTAGAAAGCGACTCGGATTACGTGCCTTGCCATCAGTGTTCTGTATCGCATTGGATAGGTACACTGCATGCTTAGCGCGAGTCAGTGCAACATAGAAAAGACGACGTTCATCATCGTCTGGATCAATTACTTCACTACCAGCAGTCTTCCCGAGCGGCACCTTGAAGAAAGCAGACCGTCTCTGCCCTCCCCACACGCCATCAGAAATGTGCGGGACCACTACAACCTCGAACTCGAGTCCCTTAGCTTTGTGCGCGGTCATCACCGAAACCGCAGATGTACTCGTGGGCACCATCGGGACAGTGAGCGCTACGCCGTATCGACGATGTTGTTCGAGTGTATCGAGCACTGCTTCTAAGGTTGCAGCTCGATCAGACCGGACCATTGTCTCAACCTCATCGTAGAGCCTGCGCACCAATCGTGAACCGGAAATGGGCTCATGCACCGCAACGTGATCGATAAAACCGGTACTGCGGAGAAGTTCAGCGAGTACGCGATGCGGCGGTAATACGCCGTCTTCACCCCGAGCTTTTTCGACCGCCCTCATGAGTCTCAGAAATGGTTCAGTCTGTTCGACACTGATCGATCGCAGTGATGCCTCATCAGACACAACAGCAGCAAGTGGCGCATCGTAACTCTGAGCAGCTAAAACTCGCACCAGATCCTTACGATCGATGCCGACAAAACCTCTATGAAGGAGTGAAGCTAGCGCAGCAGGATCGCCCGGCTTGGTAACGAGAGAGATAAGCTCAGTGATGGTATCAGTTATAGGATGTGACAGAACATCAGTATCGGCGGTAGCAGCTACTGGAATACCTGCCCTACTCAATCTGTCGGCAAGTGCCTCTACTTCGCGATTACTGCGGGCAATGACAGCCATCTCCGCTGGCGCAACACCAGAGGCAATGGTGTTCTGAACTATCTGTACTACAGCATCGTCCTCAATAGCTTGGTGCGGGTATGTGGCATGAAACACCTCTCCACTACCAGTCCTATTGGCGGTAAGTGGTACTCGCAGCTGTGCGAGCGGTCCTTCATCAACAGCTATAAGGCTGTGTGCGGCATCCAAAATTGTCTGTCCTGAACGGTAATTTTGGGTAAGCGCAATGGTTGTCGTCTTCCCGAACACATCACCAAAAAAAAGAAAGTTACTGAGGGAAGCGCCTTGAAATCGAAATATGGCTTGCTTTTCGTCGCCCACCACAAAGATGTTGGGTTGATCGTGGTAGCTAGTGATGAGCTCAAGGAGACGGTTCTGGCTCGCATTCACGTCCTGGTGCTCGTCTGCGAGCACGTACTGGTACTGTTCTTCTACTTGTAACCGCATGTCTTCGT
>CAYTYF010000009.1:8253-22979 GCA_964442205.1 uncultured Candidatus Saccharibacteria bacterium | reverse complement strand
CAACCCAGGCACCATAAGAATACCGAGGATGAAAAAGATGAATGAAAAAGGGAAGAAGGCGAGGCAGATGCTACCGATGAGCGCACCAAGTACGTTAGCCGCAGGGCGGAGTAAACGGAAAACGTTTATGAGGTCTGCATCACTGCCTTTTGTGTGCTTGAAGAAGTAGCTTTCGGTGGTTGTTTCCACTAGTGCAGCACCAACGCGAGTGATGAACATAATGATCATCCAGGCGGTTATTGTTGCACTCGCGGTCATGAAGCCTATCCAGGATGAGCTCACAGCCAAAATAAAGAAACCGAGCGCCATTAGTTCCTGTTCGCCCCAGAGGCGGTCAGCTAGTAGGCCAGTTGGATACTCAAGTAATACATATGCTGACATAGCGACCGCGAGGATGCTGCCGACAGCTTCCCAAGAATAGCCGAGTTCGGTCACTAGGTAGAGCGGTACGTAGATGATCATCCAGGCGAAGAACATCTGGAGAAGGAAATGAGCAAAGCAAACATTGCGTACGTCGCGCAACTGCCACATGCGTAAAAGCGTCGCTCGGTATGAGACGTTCTCATACACCGGATCCACGAAGTTCTTGTACTTCATGCGTATGAACAGTACGAAGATGAGAAAGCAGGCAGCTGCAGCCAGGTATACGTACATGAGGTCGTTGGTGGCGCTCACGATCGCTGCCATCGCGAGCGGCGAGAGCATAGATGCAGCGCTCATCAGGGTGAGTGTTAAGCCGCGTTTTTTGCCCGTTGAACCCTCATCAGCATCTATGATGCTTTCAGCGTAGATGTCGATGTTGAGAAAAAGAATAGGATTGATCGCCAAGAAGGCAAGGAAGGCGAAGATAGCTAGAGTGGCGCGGTCAGAGATGCCTAACAAGAGGAGAGAAACGATATCCAGCAAAGCCAGGGCGATAGTGAGACGGTTATTGCCAAAACGACGCAGTAACGGCGTAAAGAAAAGAAAAACAAGGCCTGAAAAGATGGAACCCAGGGTGAACATCGCTCCGACCGCGCTCGGCGACAGGAATTGCTCCATGTAGGTTGAGTTGATGTAGGCAACGAGAAGCGAATGGAAGATGTAGAGCGTAGAAAGGAAATAGATGGAAGAAAAACCGATCATTGAGACGGTCACGCTGGGTGGTGGAGCAGCTTGAGAAGGTTCCATGGTACGGGGCGATACTCTAAGTTTATCATTGCGATGCATGCCGCATGAGCGTTGTTTTGGATAGCAAAAGACCGGCGATCGAAGCTCGCCAGTTAACGTATTATCAAAAGCGTTTCAAAATTCCTTCAGATACGAGGCATACAAGAAAAAAGACCCGCGTGGGACGAATGTGTCCAGCAAGGGTCTTTTTTCGCCGTGTAACGAAGTAGGCGGAGAATTTTGGAATGCGTTGTTAAATGCCGATGAGGACAGGTATAACCATTGGTGACTTATTGGTCTTCTGCATTAGAAAACCGCTCACCACGTCGGCTAGGTCGTCCTTCACAATGTCGAGGTTGATAGGGTTCATACGTTCGGTCTGTTTCTCGACGGTCTTCTTGATGAGCACGCGCGCTTCAGACAGAAGCTGCTGGTTCTCGCGCAGGTAGACGAAGCCGCGACTGATGATGTCCGGTGATTTGCGAAGCTTGCCTGTCTTGCTGTTGACGGTCGCAATAATGACGAACATGCCGTCTTCAGCCAGTGATTGGCGGTCACGAAGTACGACCTCTTGGCGTGCGCCGACCGTAAAGCCGTCCACGTAGATGAGTTCGTTCGGAGCCTTGTTCTTCTGAACGATGAGCTCGGTACCGTTCTTGATGTCCACTACAGTGCCGTTGTCAGGTACCACGATGTTTTCTTTTGGAAAGCCATTCTCGACGGCTGCATAGGCATGGCTCTTGAGGTGGAAGTGGTGACCGTGCACCGGCATGAGGAACTTCGGCTTGACAGTCTGGTGCACCCAGACAAGTTCGGCGAGGTTGCCGTGGCCAGAAGAGTGAACGTGCGCAGAACGGTAGTTGATGACGCGCACGTTCTTTCGGTACAGGTTGTCTTTGAGGATCTGTACTGCAACCTCGTTGCCTGGAATGACCGAAGAGGAGAGCACAATAGTGTCACGCTCATTGAGAATGATCTGCTTGTGCTTGTCGGTCGCCATGCGCATGAGCGCAGCGAACTCCTCACCCTGGGCACCCGTTGAGAGGATAACGATACGATCAGAAGGATAGTCTCCCATGTCGCCAGCGTTGATGAATGTACCAGGCTTCACAGTGAGCAGCTTCGCCGTGATGGCGATGTCGATGTTGGTCTTGATACTGCGGCCTTCCATGACCACTTTCTTACCCATGTCTTCGCATACCTTGATGATGTTGATGAGGCGGTCGAACTGCGAAGCGAAGGTGCCGATGATGAGACGTCCTTGCGCCTCACGGACGATCTGTTCAAGGTTGTGAAAGACCTGACCCTCAGGAGCTGACCAGCCTTCACGGTCGGCGTTGGTCGAGTCACAGACAAGCATCAAATTGTTGTGCTTACCGACACCCTCCCAGTATTTGACCTCCTCTGGATCTGGCTTGCCATCGACATGGTTGACCTTGATGTCGCCAGTGATGACAATGTCACCGTGTTTTGTCTCGACTGCAACGCCCATAGCGTCAGGGATAGAGTGAGTGACAGGGAAGGTCTTGATCTTCGTCTTACCTACCGTAAATGACTCTCCCTCTTTAACGATATGCATGGTGACTGGGTCGAGGTGTGGGAATTCCTCTTGTCGCTTCTGCACCATCAATGAGGTCAGGTACTGAGTGTAGATCGGTGGATTGCCAATACGCTCCATCACGAAAGGGATGCCGCCGATGTGGTCTAGGTGGCCGTGCGTGATGACGAGAGCTCGTATCTTGTGCTTACGCTCCTCAACGTACTGCGTGTTCGGAAGAATGTAGTTGACGCCAGGCGCGTTCGACTCTGGTGAGACGAATTGGAAACCAATGTCAAAGATGATGATGTCGTCTTTGGTTTCAACCACCGTCATGTTGCGGCCGATCTGCTCCACTCCCGAAAGCGGGATCACGCGCACCGTATCTTCGTCAGTGATCTCTGGCAACACATGCTCTTTATTCTCGGTGACGCTCATGCGGTGCATGAGGGCAGGGCTCGTCATGCTGCGACGCTGTCGTTCTTTGCCGCCGCGACGGCCACCACGACCACCTGCGCCGCCATTTCGCTTAGGGCCTTGTGGAGAGCGTTCGGTGCGAGGTGTGCGAGTAGCCGCACCCGACGTGCGGGGTTGTGGTGTGCCAACAGTGCCACCAGCGCCCGCTGTACGCGGTCGGCGGTGATTGCGGCGGTGTCGTGGAGGGCGACCAGTACGTGGCGCATCACTGCGTGGTCCTGCTGGTCGATTTGGTTGCTGTTGTGGGTTCATAAGTTTGATTAATGGTTACTAGTTAATTGGTTCATTGATCGCTGGTTGAAAATACAGGCCACACATCATCTGATCGGACGTGCCAAGAACTGACATTTGCAAATCGTTCACTCGGTTTACTGATGCGCGTGAGCGGACTGACATGTACATCGCTGTCTACCACGTAGCCAAATGTTGGCGTATACAAAAATACTGCGGGGTATTCAGACTTCATCAGCCGTTCGAACGAATAAATAGCTGCGGTCCTGGTTGCGGTTTCAGTGGTAGAGCGAATGTCTTCAAGAAGGTCGTCGGCGTCGATGTTCGTGTACTGAGCGATGTTCAGTCCGGGGTCGCTCTTCTGTGATGAGTGCCAGAAAGGGTAGAGGTCTATACTGCGTCCAATGTCGGCCCCATAGAGCACTGCTTCAAAATCCCTAGGTCTGATTATGTTCTGCACCAGGTCGGTCTGTTCATACGGTGCCAAGGTCACTTCTACGCCAATAGCTCGCCAAGCCTCTGCGACAGCGTTCGCGGTAGCGTCGAACACACCGCTGTTTGCTGTTGCGAGCGTAACAGAGAGTGTCACTGTCTCGTCGCCGATCTTCTTCTGCCACCTTCCATTCTCCATTTCTTTCCAACCTCCGCTCTGCAGGATCGACTGCGCGCGTTCTGTGTACGAGGAAGTAGTGGAAGTTGAACTTGATGCAGGTTCCAATTCTAAGTCAAGAAATCCAGGCGGTACAGGTGAGGTGGTGGGGATTCCGTAGCCATCGAGTACTTTTTCAATGAGTGCATCGCGGTCGATGGCAGCTGAGAGTGCGCTTCTTGCAGCTAGGTCTCGCATCGGCACGGCACGATTTTGGTTGAAGTAGATACCGAAGGTGCGAGGAAGCGGTACTTCTACGATGCGATAGGTATCGGCGTCGAGCGACTTGAGTGCGGCTGTCGAGAGACTCGGGGTGCCACTGATCTTCTTGTCACGGAGTGCGGTGAGTAGCTCCTCTTCGTTTTGGTAGAAGTTGAAAACGAGAGTGGCGATATTCGGCTCGGTACGCGATGTGTTTTCAAATGCTGAAAGTTCGTACGCACTGATAAGTCCTGATGGAGTGCGTAGTACGTTCGTAACGCGATACGGACCTGAACCGATCGGTTCGGTGTTGTTCTGACTGAACGGTATCTGCTCAATTGGCAGCTCGTTCCAAATACCACGGGGCAGGATGCCTACGGTAAGGTTTTCAATGAACGGCGTGTACGGCTCTTCGAGGGTGATGTTAAGTGTGTACTCGTTCACTTCCTCGACCATTACACCATCCCAGTTGCCGCGAAGCGGGCTCTTCAGGTCGGGGTTTTGGATAAGGCCGATGGTGAAAGCAACATCGCGTGCAGTGAGTTCAAGACCATTGTGAAAGCGAACACCGCGGCGCAGCACGACCTCGTAGGTCTTTCCGTCCTCAGAACGCTTTACGCTCTCGGCGATGTCAGGTACAAGTTCGCCATTCTCGTCGAGTTTCATAAGTCCGCTGAACACCAGCTCCACCATGTCCTGGTCTGCGCGCGTGAGAGCGAGAACAGGATTCACAAAGCGAGGTGTGCCGATTATTCCTTCAACAATAGTGCCGCCTTCGCTTGGTACACTCTGTACGTAGGCGTCATTGACCGCGAGCAGTGCGAAGAGTGTAGCCCCGATAACGAATGTGATCGATAGGTTGAAGAGGAAGCGGTCGAATGGAGAGCGGCGGTTCACGAACACAAAGTAGCGATCGAGAAGTGACATTCGAGCGGTATGAGACTTATAAAGAGTATCCATACAGTAATGGGAACCATGTGCCTAGGCACAGAGAAATTGAACAAAAACAATATCCGATCGGTCCGGCAAGGACAGAGAGTTCGTGGCCGAGCCTAGAAAGCTACAGAGAGAAGTGCGGTAATGACGAACAGGGTGCCCACAATGATGGTGAAGCGGAATAGGAATAGCTCCCCGCCGCGGCGCTTGTGAAATGTGGCGCTGAAGTTATCTCCACCGAAGGCGCCGCCTAGACTTGATCCACGCTGCTGGAGGAGGATCGCGGCGACGAGCAGGATGGAGAGGATCACCTGTACGTACGGCAGTGCTGGAAGCACTACGCTCTGTATGAATTCCATTGCCGATGAGTATAGCAGTAAAGTGAGTGATTGGCAAACAAAGAAAAAGCGGATAAAATACGCTCGCTAAGAGCACTTTCTCTCATGACCGCTACGTGTTTTTTGCATTTATAAAACTCATTTTTCTTAGCAATTATGTCTGTAGACCAAGTAGATCTGAACATCACTCCGCTCAATGATCGTGTGGTGGTTCGACCGTTGACCGACGAGGAAATGGGTACAACCTCTGCCTCTGGTATCATCATTCCGGACACGGTGAGCAAGGACAAGCCAGAACAAGGTATCGTTATGGCTGTCGGCAAAGGTAAGTGGGACGAGGACGGCGAGAAGCGTATTCCTATGGAAGTTAAGGTAGGTGATC
Organism: uncultured Candidatus Saccharibacteria bacterium; assembly: GCA_964442205.1. Classification (GTDB taxonomy): domain Bacteria; phylum Patescibacteriota; class Minisyncoccia; order Phycocordibacterales; family UBA918; genus OLB19. Next base: position 17,079 of record CAYTYF010000009.1, on the reverse strand, counting down.
GAGTGGTTTTCTCTAAGTACGGATATGACGAAGTCAAACTCAACAAGGATACGTACTTTGTCGTCAATGAGTCGAGCATTCTGGGTATCATTGCAAGCAAGTAACCTATCTCATCACTATGGCAAAAGAAGTACTATTCGGTGAAGAACTAAAGAAGCGACTCCTCAAAGGTGTCGATACTGTCGCAGACGCGGTCAAGGTGACGCTCGGCCCGCGCGGTCGCAACGTTATCCTCGACAAGGGCTACGGCGGTCCGACCATCACCAACGATGGCGTATCTATCGCCAAGGACATCACGCTCAAAGATAAATTTGAGAACATGGGCGCCGAGATCGTAAAGGAGGTCGCAAACAAGACCAATGATCTTGCTGGTGACGGCACCACGACCGCGACCGTGCTCACTCAGGCGCTCATTCGCGAAGGGTTGCGCCAGACAACGCTCGGACTCAATTCCATGGGCGTTCGCAACGGCATGGAAAAAGCAGCGGCCGACGTGGTTGCTGCACTCAAAGAGCAGGCCATCAAGATCAGTACTACCGAGGAGATCAAGCAGGTAGCTACCATCTCAGCTGAGAATGAAGAGATCGGAGCCAAGATCGCTGAGACCATCGAGAAAGTAGGGAAAGATGGCGTAGTTACTGTGGAGGAATCGCAGTCATTCGGTATCGAGACCGAACTCACCGAAGGCATGGAGTTCGACAAGGGCTACGTATCACCGTACATGGTCACCAACCCAGAGCGTATGGAGGCTGAGTACAAGGACGCCCTCATTCTACTCACAGACAAGAAGATCTCGACAGTACAGCAGATACTTCCACTCCTCGAGAAGGTCGCACAGACCGGCAAGAAAGAGCTTGTCATCATCGCCGATGATGTTGATGGTGAAGCCCTTACAACCTTCGTGGTGAACAAACTGAAGGGAGGTTTCTCTGTACTTGCGGTAAAATCGCCTGGCTATGGCGACCGCAAGAAGGAGATGCTCGGAGACGTAGCTGCTACGACCGGCGGACAGCTTATCAGCGAAGACCTTGGTCTCAAGCTCGAGGATGCTCAACTCGCACATCTCGGCCGCGCTGATCGCGTTGTGTCTACCAAGGACAGTACCGTCATTGTTGGCGGGAAGGGTGACAAAAAGAATATCGATGAACGTGTTACTGCCCTGCGTACTCAGGAGAAGGATACAAGCTCTAAGTATGACAAAGAGAAGCTGCAGGAGCGCATTGCAAAGCTCACTGGCGGTGTCGGTGTTATCCGCGTCGGCGCAGCTACCGAGACCGAGATGAAGTACCTCAAGCTCAAGATCGAGGACGCGGTCAATGCGACCAAGGCAGCGATCGAGGAAGGTATCGTGTCCGGCGGCGGCACATCGCTTGCAAAGGCAGCGGCTACCGTTGCTAAGAAACTACCGAAGGACCTTACGCAGGAAGCAGCGGTTGGGTACAGCATCGTACTCAAGGCGCTTGAGGTGCCGCTTCGTCAGATCGTAGATAATACTGGCAAGGATGACGGTGCGGTCATTGCGGAGAAAGTAAAAACTGCTGGCGGTAATGCAGGTTACGATGCTGCCAAGGGAGAGCTCGTCGATGACATGATCAAGGCTGGTATCATCGACCCGGTGAAGGTCGAGCGCGCTGGCGTCGAACATGCTGTTTCAGCAGCTGCGATCCTGCTCACCTCTGAGGCGGCGGTTGCCGATATTCCGGAGCCGGAAAAGCCAATGGGTCCGGGCATGGGAGGTATGGACGGGATGTACTAATGCATCCAAACAAGACAACAAAAAGAGAGCGCCATGGCCGCTCTCTTTTTGTTGTTGAGGCAGCTGGATGAGATCTTCATTGTACAAGATGAAGGGCGTGCTAAAATAAAGCCACTTACTAGGACTTTCGGCAATTAATTTTATGATCACTTGGATAATTCTCGGTGTGCTCGCAGCGCTTCTGCTCTGGGCCATCTTCATGTACAACAACTTTGTAAAGCTCACGCAGCGCACGAAGGAAGCCTGGGCTGACATCGATGTGCAGCTCAAGCGCCGCTACGACCTTATTCCGAACCTCATCGAAGCGGTGAAAGGGTATGCAGCTCACGAACGAGGCGTACTCGACGAAGTGACCGAGGCTCGCACCAAGGCAACCCAGGTCCATGTCGACCCGACCAACATCACGCCGGCCCAGATCGAGGCTATGGCCGGAGCGGAATCTGCTCTCACGGGCGCCCTCGGTCGATTGCTCGCAGTTGCTGAAGCGTACCCAGACCTTAAGGCGAATCAAAACTTTGCGCAGCTTCAGACTGAACTTTCTGACACTGAGAACAAGATCCAGGCCGCTCGCCGCTTCTACAACGGCAATGTACGCGACCTCAAGATTGGACTTCAGTCGTTCCCGGGCAATGTCATTGGCAGTTCGTTCGGTTTTAAGGAAGAGCAGTACTTCGAACTTGGAGAGAACAGCACCGAACGCGAGCCGGTCAAGGTAAGCTTCTAGCAAAAGAGACAGCCGCTTCCGCGGCTGTCTTCATACTCACAGAATATGGAAAAAATTTTCTACTACCGAGTGAGCGAGGGTCGCGGGCAAGACCGAGTGAAGCGAGGTTTTGAACATGACCGAGCGAGAGAAGGGAGGAAAACACGTGTGAGTTTTTGTAATGTTGCTAGATCAGCATTACCAATCTCAGCCTTTTAATTCAATATGTCTATGGGTAAAGTGTTTTATAACAAGTTGGTTCGGGACCGCATCAAAGACAAGATCGAAGCCAAGGGTGAAGCCTGTGAGATTCGCGTGATCACTGATGATAATGAGTTCGAGCAGGAACTTCTCAAGAAAGTGAGGGAGGAGGCTGTCGCGCTCTCACGAGCTCGCACACGTGAAGAATTCCTCCACGAGTATTCTGACCTAATGGTCGTGCTCGATGCACTGACACAGTATCTGGAATTTTCAGAGGCCGACATAAAGACGGCTATGACCGAGAACATCGATAAGAAAGGCTTTTATAAGCTTCGCCATTTTTTGCACTGGTCTGAAGATAAAGGATACCAGTCGAACGAGAGCCCGCAGGGCATACAATGAGATACCTTGGATACACATTCGTAGCGTTGGCGTTTTTCTGTGCTGCAGCGGTGCATGCAGAAGAGATCCAAAACTTTTCCTCTGATTTCCAAATAAAGAAGGATGGTACTGTACTGACCACTGAGACCATTGTCTACGATTTTGGCAGTGAGGAGCGTCACGGTATCTTTCGTACGCTCTTGAATGAGCACCCTCAGCCGAGCACTGCTTGGTACAAAGATCGGTACATTGATATCGATGTGCTCGAAGTGTTGCAGGATGGCGTCACGGCAACCTACGAAGAGAGTCAGACAGGCACAGAGGTGGAGCTCAAAATAGGAGATGCCGATACGACCATAAGCGGTGTGCACACGTACACCATAACGTACCTACTCAGAGGCGCACTTTCATACGGACCTGAGGGCACCGAGTTTTATTACGACGTTACCGGCACAGGATGGGGCGTACTTATCAAGCGTGCAACTGCACTTGTGAAGGTCGAAGAGCCGCAGATGCTCATTGACCGCGCGGCTTGCTACGAAGGATCGTACGGTAGTGAAGAGCGTTGCGGGGATATTGCTACATCGACCGACGCTATCGCATTTAGCAGTGTCAACCTTGGACCATACGAAGGGCTCACCATAGCTCAAGCCCTGAACCCTGCAGCTGTTGAGGTGCATATCATTGAGCGAACAATGTCGTGGCTGTTATTCGTTTCGATGCTGCTCGGTTTCATTGTTGTCGCCTCGGTATATGTGTTCAGATTCAGGAACAGATTCAATCCTCACGCTTCGACCATCGCAGAGTACGAACCCTATCCAGATGTGTTGCCGATGTACACTGGCGTTCTCGTGGATGGACAGCTCGATCCAAAGGACATCACTGCTGGCCTCGTGTATCTCGCTGAGCAAGGCTTTTTGAAAATAAAGAAGACGGAGCGCAAGGTCATGTTCTTCTTTGAGGTCGATGACTACGAGCTGACGCTTAAAAAGTCTATAAGTGAAGTACCGACCAGTTTTCTCAAGACAGTCGTTGAGCTGCTTTTCACTACCGGTGAGGCAGGGGAGATGGTCGCCCTCAGCAGTATCAAGAAGGATCAATCCAAGCAGCGAGCGAATCTGCTAAAGCTTCAAAAGCTTCGAGAAGCGCTCGCTAAAGATCTTAAACAGCGTGGTTTCTATGAAGGTCTGCCATCAAAGGGGTACATGTATATTTCCGGCGGCGCATTGCTCGTCACTGTCATCGCTTGGTTAGCGTTCGATGTCGATGTGGCTTCGGGCTTCACAGTGATCACTGCATTTATACTCATCATGCTGCTCGTCATCGGTCATCGCCGTCGAACTGAGAAGGGATTCACTGCACTCAACCACCTTAAAGGTTTTAAAGATTTTCTTTCGGTAACGGACGCTGAGCGATACAAATTTCACAATGCACCATCGAAGAGTCCGGAACAGTTTATGTCCTTCTTGCCGTACGCTATCGCACTCGGAGTGGAGAAGGAATGGGCAGAGGTCTTCAAGGACATCACCATCCCAACCCCTGACTGGTACGATGGCGGCTCGGTGGGGGCATTTTCAGCAACATCGCTAAGTCACGACATAGGAGCATTTTCGACCTCATTTGCAAGTTCTTCCGGTTCGAGTGGTTCTTCGGGAGGAGGGTCTTCTGGAGGTGGGGGAGGTGGTGGAGGTGGTGGCTCCTGGTAGCCTTTCCTAAAAATCGCGATCTGCTTCGTTGCACTTCTTTCGATAACACTCATCGTATGTTAAATACGCCTCGCGTTATCTCACTCGTGCGTCTCGCATCTCATCAATTTTTAGGAAAGGCTCGTTGAGGGGAAAGATATTGACACTCGCGGTATAATACAGTCATGGCAACTTTGTACTCACAACAAGCGAGTAATATTCGCAAAACCTGGCTTTTGATGACCGTTTTCCTGGTCGTAGTTATAGCTATCGGCTATGCGGCTTCATGGTATCTAGGTAATCCGGCTGTTATGTATGCTGCGGTCGCCTTCGCGCTTATCATGAATATCACCAGCTACTGGTTTTCAGACAAACTTGTACTCTCGATGACCGGCGCCAAGCAGATAGAGAAGAACGATCATCCAGAACTCTGGAACATCGTTGAGAACCTTTCTATCACGACCGGGCTTCCGATGCCGAAGGTATACATCATCAACGACCCAGCACCGAACGCTTTTGCAACAGGACGCAATCCTGAACATGCGGTTGTGGCAGCAACTACTGGTCTATTGCAGATACTCAATAGGACAGAGCTTGAAGGGGTGATGGCTCACGAGATGGGGCATATTGGCAATCGCGACATGCTCGTGTCGACAGTAGCGGTCGTACTAGCTGGTTTCGTAGCCATGCTGGCAGATTTCTTCAGTCGCGCACTTATGTTTGGTGGCGATGATCGAAAGAGTCCGGTCTTTCTCATCATTGGTATTGTCGGCATCATTCTTGCACCTATTGCAGCTCGACTCATGCAACTTGCTATCTCGCGTCGTCGTGAGTATCTGGCCGATGCAACCGGCGCCCTCACAACGCGCTACCCCGAAGGACTCGCTTCTGCTCTCGAGAAGATAAGCATGCACAGCCAGCCGATGCAGCGTGCTTCACATGCGACTGCTCATCTCTTCATCAACGATCCGTTCGCCTTCGCCGGTGCACGTGGTCTGGGTTCCTGGCTCACTGGTCTCTTTGCAAGTCATCCGCCTGCAGAAGAGCGCATTAAGCGTTTGCGCGAGATGAGTCTTTAGGGTTTTGGAATCAGGAAAAAGCGGAGCATTGCTTCTTTGGATTTGCTGATACCTATTCGTTCGAACGCTACTCGTTCAGTACCCCGATTGGATTTTCTGTTCACTTCGTTCCAGAAAATGCTCAATCGGGCTTCGAATCCCCCACGGAAGCGTCCCACGCTTCCTCCTCTCCACTCGTTCACTTCGTTCACTCGCGGGCCGTCTCGGGCTAGAACCGTGAGCGGTCAAGCCCTGTTTGACAGAATCACTTGATTTCACGTCACTCTCTTGAAGCGTCTCGTGCGCTTATGAAAATATGTGGTTTTAGTATAATTAAGTCATGGATAAAGAAGATAGAGATGCAATCGTAGCTTCGCGAAAAGACCGCAATGAATTTGCGTTTTTGTACGAGAAGTACGTTGATAAAATCTTCAACTATTTTTGGTATCGAGTTGGTCATGATCGAGATGTGGCTGAGGATCTAACACAGGAAACCTTTGCGCGAGCATATAAACACCTAGACAAGTTTCAGATGCGAAAAACTTCATACGCTTCCTATCTCTTAACAATCGCCCACAATCTCCTGGTTAACTACTATCGTTCACCCAAACCAATCTCAATCGAGGCAACAGGTGTCGATGTGCCAGAAGAAATCTGGAGTGATATTGAGACTAAAGATAACTTACGCTCCATCTGGCGCGCGATTCAGCAACTACCAGCTAAAGAACGTGACATTTTGTATTTGAAATACCAGAAAGGATACAAGGTAGCCGACATAGCTCGCATTGTCGGCAAGTCTGAAAATGCTGTGAAACTTACGCTCTCACGAGTGCGTAAAAAACTAGCAGCTCACCCATACCTCAAAGGCATCACTGGCTTTACCGATACCAAACGAAAAAAGAAGGCCGCTCGATACAAGGATTTATAGGACTTGTCAACTTTTTTGAAATCATTACAATAGTAATTGTATGAATGTAGAAAAGTTGACTGAAAAATCCCGCTCGATTCTGGAAGAAGCTATTCAAGAAGCCTACGAATATAAGCATCAATTAGTTGATCCACTGCATCTTCTCAAAGCCATCCTCACTACCTCAGAAACGATTGTTCAGCCGTTATTGTCAGCTCTTGATGTGAATACTGAGAGTGTCCTTCACGAGGTAGAAAATGCACTTGATGCTCTTCCAATCTTGAGCCAACCAGCGAATCCGCAATTAACGCCCGCAGTCGCGAGCGTGTTCAGGCGTGCTGAAAAAGAAGCCACTGGCATGAACGATAGTTATGTCAGTGTGGAGCATTTACTCTTAGCACTTGGCCATAACGAAGGAAAGCCGCGCGAGATACTGGCACAGTTTGACCTACTACCTGCCAACATTACCAGCAAACTAACTGAACTACGAGGTGATATGAATGTGACTGATCAAAATCCAGAAAGCAAACAAAACGTATTAGAAAAATACGGTGAAGACTATACAGCTTTAGCTCAAGACGGCAAGCTCGACCCAGTTATTGGTCGCGATGAAGAGATTCGCCGAGTGATGCAGGTCTTATCTCGTCGCACAAAAAACAACCCGGTGCTCCTTGGTGAACCTGGAGTTGGAAAGACGGCTATTGTTGAGGGACTAGCCCAGCGAATCGTCTCTGGTGATGTACCTGAATCTCTCAAGGGAAAGCGACTGCTCGGTCTTGAGATTGGGTCGTTACTCGCGGGCGCTAAGTTTCGTGGCGAGTTTGAAGAGCGTCTTAAAGAAGTGCTCAAAGCGGTTGAGAAAGAGGCCGGTAACATCGTGCTGTTTGTCGATGAGATTCACACCCTCGTTGGGGCTGGTGGTGGTGAAGGAGCGGTTGATGCTGGCAATATGCTGAAGCCTCTCCTGGCTCGTGGGAAACTTCGCTTAGTTGGCGCTACCACTCTTAACGAGTACCGCCAGTACGTGGAAAAGGATGCTGCTTTGGAGCGGCGCTTTCAGCCTGTCTATGTTGATGAACCAGATGCTGAAGCCACGCTTGCAATCTTGCGCGGCTTGAAAGAAAAATACGAAATTCACCACGGGGTAGAAATTACCGACCCGGCACTGGTTGCTGCGGTACGCCTATCAAATCGCTACATCAGTGGTCGTAAAGCTCCCGATAAAGCCATTGACCTGATTGACGAAGCTACCTCGACTATCAAGATGCAGATGGAGAGTATGCCAACTGAGCTTGATCGACAGAACCGCCAAATCACGCAACTAGAAATTGAGAAAGAAGCCTTAAAGCGCGAAAAAGACAAACAGAGTAAAGAACGTAAAAATGAAATTGAACAGAAGTTAGCCTCGCTGAAAGAGTCATACAATGCTGCCAAGAGTCGCTGGGAACAAGAACGCAAACTGGTTCAGCAAGTACGTGATTACGCGAAGGAAATTGACGATCTTCGGATCGAGGAAGAACGAGCCGAACGAAACGGCGAGTTGAATGTGGTTGCGGAAATCAAGTACCAGAAAATTCCAGCGTTGGAAGAAAAGATCAAAGAAGTAAATGCCAAACTTGATGCAATTCCTGAGACCGAGCGACTGATCCGTGAAGATGTAACTGAGGAAGACGTAGCGGCAGTGGTGGCGCGCTGGACAGGTGTGCCAGTTGAGCGACTCTTAGAAACTGAAGTGGAGCGATTATTGCACCTTGAAGACGAACTCCATAAGCGAGTCATCGGTCAAGATGAAGCGGTCAATACCGTTGCGCGAGCAATTCGCCGTTCACGGGCTGGACTTAAAGCTAGTAACCGACCAATTGGCTCCTTCCTTTTCCTCGGACCAACTGGAGTTGGTAAGACTGAGCTTGCTAAGACTCTCGCCCATGAAATGTTCGACGACGAGAAAGCAATGATTCGACTTGATATGAGCGAATACAGTGAGCGACACTCGGTCAGTCGTTTAGTTGGTGCGCCGCCTGGATATGTGGGATACGAAGAAGGAGGTCAGCTAACAGAACCAATCCGCCGTCGACCATATGCTGTCGTGCTGTTTGATGAGGTTGAGAAGGCACATCATGAATTCTTCAACATTC
>CAYTYF010000009.1:0-8243 GCA_964442205.1 uncultured Candidatus Saccharibacteria bacterium | reverse complement strand
ACACTATCATCATCCTCACTTCTAACTGGGGTAGTGAGTTCATGCTCGACATTAAGGATGTGAAAGAGCGCAAAGATAAAGTCATGGAAGTAGTGCGTACTCATTTCCGACCAGAGTTCCTCAATCGTCTTGACGATATTGTGCTGTTTGATGCGATTGATGAAGATATGCTCCGAGAGATTATTGAGGTGCAGCTCGGAGCTATGCTGGCTCAAGTGCAGAGTGAGAAAAACATCACCGTGTCACTCACCAAGAAAGCCAAAGAGCAGTTGGTCACCGATGGCTTTGACCCTGCATATGGTGTACGCCCTCTCAAGCGGGTGATGCAGACGGAGATTCTTGATCGACTGGCAGAGGCCATCATCAGTGGTGATATTGCTGACGGTGACAAAGTATCTGTAGATCACAAAAACAATACCTACACGGTAGTAAAAGCAAAGTAGCGTATGTTGGAACGGCAACGTAAACAGCAAAAGATAGTGGTCAGTTGTATCGTTGAACACAACGGCAAGATTTTGTTGCTACGTGGTAGTCAGGTAAACGACCGTGCGAGTTCGCACAGTATGGGTTACTTCAGTATTCCACGTTTTACCGTCACTTTTGGCATGGAGCCTGAGCGAGTTTTACGCGACGCCTTCTTGGACTACTTTGATCAAGCGCTTGAAGAAATGTCGATGATTGGTACAACCCAGAGGTTAACTGACATGGGACACACCCAAGAAGTGGAGATTATTTACCGAGCAAGGGTACCAAAAGTGACTGGTAGAACTGGTAAATTCCTCTTTGTTAAAAAAAGCGACACCGACAAGTATATGTTTTCAGGTGTGTACGATGACCTAATTTAATATAATTTAGTTTTGACACCTTTTGCCGACAACAGTGTTTATTAAACATTACTAAGTAACTGTAATGCTTACAATATGAAACTAAATCAAGGTTGGGAGATTCGTCGTGAGTACATACGCCGACTATTAAGCGAGCTACTTAGTACAATATTCCCAAAACTCAAAACATAAATTGACACCTTTTTTCATTTAGTGTGTTTATTTAGTAGATGCCAGAGACGCACTCATGTCTCTGACATCAGGTAACAATCATACAAGTTCTCGTATATGTTCGTACCGATTAAATCTGTGTTACGTCGTATGCAAAAGGGACTACGTGATAGTCATCTGATGCAACGACTCCGGCCTCGTATGAGGCATAACACTCCATAACAATTTCATAACAGTTCTATGAAAAAGAGAATCAAATCACTATTGATGACACTAAAGCTAGTGTCTGGGTACGCAGGGGTTAACTGAGGCACTGCCCAGTATCCTGCGCCAAGAAATAAAAGTAGACGAAGGTACATTAGTAGTTGTGTAATCTAATCTAAAAAATGAAAATCACCAAACGAGATGAAAACAAGACCTCGCGACTACCGGTGACACAGTCTGATCCTATGCACTCACTACGTGGTATCCACGACGCAATGGATAGACTGTTCGGTGATCACTTCATGTCACCGTTTGGTCGCTTCGGTCTAGAGTTGTCTGATGGCACCTACGGCTTCAGTCCTCGGGTTGATGTCTCTGAGACTGACAAAGAAATCAAGGTTCGCGCAGACATTCCTGGTATTGATCCAAAAAATGTGTCAATTGAAGTAACTGAAGATACATTGTCTCTATCTGGAACGATTGAGAAAAATCTTGAAGAGAAGCAGGAGAACTATTACCGAACTGAACGTCAGTACGGCCAATTCTCTCGCGAGTTTATGTTGCCATCTAAGATTGATGCCAATACGGTAAAGGCTGAAGCTAAGAACGGAGTAACTACTATCTCTCTTGAGAAACAGCCATCAGAGCAGAAGCGAAAGGTAGAAATTAAGACGTAACGAGTCTTACGTTATGAGGAGTAAACATTGTGAAAATTAGGCTTATGTAGTTTATACAAAACTGCCCAGGCAAGATTAACGCTGGGCAGTTTTGTATGGATTGTAGATTTGCATAAAATATAGCGTATGAAACATATCAAACTCGTACATATCGCATCAGTTTCGTTTATCGTTTCAGCAGTTGTTTTTGCTGGCGGTTACTTTTTGTTGCAACATAAAAACTTATTACCAGTCGTGCAAACTGAACCAGTACTTTCTGAGACGGCTACAACAGATACACCCCCGACTAATACCACTGTCCCCGACATTGTGGAACAGGTGATTCCAGCTGTGGTGTCGATCTCGATTTCTGCTGACGTACCGGTATTTGAACAATACTACGAGGATTTTTGGAGTCCATTTGGTAACTTCTTTGGCAATGGGTTTGGCTTTCAGGTGCCTCGTCAACGGCAAATTGGTACTGAGCGACAAGAGATTGGTGGAGGGACCGGCTTCTTTGTTTCAGCTGATGGGTACCTCATCACTAATAAACACGTAGTTGATCAAGAAGGGGTTGAATACACTGCTGTCACCCAAGACGGAGAAACATACAATGTTGAAGTGGTCGCAAAAGACCCTAGCCTTGATGTGGCGATCCTGAAAATTGATGCAGATACCGATTTCCCATTCTTAGCGTTTGCTGAGACTGAAAATATACGACTTGGCGAGACAGTGGTGGCGATTGGTAATGCGTTAGCCGAATTCCCAAACAGTGTATCGGTTGGTGTAGTGTCTGGTTTGTCGCGAGACATTATCGCTGGCGATGGGTTCCGTTTTCGAGAGTCACTTGAGGGCTTGATTCAAACAGATGCTGCCATTAATCGTGGTAACTCAGGTGGGCCGCTACTCAATCTAAATGGTGAAGTGATTGGCGTAAACGTTGCGATGGCTGGTGGGGGCGAAAACATCGGCTTTGCTCTGCCAAGTGATGTAGTGCGTTCGGTGTATGAGAGTGTAGCTGAACATGGCGAAATTGTTCGACCGTTTCTTGGGGTGCGCTATCTGCAGATTACCGAAGAGATCGCCGAGCGTAACAACTTAGATATTGATTATGGGGTATTGATTGTACGTGGTGAGACACAAGGAGACTTAGCAGTGATTCCAGGCTCTCCGGCAGACAAAGCTGGTCTCACTGAAAACGACATCATATTAGAAATTGATGAGCAGAAACTTGATGGTTCGAAGAGTCTGGCGGCTCTGTTACGTACCTATGGTGTGGGTGACAAGATTACACTCAAAGTCTTACAAGACGGCGACGAAAAAGACGTTGAGGTAGAGCTAGAAAAAGCCAAGAATGACTAGTGAAGGGAGACCACCTTCTTACTCAACACAATCTGTGAAGTAACACAGAAAAGGACGGCACGTTTTTCTTCAAACGTGCCGTCCTTTAGTAAAAACTTCACGTAATCTTTTACATCAATATCACTTACTGTAATTTTAATGTTCTCACCAAGGAGTGACTTACTAAACTTCTTGTATCGAGCTACTTCATCTCGGACTTTCTTCAACACACTTGTCTCGCTTAACTCAACGGCATCAATCAAGGCTTGTAATTGTTCAATAAGATCAGTCTCGTTGATGTACCCACACTTGCAGTGTTTGTCTCTTGCTTTGGTACACCCGTAGTACACATGAGTATTAATCTTTCCATTTTTGAGTTTCTTGTATTTCTCGTCAGCACTGATACCTGAGCCACAAAGGCCGCATGTCATGAGCTTGGTGAAAGCAAACTCTTTTTCTTGTCTAGTCTTTAACTCGTTACCCTTAAGCTGTTCTTGCACTAAATCAAACAGTTCTTTGGTAATCAGCGGTTCATGTTTACCCTGGTACCAGTTACCGCTATTACGTGGATATTCAAAAACACCGTAGTAGAAGTGATTCTCTAGGAGTCGATAAATGTTACCGAGACTAAGTGGTTTCTTGCTCGGCAAGGCAGTGAAGTTGAGTTCAAATCTAAGCCAGTTATAGAGCTTCCGACCTGACCATTTTTCATACGCCACTTTCTCAAACATTTTCTTGACGACTGGCGCACGTTCTGGATCAATTAATGTCTCACACTTCCTGTCCATTCGCTTTTCTTTTACATATCCGGTAGGCGCTGGGGCTGGCCACAACCTTGATAAAAGCCAAGACCTTTGAACTTTTTCGTCGTGATTCAAGAAATATTGAAATCGTAACCTACGACGAGTTGTATGAAAGGGCTAAGTTTATCGTGGAAAGTTCAAAAAGTGACACCAAAACGTCACATTCTTAAAAACTGTAAAAAGTGTCACTTTTGTCACTTTTTGTATAACGAATTCGAGCTAGCGCGACTTGCTTCAAAATGAAGCATCTCGTGCTAGCTCGACTTGGCGGAGAGGGGGGGATTCGAAACTTACAGTTTCAGTACCCCGATTGGATTTTCTGTTCACTTCGTTCCAGAAAATGCTCAATCGGGCTTCGAATCCCCCACGTACGTGACATTGAGTCACGTACTCCCTCTCCGCATTCTCACGAAGCTCGTATGCGGGCTACGTGGGTTAAGTACCCCACAGGTAAGACCGTGTAAGGATATTCTAGCAGGTTTCAGCTAGGTCAATTTAGGTACTCGGGTCGGAGGTAGTAAAAGCGAATCCTACATTCCGACACTATAAAAGGAGCTGTATCGTCGGACAATTGACATGCTGGAAGAAAGTAGTAACATAACGAGGTCGCTGAGTTGTCTCGCACATCAGCTGCCAGTAGCGAAAGCTGTGGTATCCGTAGTTAATCCTCGGAACAATGTTTAGCAAAAGCTAATATGATATTTTCATATAGATTTTTTCCTAAACACGCGAGAGCGTGGTTTATTATTTTATTTAGGAGCAACTAATATGCAGAAGCAAGAAACATCGACGTTGATCAAGTTTCCTGTAGTGTCTTTTCGCAAACTACCAAGTCCTTACGATGAGGGTGGTGCGAAGACATACATGGCAGTAGTGAATGTAAAAGAAGTACCTGAAGCACTTGAGGAGTGGCGAAAGATTAACGTACGTGATGCAAAAACAAAGTCAGCAGTGTCGCGAAGCATTCGAGACACACTGAAAGACGATCCAAATTCATTCTTTTTTCGAAATCGAGGGATGACTTTGATTGTTGATAAGGTGGAGTATGACAACCAAAAAGACATGCTGGAGCTTGAGATGGGTGATCCATATCTAAATGGTCTCCTCGATGGCGGGCACACCTACAGCGTGATTAGAGAATATTTAGAAGGACTACCCGCGGAAGAGCTGGCCGACTTCAACGCCCTTATTAAAATTGAAATCATTGAGGGTGTAACTGATGCCGAACTTATTACTAACATTGTGGAAGCACGTAATACATCAACTCAAGTAAAGGAACAAAGCCTCGAAGAACATCGCAAGAGTTATGAGGCAATCCACGCCATTCTTGATGCACAACCGTATGGCAAGAATATTGCCTACAAGGAATATGAGTTAGGGGAAGATGGTAAACCAAAAGACATTGATATTAAAGAAGTTCTATCGTATCTAGTTTGTTTCGATATCGAATCATTCGATAATAACAAACACCCAATCAAGACCTACTCAACCAAGGCTTCGGTGATTCAGCACTTCAAGAACAACGCGGATGCGATGGAAAAATACATTCATAAAGATGGCGGTGGAAAGTTTGGAGCACTGAAGGGTGTAATTTGGACAGGCAACAAGCCGCGAATGGAGAAAGAGCATTTGTTCTTTCTCAATAAGGACTCGGAATACCGAATTCCGAGTGGTTTCATTTATCCCATTCTTGCCGCATTCAGAAATCTTATCGCCATTAAAGACGGTAAGTGTGTTTGGAAAGCCGACCCGATTAAATTCTTCGATTCACTCAAGGCAGAGCTTGCAGATACTGTTGTAAAACAAGCCCTGGAATTTAAGAACCCAAACAAGCTGGGTAAAGATGAAGCTACATGGAAACTCTGTTATGGGGCAGTTGAAGTTGCAACACTACGACGTGGTCTGTAATTAAAGTATTCACAGTAAAAGCCGGTCATTGCCGGCTTTTACTGTGCTCCAGTCACAAACACTTTTGAGCGTAGTTGCTTTTCAAAGTTTTGTAAATATAAAACTTCATCTTCGTTAAGAGGCACCTCCTCGTCTTCCTGTCTACTCGCCACACCCAAATCTTTTCTGCCCAACTCAGGATTTTCTTTCCATTTTTCAAGTACCAAGTGAATCTTTGCACATTCAGCTTCCAGGTGGTCATCCCACTGCTTACGCAGGCTGTTTGCTTCTACCTGCACGCGAAGATAGTTAGTCGGTATTTCACACTTCTCGAGCAAGTTCTCATATCCAATGCGTGTCTGATCCTTTAAGGCAAAAGGTAGTCGCCGAATATGTTTGAGGTCTTCGCCATACGGATCGAGAAACATATACTGGTGGTATTTCTGTCCATCTGCATCCTCAAAATCATCAATCTTCCGTGCAGTGCCTTGATCAATGTGTCGCTCCATCGACATCAGCATTAGCTTTTCCAACTGCTCACCTTTTGATCCTTCCCACACCTCAGCCATCATCTGTACTCGCATCCATATGATATTTGAATTCTTTTCACCTGGACCCCAGAGCAAGTCCCATGCTTTCTTTCGTAAATCCTCGTCATCACTAATGATGGCTTTCTGAATCATTTTGTAGAACTCGTCATAGGATAGAGCATGAAACTTACGCATCTGTTCACGTTCCTCTGGCGTGGCTTCACGAATACGCTGTACTGTCTCGGCAGCATCTTCAAAAATCTTCCGGTTCTTTTCTATCTTCTCCTCGGTTTCTGCTTTACGTGAGAATACACCACTCACTCCTTCGGCTACATACAGCACGGCCTCAGGGATAAGGGTCTTAATTTCTCGTGCCTCGTATTCATACGTGCAAATTATGATGTCAGGTTTCTCAACTGGACCACGCTCTTTGCACTCTGAAAGCGTGCAGTGAATCACTTCGCCAAGATCATATATTTTAAATAGTTCATCGACATACTCCTTTCTCCGTAACTGCGACGGTGTCTCTTTCCATACAGTGGGTGCAAAATCCACAAGAAACGTTTTAGGATTCATACATGATTACCCTTGCTAAATCAGTAAATGAAACTGGATCGATGCTGTTCTTTTGGAGCAACGAGAGTGAGACACTACCTTTATCCTTGGACACCTCTTTGAGTCGATCCTTGCTTAGTACATAGAAGCACCATTGGTCGATATCGAGGATATCGAGCGTAGCGTGGTCTTGATGTTTGAAAAGAGCGAGGACATACACATCTGACTTGTATTCTGCTGTTCGGTTAAGCTCAGACAGTTTCTTTACCGCATCTGAGTAATAGAGCTCGGTTGCCTTAAGTCCCGACCAGAGAATCTTTGAAAACTGATTCTGATCCCAGTCTTGGATGTATGAGCAACACTTCACCTCGATCTTCTTGTCCTGATATAAAACATCGTAGTCTCCCCAAGGACTACGAACATCGATTTCTTTATTTTGTTTTAATGCGTTCTCGACAAGAAACTCAGCGAGAGCACCTCGGAGCACATTAGAGTTCAGACTGGAGAAACCATACTGCCAGAACTCTAGAACATTAAATGATTTTGGGCTTGTGTTTTTGAATACCTCAGAGCCCGTGAGTTTTCTCACAGGAATTTTTTTATACATAATCTTTGGACGGATTTAGTTTTGGTCAGTAAGGTAGCAAAAAGCTCCTAACAAGGCCGGCACGCCCCGTAAGGCAATGCCCATACCCCTTTCGAGATATGACCGTCCAAAGTAGCTCTTGCTAGGAGTTCTTTACTTTGGACGGATTTTGCAACCATATCCTCAAGAAAACTTAAGGGGTTAGGTCGACTGATATTCAGTTGTGCGGATAATGTTAGCATTTTTGGTGCCGTTGAGCACCCTAGCTTAGCTTCGGGGAATTGTGTAGCGATCCATTTGCACCTCTTGCACTACACAACAAAATGCAAGAGGTGTAAACACACAGTAATTTTGAGTTGTCTAGTTCCCTGAAATGGAGGGGTTGGTAAAATGGGTGCACTGAGTGACTGGTAACTGAACGAGTAAATTTTTACTCGATTAAGTTTCTAAAATGAAACAATCAAATATCGAGGTCGTGACTATTTCTGTCACTGACCTCAAGCCAGCTGCGTATAACCCTCGCACCTGGAATGATGAGCAAACCGATGCGCTCAAAGAGAGCCTCCGACGGTTTGGTTTAGTAGACCCGCTTATTGCGAATAGCGCACCAGAGCGGATGAATGTGCTGATTGGAGGACACTTCCGATTGCATGTTGCGAAGGAATTGGGCTTCACAGAAGTCCCTG
>CAYTYF010000008.1:15465-24207 GCA_964442205.1 uncultured Candidatus Saccharibacteria bacterium | reverse complement strand
TATGAGCGAAGCGAATTAGTGACCGTCAGGACGAATCCTTTCGTCTCCGCGAGTACAAAATAGCGCCTTTGGGCGCATGTTTTGTTTAAAAGGCGTACACTAGATACATGGAGACAAAACCTGACTCGACACCCTTGAGCCTGAAGCGAGTTCTCTGCTATGGACTCTTAATAGCGGCTGCAAGTTCGCTGGTATCGCTTGCTATGCTCTACCTGCAGGCTGAGCGTTCTGAGGACCATATCGCTGGGGTGGTCACTGCTGTTAACGCGGACACCATTCTGATCACGAACGTACATGGCATGGAGACCGTCATCACTATCACACCCGAAACAAGGATAGAGGACCTTGACTCACTCGCTACGGGTACGCCGATCATGTCCATAGGTCGATTCACTGAACCTGGCCACTTCACCGCTGAGGGTATACGTAGATTTGAAAAACGACGATGATAGGCTTCGTTCGTCGAAACAAGCGTCTCATTCTCGTCGGCACTCTATTCCTGACTTCTTCGATCACGCTTGGTTCCATTCCGACCGACGACCTGATCAACTTTGTTGGTAGCGAGAACGCATACATCTTGATGTTCGCACTTGGACTCGCCGGCGGCTTGACCACCTTCACGGGTATTCCCTATCATCTCGTGCTCATGAGCTTGGCGGCAGGCGGTCTTAACCCGCTACTCCTCGGTATTTCAACTGCCATCGGCGTGATGTGCGGCGACAGTACGATGTATGCCATCGGGCGGCAATTCAAAGAGACGCTTTCACCGCGTTTAACTCTGGCCGTAGACGAAGTGCGTCGACTCGCTGAAGCACACCCCCGGCTTTTAACTCCCGCACTCATCCTCTACGGCGCACTTTCGCCTTTTTCAAATGACTTCATTGTTGGCTCACTCTCCATCGCCGGCCATTCCTACTGGCGGACCATCATCCCGCTCTCTATCGGTAACCTGCTCTACAACATAGGCATTGCCTATCTCGGCTTTTACGCGTACGACACCATAATTGCTTGGTTCTAAATGATTTGTGACGGTGTCGTATATACGCTATAGTTCTGCGGTATTTGCCGAAGTGGCGGAATTGGTAGACGCGCTACGTTCAGGTCGTAGTGGGGGTGACCCCGTGGAGGTTCAAGTCCTCTCTTCGGCACACAGTACAGTTATGGCCCTACCTCAACACAAAAAAGTGTTCTATAACCTGCTTGCGAACACGCTCGCTGGGAACATAACCAACTTCTTCGTTTGGTTCGTACTCACCTTCTGGGTGTTCCTCGAAACACAATCGGTGCTGGCGACCTCGTGGGTGGCCGGCTCTTTCACTGTGGCCAACATGCTCTCGGCGCTCTTCTTCGGCACCATCGTTGACCACAACCGAAAAAAGACAGCGATGCTCTACTCGATATTTGCTTCACTCGCTGCATACCTTATCGGTGCTGCAATTTACTTCACAACTCCTCCAGAAGCTTTCAAAAGCATAGCCTCGCCGCAGCTGTGGTTCCTCATCGTGATCCTTATCTGCGGCAGCGTCGCCGGAAACCTGCGCATGATAGCGCTCACCACTTCGGTCACCATGCTCTTTACCGAAGGGCGAGACAAGGCGAACGGCATGGTGGGTGCTGTGCAAGGCATCTCGTTCGGTGCCACTTCCATCTTTTCCGGACTATCCGTCGGCCTTCTTGGCATGGGGTTCTCTATTGTGGCCGCTGTCGCTGTCACTGTCATGGCGCTGCTCCACCTCCTCTTCGTCTCACTCCCCGAACCGGAGATAGTGCACACTGAGGACAAACCAAAGAGGATGGACCTCAAGGGCACCATTGCCGCTGTGGCGCTGGTACCGGGTCTCTTTGCGCTCATTTTCTTCACCACTTTCAACAATTTCCTCGGTGGTGTCTTCATGTCGCTCATGGATGCGTACGGTCTCTCTCTTATGTCGGTCGAGGCCTGGGGCATCATGCTCTCAGCCTTGAGTTTCGGCTTTATCATCGGCAGCACGTACATCGCGAAGTTCGGCCTCGGCAATAATCCGCTCAAGCGCATGCTCATGGTGAACGTCATCACGTGGACGACCTGCATCTTCTTCGTGATTCAGCCGTCTATCATCCTCCTCGGCCTCGGCATGCTCATCTGGATGACGCTCATGCCGTTCGTTGAAGCGAGCGAGCACACCATCATGCAGAAAGTGGTACCGTATGAACGGCAAGGACGCGTGTTCGGCTTCGCCATGAGCGTGGAATCGGCGGCAACACCGATAACCGCTTTCTTGATGGGACCGCTCGCGCAGTTCGTCTTTATACCGTTCATGACAACTGGCGCCGGAGTGGCGCTCATCGGCGACTGGTTCGGTACCGGCCCTGATCGCGGTATCGCACTTGTATTCATCGCAGCGGGAGCTGTTGGCCTACTAGCAACGCTGCTCGCTTTCCGTTCGCGTGCATACCGCGTTCTCTCAAAACACATCCTCGAAGCGCCGGAGCCAGCACCGGTAGCGAACGAGGCTGCAGTGTAGTACACTCGCTTCCGTACATTTTTCAGCATGGAATTGGTAGCAGGAAATAAAGAGCTGGAAGCGCTGAACACACGTCTGAACGACCCGGCGGAACTGGCGGCATACAAGCAGCAGTACGACGGCTACAAGACGCGTTTTTTGCCGCGCGTACTTGGACGATCGCTAGTACTGCTCGGAAACTTGGTGTACGGCCGCGAACCCTCATACCTCAAGTTCCGCGCGGTTGAAATAATCGCACGTGTCCCATACCACTCGTGGTCATCGGCAGCTTTCACTCTTTTGACGCTCTTCTTTTCAAACGAGCAGAGAGCGCTCCATTTGTCGCGCATCACCCGCTATGCCAGACTGGCTTCAGACAACGAAACTATGCACGTTGTGGTCACTTCGCAGCTGGCACGCTCGGAAGAGAAGGCTGGTTTCATACGCCACACGCTCATTCCAATGCTCTTCGCATTCTTTTATTTTTGGGCGTCGTACTGGCTCTACATCATTCGCCCGCGCTGGTCGTACGAGCTTAATTACCTGTTCGAATCGCACGCATTCGAGCAGTACAGCCGTTTCTTAGAGACCCGCGGTGATGCGCTGAAGCAAAAGCCCATTAAGAGCGATTTCCTCGCTTGGTACGGCCGCAATCCAGCCAACCAGTATGAATTCTTCCGTTCGGTCCGCAACGATGAGATAGTGCACCGCAATGAATCCATCCATGAGGTAGATGAGGCAGCGGATGCAAGACGCGTACGCGCGCTCCGACAAATAGCAGTTTGCGCAGCCGTAACGGTACTGGCAGCAGCTGTTCTGGGTTTGGCGAACATGTAGCTGGCGCTGTGGCCAACAGAGGGACCGTGTAGTACACTCGCAACTGGACAACACCATCCTGGAGGACATGTTTTGCACCTAATAACACCTGATGACGAGATGCCCTGCCCTAAAAAGGGCTGCGAGAAAACGATGAAACTGGGTAGAGGCTCGGCCTGCCCCGAACACCAAGCCTGGTTCGACGAGCAGGTTGCGAGCTTCGACGCCGGCATTCCACCGATACCGGGAGTCGGAGAAGATGTGCCTGGCGGATTCGACACTGAGGGTATCTGGAGAGGTATAGAGGCGAGGTTGAGCGAAACAACTTGAAAACGCCGGACGTCCCTACGGGACGTCCGGCGAATTTTTAAACTACTTGATGACACTCGCCACCTTCTTCGCCAGACCAGGAGTCATCACGTGCGGAACTATCTCACCAGCGGTCGGTTTTTTCACTAGACTCGCAAGCTTTTGCGCAGCTTTGAGCTTCATCTCATCGGTGATTGCGGTGACGCCATTGTCGAGTGCGCCGCGGAAGATGCCTGGGAACGCAAGGGAGTTGTTGACCTGGTTAGGGTAGTCGCTGCGACCGGTCGCGACCACCGCTGCACCTGCCTGCTTCGCATCGTCCGGCTTGATCTCGGGAATAGGGTTGGCGAGAGCAAAGACGATCGCCTGCGAGGCCATGACTTCGATGTGATGCTTAGTGATGGTGCCTGGTCCAGACACACCGATGATGACGTCTGCTCCTTCAGCCGCTTCGAGCACGTGGCCTTGGCGCTGCATGCGGTTGGTCATTCGGGCCAATTCTTTTTTGTACGAGACCAAGCCAGAACGGCCTTCGTAGATGATGCCATTGCTGTCGGTGACAATGATGTTTGAAATGCCGGCTTTCAGCAACAGAAGTGCTATGGCCCGGCCAGCAGCACCAGCACCAACAATTACCACCTTAAGTTTGTGGAGGTCTTTTTTAACCACCTTTGCGGCGTTAATGAGGCCAGCCAACACCACGACCGCCGTACCGTGCTGGTCGTCGTGCATGACAGGGATAGTGAGTTCGTTTTTTAACCGTTCTTCGATTTCAAAACAGCGGGGCGCAGCAATGTCCTCCAAGTTGATACCACCGAAGGTCGGAGCGATGGCTTTCACAACCTTGATGATGTCCTCGGTGTTCTGTGTGTCGAGTACGATCGGAAAAGCGTCGACGCCAGCCATTGCTTTGAAGATGGCACACTTACCTTCCATGACCGGCAGTGCAGCCAGGGGACCCAAGTTACCGAGACCGAGAATGGCCGAACCGTCGGAGACCACTGCGACCGTGTTCTTCTTTATCGTGTACTGCCGCGCCTCGCGTTCGTGCTTGCCGAGGTAGGTAGAGACCGCACCAACACCTGGCGTGTACATAGTACTCCAATCGTCCTTGGTCTTGAGTCCCGCCTTTGGCACCACCTCGAGTTTTCCTCCGAGCTGCTTGTGGAGCTTGAGTGCAAGCTTGTTATAGTCCTTTTTTGGTGAAGCATTTTTGGCAGAACGAGACATAGAACGTGTTGTGAGAAATAACAGTGCGTAGTATAGCACTGGTGGTATTTGTGAAAAGCAAAACGACCGCCGAGCGGTCGTTGAGAGTGGGTTGGGGTACTGGTCTTGTTGCCAGCTCCCCCCGCGGTTCAGAGGGTTGTGCCGTCGATGCCGGCGGAGGCGAGGTCCTCGAGCGTCCTCTTGTCCCATCCGGTCGGGTACGCGGCGAGCTCGATCCAGGGCTGGTGCGCGGTCGGGTCGTGGGTCTGCGGTCGTCTCATCGGTGGTCTCCCGTGTTGTCCTTGGTTGCGTAACCAAATACTAAAATACTAAGTACTTCAGCAAAAGTACCAAAACGGTGTTCGGATAGCAAGCTGGCTGTAAACAAAAAAGCGGGGCGCCAGAGACGCCCCGCTTTTTTGTTTGCTGCATCTCTATTTCAGCCAATCAGCTGCACTCCAGCCAGAGAGACCATTCTCAAAGACGACCTGGAGCCATTTGAACCCACCGAATTCGATAGGACCACCGATAACGGTCGCCACCATACCTGGAAAGGCGACACCGACACGCTGCGTATCTGCTGATGGAGATACGCGTACATTGAGCGCAGCTGTGGCCATCATGTGTCCTGCCGTAACAGCATCGCTGATAACCTCCATGACCGGATCACTGACTGGATCGAGCGATACCGCATCAGCAGGCTCCACAGCAGGATCCTCGCTGGTTGCGCCGAGCACAACTCCCGTCACAAGACCACCCTCGACTGGATCAATAGAAGGTTCAAGGCTGGCACCGAGCACAGCAGGGTCGATCGGCTCGGAGTCATCCATCTCGACCGGATCGACCGTTGCATCGAGCGGATCGATAGTGTCGGTAGCGCTAGCGCCAAGCACAGCTGGAGTTGGTGTTCCTGGAGCTACTGGGTCCGCGCTGGTAGCGAATGCAAATTGAGTCGACAGCATGAGTGCGGCGGCAACAAAAAAGCCGGCAACGGCAAGCTTCATGGTCAAACGTGCGTACGTCATAGCAAAGTAATGAGTTGATCGTTAGTTATAAACTCCCACTGAGAGTATTCCGTTTAGTGTATACCGCCATGCCAGCATATACAAACGAGTACCGAACAGTGGGAAACAAAGAAAAAAGGCGCAGGGGAGAGCTTTCGCTTCCCTTGCGCCTGTGACTCGAGTGGGCCTTATGGCCTACTTCTTGTTACTCTTCTTTTTACCCTCAGAGCCGCCGCCCTTACCGCGCATTGAGAGACGCAGTTCGCGATCAGCATCGGAGCGTTCGCGTCGCCTCTGAGCGGCTTTGGCCCGCCTTGTCGCAGAGTCGGGGTCGGTACGCAACAGGACAACGCTCCCCATCGATGATCCCGCCAGGAAGTTGCCGGCGAACGGATGATTCTTCACGAGCAGGAGCTCACGGATCTCTGCACGCATTCGCTCCGTCAGGTGAGGCAATTGATCGACCAAGAAGTCGACCAACTCATTCTCGGCGTTCCGGTCCGTCGTGTAGCGCAGCAGCCGGACAGCGCCCGCGATGATGCCATGCCTACGACGGATGTCGAACTCGACATCCGCCGATTCGGCGAACTGAGCTTCGAACTGTTCGATGCGCTCCCGAGCGATCTCGCTCGGGGTAAGCCGGATGGAAACGATCTCGTTCCCGCGCCGCACCAGCCTGCCGATGGCGCCACTCTCATACCAGACATCGAGCTGGTCGTCTTCATCGCTGAACTCGACCAGGTAGGACTGAACGACATGATCGTATGCGACCATGCGCGCCTGCCCCTGCATCACGACGCAGGTCCGAGCCCGCACCATTTCGCCGGTGACCCGGGACCTGATATGAGCAGGGACGGTCGAATCGACGAAGCAGTAGAGCCTGGTCGAGCCTTGATTGCGGGGAACCAGAACGTTGAAGGAATGGTTCCCGTTGGCAGGTTCGATGAGATGGAGCGAGGCCTCGTGAAGAAGGCCATGCCGGATAGGCGGATGCTTCCAGCCTTGCTCGATGGCCACGAAAGCGGCGCCGCAGGCAATGTGCAAGGGCAACCGTCGCTGGTTCCTGGGATTGACCCCATTCGCCACCAAACGGATACCCCCGCTGACGCCGGAAAACGGATTGAAAGTGAAAAGGTTCGACGCCATTGTGTCCTCCGTTACTGATGGCGCTGTGATAGTCTGTCTTTATAGTAGCATACTTTAGTTAAAACGTCAATACACTCTAGTATTTGGTACCATTGAGGCTATGTCGCCGAACGACCTACTCACAAACCACTTCCGCATCGACGCAGCGCACCAAAAGGCACTGAAGCGCCTCGGCATTTCAAGTGTACGCGACCTCCTTCTCCACCTCCCTGCCCGCTACGAGGACATCAGCGATGTGCAGTCGGTCGCTGGCCTCGTGAAGGGCCAGGACGCGGTCGTTTTCGGCGAGCTCAAGGGGCTCAAGAGTCGAAAAGCTTGGAAAAGCCGTAAGCCGATAGCTGAGGGTTACGTCGAGGATGGCTCGGCCAAGATAAAGATCATGTGGTTCAACCAGCCGTACCTCGCCAAAATGTACAAGGACGGAATGTACGTGAAGGTCGCCGGCAAAGTGACCGGCAGCGAGGGCAAGCTGTACATCGCTAACCCTGAGGTGGAGCCGCTTGATGCGCTGCCGGTCGACCGTCACGATTCGATATTCAAGAATACTGAGAACCTCGATGACACCATCTACCCGGTGTACAGAGAAACAAAAGGTGTGACGAGCAAGTGGTTCTACCACACCGTACTCAAGTGTTTCGAGCGCGGAATTCTCGAAGAACTGAGAGATCCGCTGTCGGAAGGACTCTTGCAGCACTACAAACTCCCCACACTGAAGACCGCACTCGTATGGATACATTCACCAAAGAAGCAAGAACATGCCGAGAGCGCCCGCAAGCGCTTCGCCTTTGAAGAGATATTCTACATACAGACACAACGGGCACTCGACCGGGCGGCAGTGAGCGCAGCTTCGACGTACAGCGTGAAGCGGGACGAGAACCACCTACGCGCCTTCACCGAACGTTTCCCTTTTGCGCTCACTGCCGCCCAGACGCGTGCCATCGATGCGATACTCGATGACTTTCAAAAGCCGCACGCTATGTCTCGCCTCCTTGAAGGCGACGTCGGTTCAGGCAAGACCGCGGTCGCAGCCTCAACCGCGTATGCGGTTGCCACTTCCCGTCCCCCAGAAGGTAGCAAATCTACGAATGCTAACCTTGCAAAAACCAAAGCGCCTAATTTGGTAAATAGTGCGAAGCGTGGAGAAAGCGGCGAAGAAGACGTACAAGAGTACGGCGACCGAGACGCTGAGGCTCCACAACAAAGCAATGGTTCCAAATTAGGCGCTTTGGACTGGGGTAACTTGCAAGTTGCCTACATGGCCCCGACCGAAATACTTGCCAAGCAGCACTTTGAGAGTTTCATCGAGTACTTCAAACATCTCCCAATCTCGATCGGACTTATCACCGGCAGCGCTTGTTACAAGTTCCCTTCAAAAACGAACCCAAACGAGCCGACCAAGATCAGCAAAGCCCAGCTGGTGAAGTGGGTAAAGAACGGTGAGGTGCCTATCGTCATCGGCACACACGCACTCATATACAAATCAGTCGAGTTCAAGCACCTCGCGTTTGTCATCATCGACGAGCAGCACCGCTTCGGCACTAATCAGCGCAAAGCGCTCGCCAAGAAGGATGAGCGATTGCCGCATCTGCTTTCAATGACCGCCACCCCGATCCCCCGTTCACTTGCACTCACCATCTACGGCGACCTCGACCTCACGTTGCTCGACGAAATGCCGAAAGGCAGGAAGCCTGTGATCACAAAAGTGGTGGGTCCGGGACAGGAAAAGGAGATGTACGAGCATGTGCGCGGCGAACTCAAAGCTGGACGTCAGGCGT
>CAYTYF010000008.1:11742-15455 GCA_964442205.1 uncultured Candidatus Saccharibacteria bacterium | reverse complement strand
ATCATCTGTCCGCGTATCGACGAACCAGATCCAGCCAAAGAGACCGCGCTGAACGCCAAGAGCGTGAAAGCTGAGGCAGAACGCCTCAAAGAAAAGATCTTTCCCGAGTACCGCTTCGATATCCTCCATAGCAAGATGACACCGGCTGAGAAAGACAAGGTGATGGCTCGCTTTGCGCGGCATGAGACCGACATCCTCGTTGCTACGTCAGTCGTTGAGGTTGGTGTGAACGTCCCGAACGCGACAAACATCATCATTGAAGGGGCGGAGCGCTTTGGGCTGTCGCAGTTGCACCAGCTGCGCGGCCGCGTCATTCGCGGCACACACCAGCCGTACTGCTTTGCGGTCACGGAGAGCAAGAGTGAGAAAACCAAAGAGCGACTCAAAGCACTCACCACCGCTCGCAATGGTTTTGAGCTTTCCGAGTTTGACCTCCAATTCCGCGGTTCAGGCGAACTCTACGGAGCGAAACAATCAGGACTTTCCGACCTCGGCATGGAGGCGCTCAAGAATTTGAAACTGGTCGAAACTGCCCGCACCGAAGCACAGGCGCTGGTCGCCAGTGACCCAGAACTGAAGCGGCACCCTTTGATAGCTGTCCGCGTGGCCGCCTTGGGAAAGACGCTGCACATGGAGTGATGCATTTTTAGACAGAAGAAAAGGCGGCCGCTACGCGACCGCCTTTTTCAGTGCATCCACATAAGCTTTCTGGGCGTCTTTCTTGTCCTGGCCCAACGGAATGCTCGCGACTGTGCGGCCAAGGCGTCTTCGTCAAAGGTGGTATGGACGACCTTCCCCTGACCGTTGTAGATGCAGTACACGTATACTCCTTCCGCATCGCGGCCGAAGTACAACAAGAAGAGTGTGTCAGTAGAAAACAAAAGTCTCAACTTTAAGGCACGAGCTACTTCGAGAGCGCGGCTCACAGTCGCCTCATTAGCGTCATCTGACATCAAGTACCCTCCATACTCAGCTAGCTATAATAGACACTATATGTTGAAACTTGTCAATTCCAGGTATGACAACCTTTAGAAAACAGCCGGCGTTCAAAACGCCGGCTGGAGCATAGCTTCTGGCTCACGTCTCGTCTCGAGAAGCAGGAGAGCAAGAGCGTCAGCACGCATATGCTCTTTAAGGAGCGGCATCGGTCCACTGAAGTTGACGGACATGCGCGGACCAAAGAACAGTTTCAGGTAACCGTAGAGCATCGACTCCGGTCCCTGTATCTGGCCATGGTCAACCCAGACAGATACTATGGTCGAGGCCTTTCCCATTGCCGCCAAAAGTGCGTTGGGGTTGCACTTCCGTACCCGACGCTCCCCCTGCACCACAAATTCCTCACCCTTGCAGGTACGTCCGGCTTCCGGATACAGAAATACAGAACCTCCCTCAGAGAATGTCCTGTCCAAAGCTCGGAGTGTTTGCCTGAACGAGTTCGGTGTGGCACCCGTACGACGAACTGGTATACAGCAGAAGCTCGGGTAGAACCACAACCCGTACCGACCAAACAGACGCTCATCGGCAAGACTCCAGGGTACTCGCCTCTTGAGACTGGAAAAGTGCCAGTGCCAAAAGAGTGCTGGCAGAACGATGGTTTCGATCAGCGAGGGGTGATTGCAGACGATCAAAACCTTCCCCTTTCGTACCGCCGCCTTTACCTCTTTCAGACCTCGTATGTCCAACCGCCCTAAAGCCAATGCCATCCATACAGGAAGAATGAGTAGTAGTGCGACGAGAGCTCCGAGAGCTCGCATCGGCCACAAAAGTGCGTATCGCATTTCTACCTCATTGAACGATCCTGCCGTACGCTACCATCACCACAGCTGACACGCAATCGAGCATCCAAAAGAGGTCGGCCACCTTATTGGCGGCCGGAAGTCTATGTTCGGGAGTCTCTGCTCCCTGTTCTGACGGGATCACCCCCCTTCAGGTTCTCGGAAGTGGCGGATCGAACGGAAGGTCGGGTTGCGCGGGATCACTGGGCATCGCTTGCTCCTTCGCTGCTATTTATGCCTGCAGGTACGAAACTCTATACCTCAATTAGAACACAACGAAACGCGCTGGCCAGGACAGCGTGTGCAAAAAAGCAGACCCATGGGTCTGCTCATTTTGTTGCTCAATGCGCCATTAGCAGGATAGATCCATGCATACGCGCTTCAAATACTGCTGCTCTGATCGAATGAAAACCGAATTGGGGTTTTCCATCCTGATCAAAGACGCCGTAGCACAGGTATCCAAACCCGCGAGGATCGGATGCCAGTTCGTCGAGCCTCAGCCGTCGAATGTAGTAGGTACCTTCAGGAAAAGCGAACTTTGCCATCTCTGGCAAAGACGCAGCCTGCTCTGTCTTCGCCATGTTTTCACTCCATGTGATCTACACTGATTAGACACCAATATCGCACTGAACACAAGAGTTTCACTATAGTACAGATTGAGCATGACACCATTTCCAGGTATAGTTTGCCAACCAACCGCCCTTAGCTCAGTTGGTTAGAGCACAGAGCTTACAGTGAGGTGAGCGAGGGAGGTGAATATTGGTGGGCGCATAGCTCAGTTGGTTAGAGCACAGAGCTTATACCTCTGCGGTCCTTGGTTCGAGTCCAAGTGCGCCCACCAATATACATCTCCGAGCGAGACGAAACTGTATCGAAGATAGACCTCTGTGGTCCTTGGTTCGAGTCCAAGAGGGCGGACAAAATTATGTATTAGCTTGTGCTTTCTTTTGTGAAAGCTATACTGCGACCTAGCTTGTACAACACACAGCCATTGAGGAGATAGCAATGAATGAAGTGATCCACATCGGTATCGCTGCCGGGATGATCAAGGAAGCTCGACATCTGGACGCGACCCTTCTCGACACTGTCTCACACGTCACGTTTGGCAGCTACACGCTCGAGGCGCGTGAAGGCAATCCTGAGCCGAACCACTGGTTCGACCAGGCCACTAACCGAATGTTGAACGCTATCGGTCTGCGCAATCAGGGCTTCCAACAATTTCTGGAGCATGAACTACCGCTTCTCGGTCCACTCTTTGAAGGTTGCGAATGTCACCTTAGGGTGAGCTTGGCGCCCACCGCCGAGGGTCATCTTGCAGAGATGGTCAGGAGTATCAAACGATCGCAAGCGCGGATGATCGATGTGCTCGAGATAAACGCAGCCTGTCCCAATCATAGGAGCGGTGACACCCACCATCCAGTGCTCGCGCACGACCCTGTAGCGGTGGAACGTCTCATGCAAGAGGCGGAAGGATACCCCGGGCTTCGTGCGCTCAAGATAGCACCACTGATGAAAGTGGACACACTGGAACAGATCGTCGAACTTTGCGACAGCTACGGTTTCGACGAGATCGTTTCCGGAAACACACTGCTCGTCGAGGCAGTGATCGAAGGGAAGCAGGTACTCTCAGTACCGAAGGGCGGAATGTCTGGTAGACCACTCTTCCCGATGGCCGTCGAGCAAGCCGTCAGTCTCTCCGAGATCATCGAGAGACGTGGTCGCAAACTTCGAATCATTGGTTGCGGGGGGATCGTAGATGTCGAAGCCGCACTCGACATGTCTCCCTTCGTTGACGAACTACAGGTCGCCACCCTGTTTTGGAACAACGGCCCACGGGCGGTTGCCGACCTCGTCACGCGAGCGAATCTAGCGCTCTAGAAGCTGAGGGTGGGGTTCAACGGGGCCCCCCCCCCCCCCCCAACAAAGACAGGGGGGGGT
>CAYTYF010000008.1:0-11732 GCA_964442205.1 uncultured Candidatus Saccharibacteria bacterium | reverse complement strand
CCAAACTTCCCTCCGGGGAGGTTTTTTGTTAGGGTAGGCGCGGACTGGTTTATTAACGTTCAACACAACTCACGCAGGAGACAATGTCGTGCCACAAAAAGTGCTTCGTATCCGCAGGCCTGACGACTGGCACCTCCATCTTCGTGACAACGAGATGTTGGCTGGTGTACTGCCACACTCACACCATTTTGGCCGCGCTCTCGTGATGCCAAACCTTGTGCCACCGGTAGTGACAGGAGACGACGCCTACAGTTATCGAGCGCGAATTCTTGGGCATACGAATTTTGGAAGAAAAGGGTTGAAGCCTTTCATGACCTTATACCTCACGGAAAGCACTGATCCCGACGATGTAGAGGGCACCTTTGCTACTGGTGCAGCAGTTGCAGTCAAACTTTACCCGGCGGGAGCAACCACGAATTCTCAAAGTGGGGTACGTGATCTATCCAAGGTCATGCCGGTGCTGGAACGAATGGCAAAGATAGAAATGCCGCTCTGTGTTCACGGTGAAGTTACCGACCCCGAGGTCGATATCTTTGATCGTGAAGCGGTCTTCATCGACCGTGTACTCGAGCCACTGCGTCGGAGCATACCAGGACTGATCGTGATCATGGAGCACATCACCACGAAAGATGGTGTCGACTACGTGCGTGAAGGTGGGAACAACCTTGCCGGCACACTGACCGTACACCACCTCATCCTCAACCGAAACGATCTCTTGGTCGGCGGCATCAAGCCGCACTTCTACTGTCTACCGATCGTTAAGGCTGAGGGGCATCGACTAGCCCTTCGCAAAGCAGCAACGTGCGGCCATCCGCGGCTCTTCTTTGGCAGTGACAGCGCTCCACATGCTATACACACAAAGGAAAATGCATGTGGGTGTGCTGGTATCTTTTCGGCACCTGTAGCCCTCCCTTGGCTCGCCCAAGTGTTCGAGGAGGAGGGTGCACTCGAACGACTCGAAGACTTCGTTTCGCACAATGGTGCACGTTTCTACCAGCAGCCCCTGAACGAAGGGTTTTTGGAACTCGTTCGCCAAGAAGAACCGGTCGAATACCCCAAGCAGATCGAGACGGGAGCCGGACGAGTTGTGGTCTTCGATCCCGGTATGCCACTCTACTGGCGGGTTGTTGCTTGAGCTTACGGGCGCAGCGGAGGAAATATTCTCCGCTGCGCCCTCTTTTTATGCAAAACCTGAAGAAAGTCGCACTCACCTTGTTATACTTAAAGCGATGCTTCGTTACTTGAGGAGTCACCTGTTCGTCACCGTGCTCGCGACGGCTGTTGTTCTGTATGTCACCCATCTCATCTGGAGCGCCGCTACCTACGACCCGCTCGAAGGACTCACAACAGCCCTTGTCGAACGTGGCGATGTGGAAGAGATCGTATCGGTCTCCGGCGTAATGCGCGCGAGGAGTACAGCTGAACTCGCTTTCCCTTCTCCTGGCGTGGTCTCAAAGGTGTATGTAAAGGAAGGTGATGCTGTGAAGGAAGGTGACGTGCTCGCAAGTGTTGGAGCGGAGACGCTTGTTGCCGAACGCGCGAGCACACTCGCTGAGCTGCGCCTTGCCGAAGCCGACCGCGATGAACTCGTAGCTGGAGTACGCGAGGAAGCACAGGCCGTTACAGACACCACGGTCGCTATCGCTGAGGCTGAACTCGCTCGCGTCAAAGAAACTCAGGACCTCTCGGTAGCGAACGCTAAGCGTACCTTGCTTTCAAGCGGACTGACCGCGCGTTCAGAGAAGGTCAATGAGGATGCGGCGGCTCCCGTCGTCTCTGGAACCTACCGTTGCGAAGCAGCTGGTGATTACAAACTGTCCGTCTTTAGCTCGCGCTCTTCATCTGGATACTCACTCAATGCAAGCGGCTTGGAGTCCGGAACCTTCACTGTTAGCACAGAGCAGCCAGCGGTACTCGGCAGCTGTGGGCTGTACCTCCTCTTTGACGCCGACTCAAATTACTCAGGCTCCATCTGGACCATTCATATACCAAATGAAAGCGGAGCATCGTACATCACAAACCAAAACGCATACGAAGCCGCCCTTGCTGCTCGTGCCAATGCGATTGCAGCCGCGACCGAAGCGCTCTCGCTAGCTAAAAGCAAACAGGCGCTCGAGAACGCCGACCCGCGCCAAGAAGCGCTCGCTCGCGCCGAAGCAAAGGTGGCGCAAGCGAACGCCCGAGTCGCCCGCATCGATGCTGAGCTTGGCGACCGCGCAGTGGTAGCGCCTTTTGATGGCACGGTGACCCTTGTTGATATTCTTCCTGGCGAGACCGCCGGGGCCGCGCCCGTATTCACCGTGCTCGCTGCCGATGCTTTTGAGTTGGTGGCTCGTATTCCTGAGATAGATATCACCAAGGTCGAGGTTGGACAGAATGCTCGCGTGGTCTTTGATGCTCGCAGCGACGCAGAACTTGCGGCGAACGTCTCATACGTTTCACCGCTGCCGACCCAGATCGATGGTGTCGCGTACTTTGAGGTGAAACTGACGCTCACTGAACCGCCAACTTGGCTGCGTGGCGGACTCAATGCTGATATCGATATCATCATCGCAAAGCAGAGCGGCGTACTGCGCGTACCGAAGCGCTACATCGTTCGCGAAGGAGAAGCTGACACTGTTCTGACACTCCAAGGAAACCTCATTGAGCCGACACCGATCACGGTCACCTTCGTCGGAAATGATGGCTACGTGGCCATCGAGGGACTGTCAGCAGACACCACCCTAATCGCTCCATAGCACTATGCGAACGCTCCGCATCGGCCTCCTTCTCGGTTTCCGCCAGCTCCAGCGCGCGAGCTTATGGACCAATATCCTGATCGTGTTCGTGATGGCACTCACTTTTTTGAACCTTATCGCCGTTTCAGGCGTCCTGGTCGGACTCATCACGGGTGCAGAACGTGCTGTACGAGAAGAAGCGCTCGGCGACATCATTGTAGGTCCCAAGGACGGAGAGGATCACATCCTTGAAACTGAGCGTTTCGTGCGAGAACTCGAAGCCTACCCCGAGGTCGCAGCCTTTGCTGTACGCTACCAAGGCGGCGCAGTGCTCGAAGCCAACTACCGCGAGCGCCGAGACCTCAAAGGCGAACGAGACATTGCCACTGTGAAGGTGACCGGTATCGACCCGGAGCGCGAAGACTCGATGTCGAACCTGAAAGATACGGTCATTGCTGGCGAGTACCTCGACCCCGAGGAAGAGGGGTACATCCTCATCGGCGCTTACTACATCCACGAGTACGCGATGCAGTTCGGCGACATCTTTGAGACGGTCGAGGGCGTAAAGCCGGGCGACACGGTACGCCTCACTGCTGGCGAGGTGAGCAAAGAATTCGTCGTGAAAGGTGTCATTCAGTCCAAGGTCGACGAGGTGACACTCAATACCTATCTGCCTGAGCGTGAGTTCAGACGCTTCTTCAACCGCGTCGACCGCAATGCCGACCTCATCGTGGTGAGTCTCGTGAAACCCGAAGAGAACGCTCGCGTGAAAGAAGCGATGGTGGCGAGCGGACTCTCCGACCTCGCCAAAGTGCAGACCTTCGAAGAAGGTATGCCGAAGTTCATCAACGACATCAAAAAGACCATGAATACGCTCGGTACCTTCATCGGTTCTATCGGCCTCGTCGTCGCTTCGATCACTATTTTCATCATCATCTTCATCAACGCTGTCGCACGACGACGGTACATAGGCATTCTAAAAGGCATCGGGATCGACCGCCGCGCTATCGAAATAGCGTACGTCTTTCAAGCAGGTACTTACGCACTCGTTGGTTCCGCTATCGGCGCCCTGCTTACATACGGAGTGTTCATACCGTACTTTGAAGTACATCCGATCAAGTTCCCTTTCAGCGACGGCATCCTGGTCGCCGATCCGTTCGGCACCTTTATCCGTTTCGTTGTTCTTTTCTTTGTGACGCTCATTGCCGGTTACGTACCAGCGTGGATGATCGTCCGCGGCAATACACTCAACGCCATACTGGGCAGAAAATAATATGGAAATCATAATTGCAAAGAATATTCATAAAGTATTCGGCAGCGACAATCTGCTTACGCGCGTATTGAACGGGATCGACCTCGGTGTACGCGAAGGTGAGTTCCTCGCCATAATGGGCAAGTCAGGCGCCGGCAAATCGACGCTCATGTATCAACTCTCAGTACTCGACGAACCGACCGACGGCACCATAGTTGTCGCCGGGACCGATGTCACCAAACTCTCGGAGGCCGAACAGACTGACTTCCGTCTCAAGACGCTCGGTTACGTGTTCCAAGACTATGCGTTGGTTCCCGACCTCTCTGCCTTGGAGAACGTGCTCTTGCCGCTCCTCATGAAGGGAGGTTCGTGGAGCGCTTCTGAGGCCACAGCAAGAAAGGCTATCGACGCCGTCGACATGGCTGGCAAGTACGACAACCTGCCCTCAGAACTCTCCGGTGGTGAGCAACAGCGTATCGCTATAGCACGCGCCATTGCCGGCGAACCTAAGATAGTGTTTGCCGATGAACCAACTGCCAACCTCGACAGTGTTTCTGGACGCGTCATCATCGACCTTCTCACCAAACTCAACCGGGAGCAGGGTCAGACCATCGTGATGGTGACACATGAGCGAGAGTACGCAACGAATTGTCACCGCATCGTACACATGGAGGACGGACGCATCGTCAGAGAAGAAAAGCTGCGAAAATAAAAAGCGCGGTCCCTCTGGGACCGCGCTTTTTATTTCTAGTAAATTTTTATTGCTTAAGTGAGGCTACTGCAGCCTGGAGCTTGGTAGCTTCAGCGAGTATCTCAGCAAGAGCAGCTTTGATGTCAGTGATAGATGCTCCCTGAACCACACCAGTAGAAGTGGTCACAGGAATGTTCTTGTTCGCCATTGCCTTGAGGGCAGCGATGTCACCGGTGTAGCCAGCATCGCGGAACGCCTTGTCGTTCATTGATGCTGGTGCAAAACCGTAGACCTTAACCTCAACCATCTTGAGGCTCTTGAGCACAATGGTGAAGAGTGTGTACTCATCATCAAGTGCCATAGGCATAGGGTCGACATTCTTAGAGATTACGTACTTCACATCAGTGAGTGCAAATGGTGTCACTGTAGGTGTAGCGGTTGCCTTTGCCTTGAGGGCAGCGATGTCACCGGTGTAGCCAGCATCGCGGAACGCCTTGTCGTTCATTGATGCTGGTGCATTGCCGTAGTTCTTAACCTCAATGACCTTTCCGCTCAAGAGCGTAATGGTGTAGAGAGTGTATTCATCATCGACAGCCCCTGGCATCGGATCAACCTCTTTCTTAGTGACCGACTTCACATCAGTCAGTGTAAATGAGGTGGTCGTTGCAACAGGCTTCTCTGTCTCTTCTGTGGCGATCTTGATAAGGGCGGCCACGTCGCCAGTGTACCCAGCATCGCGGAACGCCTTATTGCGCATCTCAACCGTTGTGAAAGCAAATGCCTTAACGGTAACGGTGCGGCCGCTCTTCAATACAATTGTGTAGAGCGTGTATTCTTCATCAGCCATCATCTCGTTTGGATCGACGTACTTGTAGGTCACCTTTGCAACGTCAGCAAGACCGAAGGTCGTTACTGATGCGGTTCCCTTTTTGATGGTCACTACTTTAGATATCTGCTGACCGCGGTAATTGAATACGATGCGGTAACGACCTGGTTCGGTGTAGGTGTGAGCTACACGCTTGGTACCTGCGATCATGGTGCAGACTTCACCCGACTTGCCGACCGTACGCTTGCCATCACCCCAACGAACGAGGAATTCTGGACAACCGTTGTTGACCTGGAACCCGACAATGGCCCGCATGCCATCAGTACGGATCCAGCCGATCGCTGTGGGTTCAGCCGGTGGAGTAACTCCTGGAGGAGTTATCGCTGGCGAAGTGCCGACCGTAGTGGTTGCCGCCGCTACACTGCTTGCAAGCGCGAACGCAGCCACGAACGCGACAGCAAATGCGACTGCACAGGTGTGGAGACGCGTGTTTTGTAAGATCGAACTCATAAAATGCTATAAAAATTACTTTTACGTTTTAATATTACTTCTCTTTGTAAATGTACAACTTGTAAAACAACGAAAAGGTCTCGCTTGTGGCGAGACCTCCGTACATCTAATTTCTCACAGTAAGGGACCCGCTACGAGTGGCCACTGTTGATAACTACTGAGGCAGCTCTGGTTCGAGCACCAGTGCCTTGGTCGGGTCGCCGACACGTTCCTCTGCCAGGCGAGCATCGCGGTAGGCATCCTTTATCTCAACCCCGAGCTGTTTTAGCATCGCTTCGTACTCTTCGCGCTCGAGCGTTTCGACCTCAACGAGCTTCTTAGAGATGACATCAAGCGCGCTACGGTGCTTTACGATGATCTCGCGAGCCTGCTCCTTCCCCGCCTCGATGATCTTGGCAACCTCGTCGTCGATACGCTTTGCGATCTCTTGCGAGTAGCCGCGATCCTCTGAGAAGCCGCCACCAATGAGCCGGCCACCCGTGCCCTCGAGCGCTATCGGTCCGAGTGGACTCATGCCGTACTTGGTCACCATATCGCGGGCGAGGTTGGAAGCGACCTGCAGGTCGTTCGAAGGGCCGGTCGTTAGGTCGCCGAACACCATCTCCTCGACCACGTAGCCACCGAGCGTCATAGCGATATCGTCGAGGAATTCCTTGCGGGTGTGCATGCGTCGGTCTTCGTCTGGAAGCTTGAGCGTGTAGCCAGCAGCGCGACCGCGTGAAATGATCGAGATCTTCTGGACAGGATCAGCATACGGAAGCACCGAAGCGACGAGAGCGTGGCCCACTTCGTGGTAAGCGGTCACCTCACGCTCTTTGCGCGACAACACGTGGCTGCGTCGCTCAGGACCGAGCATCACCTTCTCTATCGAGCGGATGATATCGAACTGGCCAACCTTTTGGCGCGCTTCACGTGCCGCGAGGATAGCCGCCTCGTTCATGAGTGAGTAGAGATCAGCGCCAGAGAAACCTGGAGTGCGCTGTGCGATGATGCCCAAATTGACATCTTCCTGCAAAGGCTTCTTGCGAGCGTGTACTTCGAGAATGGCCTTGCGGTCATCGCGGTCAGGCAGGTCAATGGTGACGCGGCGGTCGAAACGACCAGGACGGAGGAGTGCTGGGTCGAGAACGTCAGGACGGTTCGTTGCTGCCATGACGATCACTTTAGCGTTCGGTTCGAAACCGTCCATTTCGACGAGTATCTGGTTGAGGGTCTGTTCGCGTTCATCGTTGCCGCCGCCGACACCCGTACCGCGGACACGGCCAACAGCATCGATCTCATCAACGAAGATGATGGCGGGTGCTGCTTTCTTCGCCATCTGAAAGAGGTCACGCACGCGTGAAGCACCAACACCGACGAACATTTCGACGAACTCGCTACCTGAGATAGAGAAGAATGGCACACCCGCTTCGCCCGCAACTGCGCGCGCGAGCAAGGTCTTTCCAGTACCAGGAGCACCCATCATCATGACACCCTTAGGGATCTCAGCACCGATGTCGAGAAATTTCTTCGGGTTCTTGAGAAAGTCGACGATCTCTTCGAGTTCCTGCTTCGCTTCCTTGGCACCTGCGACATCCTTAAAAGTGACCTTCTGGGTCTGATCGTTCGGGTCGATCATGCGTGCCTTCGAAGAACCGAAGTTGAGCGCTTGGATGCCTGCACCCTTCATCGAGCGCGTGAAGAACCAGATGATGATACCGAGGAAGAGGAGCGGAAAGAGGAATGGTGCGAAGTTTGAGAGCCAGTAGGCAAAACCGGTCTCGCGCTGCACATCGATAGAGATACGAGAAAGTTCTTCGGCAGTGACACCGAGATTGGTGAGTGTCTCTGAAACGGCTGCGTCGTTCTCCTTCTTCGCTTGAGCGCGGTTGCGCGACTCGTCGGTGTACTCGAGCTCCAAGACCGAGCCGCGAACGATGATCTCTTTGACCTCGCCGCTCTTGACCTGCGTCACTACCTCCGAGAGCGAGACCTCGTCCGGCTTCTGGTGTGAGCTCGTGAGGTACGAGTACAGCATAGCCACGAGAATGAGAAGGAACACTGTGGAAAGTACGTTGTTCCAGAAATTGCCAGGTCCGACCGGCACCTTTTTGGCAGTCTCTTTGAGAGATGGTATCTGACGTCCCTTTTTCACAGATTTAGTCTCCTCGGGAGCGTTGCTCTGCTCCTCCTTTCGTTCCTGCTTTTCCTCGTTATTGGTTTCACTCATATGGGCGCATTATACAGAAATCGCCTTCAATTGCGAGCTCTGTCTAGAGCTCCATCAAACGGCCTACATTCGACTAAAAGGACAGTTTACAGCCTGATTGTGGCACCGAGAGTTATACAATATAGTGGTTGAATTACGTATGAGCACTTACGTCCAAAACAAAAAGGCCACTTTTGACTACCAACTCCTCGAAGAGCTCGAGGCTGGCGTCGTACTCGCAGGTTACGAGGTTAAGGCTATCCGTGCCGGAAAAGCCAAGCTCGATGGCGCGTACGTCATCATCCGCGGTGGCGAGGCTTTTTTGGTAGGCGCCTCGGTGACCGCCTACCAACCCGCCAACACCCCTAAGAGCTACGACCCAGAAAGACCCAGAAAACTCTTGCTCTCAGCCAAGGAATTGCATAAACTAGAATTAGAAAGTGCGCAGCATGGCTTGACAATTGTCGCTCTTCGGTGGTATAATAAAGGAAGTAAATTGAAGCTCGCGATAGCGATTGCGCGCGGAAAAAAGAAGACCGACAAGCGTGAAGGTATCAAGCAACGCGAGGCCAAGCGCGACATCGAACGCACCTTGAAAGGAAGAAATTAGTTTAGTTGCAGAAAGGTGGTCAATTGGATCACCCAGAGAGGAACAGTAGTAATGACTTCTGTCGTAGTCAAAAAAGCCTTCGAGGAAGGCGCAGCCGCCCTACCCGGCGTTCACAAAGAAGCCCATGCGAACGGGCAACTGACAGAGCTCCGCGAGCGGGCGA
The DNA here is from genome assembly GCA_964442205.1 of uncultured Candidatus Saccharibacteria bacterium. GTDB lineage: Bacteria > Patescibacteriota > Minisyncoccia > Phycocordibacterales > UBA918 > OLB19. The sequence continues at coordinate 2,775 of CAYTYF010000008.1, read as the reverse complement.
TCAACGAGATCTTCGGGGGTGACGCATTCACTTTCGAACGCTCCCTCGCGGCGTCGTTCGTCGCACAAAGGCGGCGCTTCAACCGCTACAAGTCGAAGACGACGGCACTCGTCGTCTTGCTGTGGGAGTGGTTCTCGGAATTCACCCGAGACCCGATGGCGTTCATCGCAAAGCTCACGAGCTGCGTGACCGCTTTCGTGGAGTCTCTGCCTTCTGAATCGGCCGAAGCCGAATTCAGCTAACCAACACTGCGCAACCCTGCCCCACCACGGCCGGATTGCGCACCACCTTTCTGTGACTAAGCAACGTAGAGGAGGAATAAAAATGCCTTGGCATATCATAGGCTTGCAGTCTCGTGCCTTTGAAATGATCTGGAACTTATGGAAGGCGTTGACTCGCATTCCCAACGATCGGCGACCGAAATTTCGGCAGATCCCCAAGCCTGATCCCGAAGACATGAGTGACGGTGACACTTTTGTCATGCCACCCCAGCTGCGCAACCATCTGCATCCCCGAGAGCAAGTCCTCGACAATGTCGATTGACAACTAGAGCGCCCATACCCGGGCGCTCTCGCATTTCAAAACTCCTCGCGTTATACGCACGCCGTTCCCAGCGGCACCCTCAATCGAAATTCGATTGAGGGTGCCGCTGGGGATGCTAGGCATCGACGGTTGATCCTCGTTGTTGTGTGCAGTGTCGAAGTTGGATACCACTTCGTTAAAAGGCATCCATCCGTACGTGCAAACAAATCCGTACCAAGCCCTTACGCTCGCGCGTTCGGGTTCACACCAGCTGTAGCCTAACCTTAGCGCTCCTGGTGTGGCGCCCACTTCCCTGACGTTCGATACGGGAGGTCGGGTGGAATAAACATCGGACTGTGGTTCACCTCTACGTTCTGGTAGTGATCCAAGCTTTGTAGGAACTCGCAGTAGCGTCGTCTTGTCGCTTCTATAGACGCCACTGTTAAACCAAGAAGCAACTACACACTGTAGACGCATGATGACAGCTCAACTCGGACGGGGGTTCGAATCCCCCCATCTCCACCGATATAGAACTATATGGAAGCATATGGAAGAATAGAAAACCGCCTCAAGGGCGGTTTTCTGCTAGCGCGGAAGAATCTCCAACTTTGGCCACAATTCCTTCCATCTCTTTTTCGTAACGCGTTCCTGGAATAGAGCTGAGTCCCTCTCTGGATTGGTAGGCCGTACGCGCAAATTCACTAAGTCATCTATCCCGTGCGGAACAATTAATTGAAGCGAATCATCTTCAAGAAGCTTCACTCCAGTGCATGTAGGAGTTTCTATCCAATGCGCGAGTCCATCTTCCGATGAGGTAAATGGTTCATTTCCGTTAACTGTATGCATTCGTGCTTGATTCTTTGTAGACCACGAGGTATCCACTAGCTCGCGGAGTTTGCGATCATAGACTTTCTCTCGATCCTCACTTATGTCCGACGGATCAAAGTAAATGAGATCGATATCTGCCAGTGGTGTTCTCTCCGTATATCCGTGCAGATGGTCCCACACCTTATTTCTCACAAACCCCGCTCCAATCACCCAGTCCGGGAGTTCAAGACTCCTTGCTGCACGAAGTACCGTCATCATCCATTCGTCCTTCCGAATTAAGTCTAGGATGTCGTCCTCGGTCATATGCCTATTCTACCTCCTTCCATGAATCAACGATCCGAAGGAAATGAGGCGAGCTGTCCTGAATCAAACAGGTTCTAACTTTGGAAAGCCAGTTCCACCAGACATGGAAATACATAGAAGAATATAGAAGTTTGCTTGTGAGAGTAAACTTCTAGTTTTGGTATAATTGATTATATGAAAACTTCAGTCAAACGTGTTTATGATTATACTGAAACTGCAGGTAGAAGCGCGATACTCGTAGATCGACTCTGGCCTCGTGGCATCAACAAAGAAAAACTCAAAGGTGTGGTGTGGCTTAAAATACTGACACCTTCGTCTGAATTACGCAGTTGGTTTCATCAAGATAAAGTTGCTAGGCATGATATTTTTTCCAAAAAGTATCTAGCTGAACTCGAAGCCAACAAAGGCAAAGTCGAAATAGCACTTTCTGATTTAGGCGAGCATCTTACATTGCTTACTGCTGTGAAGGATATTGAATGTTCTCACATACCCACTCTACAAACGTTTTTAAAGAAACTTTGAATCTTATTTTAATCTTGACGAAGTGTTAACCTCACCACAAGTCCACTACTTTCAAAAAGTTCGCACACTCCATTTCAATCAGAGAAGTTTTAACTTGTCGTAAACGTCTCCACTATATTGACAAATACACTTTTATAGTGTATTGTTTCTCCGTACATTTCGTTCAACCTGTTCACCAACAACCGAGAGGTATCGGAAATGAGCGACATTCTCAACACCCAGCGGGTCGAGGAGACCTTCATGCACTGCCTGTTCAAGGACGACGAGCCGAAGGAAACCTATCTGCCTGCCCCCGGGATCACGACGAACGTCGGCTTCCATCCCGGCCGCATCGCCGAGAAGCGCGACGACATCGTCGCCATGCTCGCCGAACTGCCCACGGAGTTCAAGGAAGAAGCCGCGGGCGGTGACGGGGGCTGGAGCTTCCTGAATACCTGCAACGACAAGGACGGGAACCAGTGGACGAGCTTCCATCGCACGATGGAACAGCTCTTCCAGCTCGGCATCGCTGCCGGCGTCGCTTCCTACCTGATGCCCCGCGAGATGTGGGCGATGTTCCCCGGCGGCATGCCGTACATCGTCGTCCACGCCGAGCCCAAG
>CAYTYF010000007.1:546-24613 GCA_964442205.1 uncultured Candidatus Saccharibacteria bacterium | reverse complement strand
AAGAGATGGTCACAGGTTCACCAGTATGTTCAAGCGTCACCTCGTACGGCACGTCACTGTCGGTGACCACTCTGAAGTATGCGAACACAAGCATTACCAAGCCGACGATGCCAAGCATTGCAAAGAAGAATAGTCGATATGAAATGACGAAAGTAGCGAGTACTTTCAATTTTTCTTTGAACGCACTCACAGCGCCAAGCCTCGTGCGCAGATCACTGTAGCCAGCACGCACCGGTGCGGTCACGTGCGACCGTCGCTCTATACGCACATCGCGACCAGGCAGTTTGCCTGCCGGCACCATCACACCGCGACCGATATCTGGATCAACACCAGCAAGCTGCAGCATTCGCCGCACGTACGAGCGGATGACGAACCGAGTGAACAGCGAGGCGGCAACCAAAACTATGAGGAAGAGCGTGAGCGCTTTAACTGGTACAACGTAAAAACTGGTCGTACGAGAAGTGAACTGGCGAGCTTCGCTTCCGTACGCAAGTGTTACTTCAGCAGTGTAGCGGCCAATGTCAGCAAGCGAAAACGTGCCATTCCATGTGAAATCGAACTTGCGAATGCTTTCTGGAAGCACATTTCCGAAATGCGTCTGTTGGTTCACAGGTAAGGTGCCGCGTACAGTTCCCCACATGTTTTTGATGACTATCTCACCTTGCGGCTGAAGGTGCACGTTGCCCTTGTTTTCGAACCGCAGTTCGAAGGTGGCTTCTGGCCTACCAACGAAGCTTGATAACGCGCGGAATGACCTGATCGACCCATCTTCTTTGATATCACCAGCAACACGAGCAAAGAAAAGTGAGGTCACTATCTGTGAAGTTCTGACGACTTGCTCTTCACCGCTCTGTGGAGGTTTGGTACCTATTTGTATCGCACCGTAGTGGCCGCCGGGAGCAGCAGTTGTGGGTACAGCAAGCACTACAGGCACAGCCGCGCTTGATTCACGAGGTATCACAATCGGTTCAGAGGGTACAGAAAGCCAGCTGGCGATAGTAAGGTTATCGCCTCCTTCTGGTTCAGGCGGCAGGAACATCCCCTGTCCACCTTCGCCTTCTGGAGCAAAATTTACCACCGTAGCGTAGACCGTGAGATCGAAGGGGTTATTGTTGATGACCTTTATAGAACTCTCCCAACTGCGACCCGGTTCAGCCGAGATCTCGATGAGGGTCGGAGTTACGCTAAGCGAAATGCTTTCAGCGTGTGCAGACCCGCTACCAAAGAAAGTAATGAGTGCAATTAACGCAGCGATAGTTACAAAATTATGCCTGAGGTTTTTTGAGATCGATATCATGGTCTTTTGCAGTAGAAGGAGCTGAACGAACAGTGAAAGGAACAGACCCGATAGATTCATACGAATCCTCAAATCGGCCATAGCGACGGTGCACCTTCCAGGCCAAGAAGAGGGTCAGTGCCAAAAGAGCGAAAAATATGCCGATGAGGGTCTTTAAGGGAACGATGTAAAAGAATGTTGTGTCCTGCACCTGCGCAAGTTGCGAACCGTACTCAATATCGAGGTACGCTTTGTGTTTTCCAAAACCAAGGCTTTCTGGAAGCCCGATACTAAAGTCTTGCGCTGCACCAGGTTCGAGTTTTGCACCCTCGCCATTGAACGGCACTGCTCCTACCTCATTACCACCGGTATCATAGAAGATAATCTCTCCTTTGGGTTCGAGGATCTCCGAACCATTATTGACCAGGGTTACGCTAGCTGTTTTGCCGCTAGTGTTGGTGACAAAACGATCGATGAAGAATCTTCCGAGCCTAAGAATGGCTACGGTATCCTTCTTCACCTCGATGGTGACAACCACACCTGGTACGCCGCCGGCTGCTACGAGCCCTTCTGCAATCGGTCGATTGCCAGCATTCGGCAATCCGATGAAGGCATGATATTGTCCTGGCTCAACGGCCGGCGGCATTTTTATGTTGAGCGGTACCTCATGTTTGCTGCCAGGCTGAATATCTATCTGTGCACGGGAGATCGCCAACCACCTGGTCACGGTGGTCGCTCCGTCAGCTAACGTTGGTGTAATGAACTCGCTAATTGTTCCGTTGTCATCAAGCGAAATGGCGTTCACGGTCGGATAAATTGTGATCGGGACCTGTGAAGAGTTCTCAATTGTGATCATCACTTGGTCTTCGTCCCGAGCTTTCAGCGTGCGATCGATCACAAGCGGACTGACGCTGTATGCGCTTGCTTCAAACCCAAAGGAAAGCACCGTCAACGCGATCGCGGACGCGATGATGATACTTTTGCAATTTCGAAATTGGTCAGGAAACGATCTCATACTTAGTACACCGGTACTGCAATGTAGGAAATGCCGTTTTGGTACCCGCCGGCTTCTTTACCTTCCGTGACCGATATTGCGTATACAATATCATGAGATTCTGAGGTTGGGACAGCGCTATACATAACCTCGCTCAAGTTGGTCGTCAGCCCAGCGTAGGTGTCGTTTGGCGCAAAGCGGGCTGAGCCATTTTCAAGCACGTCATCCCCAGCATGGTATCCGAAACAGCCGGTCGAGGAACTCGAGCAGCCAGTTGCCCAACTTGTAGGTACTGCGTTGCTACCTGTCACTGGCCCGATGGTATTGCCGTAGTCATCCGTCAATTGCTGATCAGCATGAATGAACATTCGGTATCCTTCAGTGGCATTGGTGGAAACAGAAAGTCGGTGAGCACCCCGAACGACAGTATCAAACGGCAAGGTTCCGAAATTAAGAGACGACGGCGTAGTGGTCACGTTTGTACTGATGCCTTCCGTAGAAGTACCGCTCGGCAACCCACCAATAGCAAAGGAAAGCACTGCACCTTCAGTCATCAAGCTCGGATAACTCGTCGTCGCTGACACCGCCTCATCGTTCACCATGTCCCACAAGCGGAAGTAGTAGACAGCGCCGACACGTGGTATTCCCTGTCTGATCGTAAATTCAAACTCTTTGGTCGTGAGCGAAGCATGATAGTGAGTACTGGTTGCATTGGAAGTTTCGTTGTGCGTACCGCATCCATTACCTACACCACCAGAACAGCTCTCTGAATCCGAGATCACCTTAGCAGTAATGGTTGCGTTGTCAGAACCAGCTCCATCGGCGTAGCACCAGGTCGAAGTCGACACACAACTGGTGGTCGAGGTGAGGAAAGTGCCACCGTCGCTGAAATTCGCGTACTGTGAATATTGAACGCCAAACTTCACGTTCTGGCCATTAGCACCCTTCGTCTCCTTCAAGGAAAGACGAAGTTTCAGCACCTCACCATTTGATACGTTGCTTGGTGCTACATTCTCGATCGCTAGCGAGCTCGTTGGAGTGACGTTATTTTCATCAGTGAACCACTGCCAGTTCATTATCACAGGCGTGTATCCTGCTGTACGCAATGTCGGGTAGTTGTTGTAGATAGGAAGCGGTGTACCATCTGCATAAACCATACGAAAACAGTAATCAGAACGCTGGATCGCACCGTTATGCTGGATAAGCCAGTCGTACTCGATATCATCGCCCACAATGACCGCATTCGGATTTATAGCTGAATTATTTTCTTCTTCGTATGTACCTGCCTCGTCGGAGACTGAGAGCAGCGTCGACGGCAAGGTTGCGCCGTCGGTTGGCGAAGCGTTGTAGCCTCGCCAGATCGAACCGCTGCCTGCGGCTCCGACATCGGCCCACACACTAATAGCAGAACAGGAGGTGACCCTGCGGCCGTACTGTAGTTTGAAGCTCTGGTTGTTGTCCGGGAAGGTTGCGTTCGCGATACGCAGGCTCATGCGGATACGTACCCGCTCACCATCTGCAAGCGGGCTGTTAGCGACAGTGATACTCGTGTTTTCGCCAAGGTCAGTACCGCCTGCAGGCCATGGGTCGGTTGGAGTGAGCGTGTCATTGTCAACAAAGAACTGGTAGTAGTTCTGGCGGAACGTCAGCTCAGCGACCGGCCATTCAATGACCTCGATACGGTAGGTCAATGTGTTTCCGGTGTCGCTTCGCCAGAGGTTGACAGCTGTTGTCGACGCCACTGACAAGCCAGCAATTGGCTGCGGGTAGTTGGTACCTGCAAGTGAGAGTCGTGTATTGCCTGAGACCGAACTGTTGTTAGTGGCCTCGATGGTAGCACCGATATCAATAGAGAGTGTTAGTGGTTCAGTGCCGGCCGAGGTCGAGCCGCTCATACGGTGAACCTCCATAGCACCGGTTGTAAGCTGGGTATTTTCCATGATCCAGACCACTGATGTGTGTCCAGATGGAGTCGAAGCGAGTGAATCGAGTCGGAATGAGACCACACCAATGGAAGACAGCCACACTTCATGACCGAAGTCAGCCATCGATTGGAGACCGTTGGTCATACGCTTCTGTGTATGGATGAAGGCGCGAGAAAGACTATTCACTGAAGTGATGTTTTCAGTCTCGACCGAACCGGCACTAGCATAGGTGTGTTCTACCCGCTGCACCGTCCAGTTGATGCCTCTAAATTCAACCACAGCGTAGCTGATACGCACCGCATCACTACCAGCCACACCGCGTGTAAAGGTCGCTCTGTCTGTCGATGTGCCCCAGCTCGCAGTAACTTGCATCGTTTCGTAATCAGTTAGCGCCGTATCTGGATTGAACGATCCTGTTACGAACACAACTATATCGGCATCATCGACCACGCCACTGATCGTATTTGTTGAAGTAGCAACATCAGTTGTACCGTATCGCACTTCGCCTTGCTGTCTTACTACAATCTCGTTATCTCCCCCCGCTTCGCCAATGTACTCGACTATCTCCCAGTCGACACGTGTATTGTTGATCGCCGCAGCCGGACGTGTGAATCTAACAGAAGTAAGTAGGTTCTGGGGGTTCTCGATGTAGGCTGATACGTCGTCAGCGTTTTGGTTACCGCCAGCAGAGTTCTTACCCGCACCAGTGTTGTGTGTGTTCGTGATACGTATGAAGGAACGAGTGGAAGAAGCAGGAGCTTCGTAATCCACTCCAGCGGTAATTGTTGTTGAAGTGCCGCTAACTGTTGCACTACCACGTTGCACCTTGAAGTCGCGCTTTGGAGCTGAGGTCAGCTCTGCGTATGTGGTATATGAATTGAGCGCGGTACCGTTATTCGTGAGACGGAAACAGTAATCCGTGTCATAGCCGGCATTAGTGGTCATCTGTATCGAATATTCAGCTTCAATGAACTGTGTTGAGGTCAGTGTAGCGGTCGCGCTCAAGGCGCTGGTGTCGTTCACAGCCGCGTTGCCTGCGATGAAGTTAGTGTTCTCGTCAGGCATACCACCGGTCGCTTCTGCTATGTTTGTCGTGTTGTTTCCTTGTGTGAGGTTTGAGGAATCATACATTGCAAAGGCACCATTGACCGCACCAACGACATTCCATGCACTCACATTTGCACAAGTGGTGATCCTCGTACCGTACTCAAGCTGCAGGCGTGTCGGTATAGAGCTGGTCGAACCCTCGTTCGATACCTGCATACGCAGACGGAAGTTGTCGCTTTGTTCAACATCTGTTATTGGCGTATCATCGACACCTCCGGTCTTCGAGGTAGCTGCTGCTTCAGTGCCATTGTCATTTCTAAAGTGGTAGTGCGTCTGCGTCATGATGGCGCCCACGAGGCTCGAGTTGCCGGTTATATCGACTGCAGTCGACGGCGCTACTGAACCGCTTGAAACAGTTACATCTGTGTTCGGCGCCAATATGTATATATCTAGAGTTTCGCCGTTTGAAGCCGACGACGTGATATCTACAACAACGTACACGCACATCGCCGAAGTCGTATTGATAGTGGTCGAACCAGTGAAATTAGAAGAGCCATCAGCGGATGAGAAGCCGTCGGCGTCGGTCAAGCCGAACTGGGTTTCAGTTCCGGAGTAAGATTCACTCGCACAGTTATACGGAGCCGAGGTGTCCATGTCATACACAAGCTTGATGTTCGACACACCAGTACTGCCATTCACCGTTCCTTGCTCTCTAATGCTTATGCCGGTCACACTGCGCGAACTTACATTTTCTGTAATGACATACGCACCGCCGATGTGCACATTGGTACTCGGAATACCGATGGTCGCTGACTGTGAGCTGGTTGCACTCACCCGGACGTCAGACACTATAGTGATCTTTGGATAGACGTCGTAGACCGGCAGTGGCGTACCAGCATTTGTCAATCTGAAACAGTACGTACTGCCCTGCACAGAGGAAGTGCTAGCCAAGATCGAGAATTCAAATTCTGCGAACGTGGTGGTAGAGAGTGTGAGTGAATCGGTCTGTGACGTACTATCCCGCACGCCGCCGTTCGCTGCGAGAAAGGTGGTGTTTTCATCGAACACACCTCCGGTCGACGTGGCAATATTCGTTGTATTTGAGGCATTGTTTAGATTCGGCGTGTTGTACATGTTGAAGGCATCGTCTGTTGCCCCAACGTCGGTCCAACCAGTCGCCAAACTGCAAGACGAAGTAGCTTCAGTGAACTCGAGACGAAATGTGGTTGGAAGCGAAGACGAGGAGCCTTCGTTTGAAACTTCCATACGAAGACGTGTCGATGTTCCCTGTTGCAATGTCGTCAGATCAGTATCTTGTACACCCGAAGTTTTCGATGTTGCGGTCGTTTCAGAGCCATTATCGTTTCTGAAATGGAAGTGCTCTTGCGTGAGGATGGAATCTCTAACAGTCGTAGTACCGGTGATGTTCACGAGCGTCTCAGGAACCACTGAACCACCGCCTGAAACAGTAACATCTGTGGAAGGGTTGGCTATGGTCACGTTAAGCGTTGACGCATCGGCGGCTTGTGAGGTAATGTCCATCACGACGTACACGCAGAGTGCTGAGGTAGTGCTGACTGTGATGCCTGTGGCATTAAATGCAGATACCCCGTTCGCTCCAGAAAAACCATTGGTATCAGTGGCACCGTACTGTGACTCCGAACCTCCATACGACACGCTCTCACAGTTGTACGGCGCAGTATTATCGCTTTCATAGAGCAGTCTGATATTGTCGAGACCATTGGCAGCGTCTACTGTGCCATCTTCAGTTATAGTGATGGAGGAAATATCGCGTGTTGCTAAGTTCTCTGCAAAAACAAATGTCCCACCGAGGTACATGTTAGTAGTGGAAGCACGGATCTCACTCGTCTGTGTTCCAGTAGCCGTGACTTGAACGCCACCGTACACATCAGCGATCGTATCACCTTGAATGCTGCCCGCTGTCATATCGGCCCACGACGTGAAAATACGCTCAGGCGATGACTGGTTGAGATCAACGCCATAGAGGTCACCTGCGCTGGCGTTGACTGGACCTGTTTCGCTTGACCAAGAGCTCATGTTGTTGGCAGAAGAATGCCAATAGACTCTACCAGTACCAGCAGAGTTTGCAGTGGTGCGTCCGGAATAGCTTACATATATGTCGTTAGTATTTTTATCGTGACCGATAGCGACGCCAGTGAGACCTCGTGAACTATTGGTAACCACTGCTGTGGTTGAAGCCCAGGTGGTACCGTTGTAACGAGCAGTTCTAAGGTCATCATCAGTACCAAGCGTCGCGTTATCAGCTAAGTAGGCCAAAGAAATATTGCCGTTTTCATCATTGATCGCTGCCATGCCTACATCATACGTTCCGTTTTCAGTGGCGTTGCCATCAATGAGAAACCACGAAGCAGACCAGTTCGTTCCATCAAAAATACGCGTGCGGATGTCGTCTGCAGACACGTCGCGGTTTATGAGCATGATATCCCCGTTAAGGATGGGTACCAGCATGGACCAGTCATTGACGTCATCCTGGGGGGAGGTCCCAGCCATCGACCAATTTGCGGGTGTGTCGCAGGAAGAGTCGCACCGGAATACAGTAGAGCCATTAGTTGTAGCCTCGTCTATAGATACGTACAGCACGCCCTCAGTGCTCTTGGTGATGCTTGGGTAGTTGGCACCGGATGCCAGGGTGACGGTCGGATAACCAGCTGCGGTTGAAAAGAGTACCGCCGTCGAACCGGCCAAAAGCGAATCGTCTGTAGTATCCAAGCGGTTATAGAAAAGATCGTCTGAACCCGAGTCCATGGTGACGATATGTATATAGTTACCGCTATCATTTGGTGTCCAACGATCATAATGAACCGTGACCTTAAGGCAGTCAGCTGCAGCACCTTGATCGTCAACTTTTTGCAGAGGACCCCAGTTCGCTCCGCCATCGGAGGTTTTCACGTATGAACATTCGCCAGCGCTGTCAACAAAAAATTTGTAACCAACATCATCGTTAACAAAAACCGTCTGCGATCCTGATTGGATGTGCGTGGTGCCGGTCGTATTTTCCGAAGCGGTTACGGTAACCTCGGCCGCTTCGGCTCTTGGGATAAGTGGTAGGAATTGAAAGATCGGTGACAACAACGTGACCATCTGACAGACAAAGAGCAGTACTGTGAAGCCAGGCTTCCAATGTTTTTTAGCCACAGTTAACAGCCGCGTTCGATTCATAACACTTTCCACCATTGTACCCTAGCTAGTCAGTCGAAGTGGCTGAAAATGGGGGTATTACGACATCGTTGATGACAGTAGTAGGATCAACTATTGGCGTCATAGTAGCTTGAGGCGGTTCGTATACTGGAACTACCACATCTTCAATGACGGTCGGCTCACTTGTAGTAGCAACTATTGTATTGGTTGTTGTAGCTGAAGGCGCTACTGTTTCTGGTGTTGTGCTCGCTGCTGGGTCAATTTTTGGCGGTGTTGTACTGCCTGAAGAAGTGGCTACTGGCTCAGGAACTCCATCCAGCAGTTCTGACTCCTTGCTAGAGGATTTATTTTGTATCAAGGCTCGTGTCTCGCCAGTCTGGTCACTTTCTGGTATCTCTTTTGGCGTGGGACGAGGGGTCGCAGCGAGCGGAACGACTGTTTTCGATTCAAGGTCAAAACCCTTCGTCATGATGTCGCCATGCTCATTGGCAGTTTCGTACACGAGCACCATTCGCGGGTTCCTCACCGAAGCGCCATCCTCGTCTTTGATGAGCGTTATCTCCTCATTCTCAAGATCGTACATTGCTATTTGCTGCACGCCATCTTCACCGGTCGTGTTCCAAAGTACAAAGGACTCGTAGATCAATGGAGCGATATCGTGTTCTGGCGACTTTGTCAATTGCTCTGTTGAACCCTTCTTAAGCAGCACTATTTCCCAGTTATTGCCTACCCATGATTGCCAGGCAGTAAGGTCGCCGTACCGTGATGGTTCCATGTTGTTTTCTGTACCGTGCGTGAGCTGCTTCTCTTCTCCGCTCTCTATGTCGTACGAGATGATCTGGTAGCGGTCGTCTATGAGACGATGCCAGACTATGGTGTCTGAATGTGAGTCGTAATACGGAGCTGCATCGTCGACATCATTGCTTGTTATCTGCGTTTCAATACCATCGAAACGAAGGAATATTTCCAAGTCACCGCCACTATCAGGTGCTGCAAATAGACCATTCTCGAAGACCGGCTCGGGCGTTTCTTCTGCGCCACCGCAGTAGAACGATCCGTCTGCTACACGCACACATTCTTCACGGCTGAATTGGTAGTAATTCGAATCATTTATGACCGTATCAACTTGCACTGGCGTGGTGGTAGCTTCGGTCGAAGTACCAAGAACGGCCTCAGCCAATTCCGGAGTCACTTCTTCGTCAATAGTTTCCTCAACTTCGGGTATTTCTTCTTCGGCTGGTGACGCATTTTCGCCGGCATCAGAAGGTTCAACTGAAGCTTCTATTTCCGGTAGTTGTTCAGTACTTGTTGCTTCAGTTGCTGCTGGAGCCTCTGGCATCGGTTCTGTCTCTGTCTCAGTTACTTCACTAACAGCAGTAACTTCAGGTGCTGTTTCAGTATTGCTTTCGTTCGACTCAACAACTGTCTCGACTTCCGGTTCAGAGATTTCCTCTGGCGCTTCTTCCGCACTATCTACTATCGGCTCTTCGACAGACTCAACTTCTTGGGTTTCTGTTTCTATTGTCTCCGTTGTGCCGACATTTTCAGGTTCGCCTGCGGTTGCTCCCGCTTCTTCGTTTGCAAATGCTAAGTGAAAACTTGAGAACACAAAAGCCACGCACAGCATAAAGACTGTGGTGAAAGAAAATGTTCCCCTGAATACAAAGCGGTATAGCGGTGCATTACAGGAGAATGGAGGTTCTCTCCATTTTGTACTCATATACGTTGCACCAATTTGGCGCTTCCATTTGCATGGTCGCACCATTAATTGCCTCTTCTTAGGAGGCTTCCCATCACCCTTTTATTGTACCTTTGAAACCTGCTTACGGTTTGAAGCTTATCAACAGCGATTATGTGGCTACAATAAAAGCTTTTTAAAGATTTGGAGCTCAAACAACCCCAAAGTTCTCAGGATGCTCTGAGACGCGGATCACAAGCGAAAAAATGTGAGTCGTACTCTCTTGTACGGTGAACGTTTTTGAGCGAAGTGAGACAAAGTCTCAGGGCATTCTGTGGACTTTGGTTATTGGAAGAAATACTTTGCGAGAATAATCCCAAAATCCCTAAAGGTCATTTTCGAATCACCATTGAAATCGTAGAGCGTACTCTTGTTGTGCCAAGCTGCCATGAAAGAGCTGATGTCTTTGAGTGTGACTTTTCCATCGCCATCGACATCGCCGATAATGGAGAAGCCTACCTCCCCGCCCACTACCGCACTCGGTACGTACGTTCCATCTTCGCGAGCAATGACAAGCTCGGTGCTATCCTCTCCTGCTTCAGCCACTGTTACTTTCGCACCAGTGCCGTCTCCAGCGTAGAGATCTGCGTGTGAGACGCCGATCTGAGCGAGACCTGAGGTCAGTGCCTGCACGCTGACCGTTGCTATCCTATGCTTGCCGATAAAACCTTTTCTATACGTGCCTCCGGTCATGTGAACTGTGCCATTCTCAAAGTACGGATCCTTTGTCCAAAGCGTGATGACAGATTCACCCGTATCAACACCCAAAAACTTCACCTGCCCCTTTGGTATGGCCAACTTGATATCAACCGCATTGACCGGCACCTTGGCGACGACAAAGACATCTATCTCAAAGTTATCGCCGGCAGCTATTTGTTCCTGTCTCGATTCCACTATGATGTACGTATCCTTTTCACCCATTAGCGCGGCAGCGCCGAGGAATGTTGTGAGCGCGAGCATGAACGGAAAAGCGTAACGCACTGTTATTGAGCGTTCGTGTCTTCGGTTTGGGAACACCAAGTCAACTATGCGCTGTAGTGGGTTCATGGTGAGTTGAGCTCTTTGCGAACACTTTCGATCTCATTCATAGCGGTGATCGTCCTGTCCAGTATCTCTGTCGCTTTTTTGCGCTCTGCGTCAAAAGCCGGGTCAGTCGATGCCGAACCTGACAAGAGCATGTTAAGTATATTCCGCTGCACTTCGACAAGTTCAAGGCTTAGACCACTTCTGGTTGCCTCTAATTCAACCAGCTTCCTCCACAAAAGACGTTCTTCAGTTCTTGGATCAAGCAACCTTGCTCGTTCACTGAACATATCGAGTAGATCTACGTATGACTCAAATTTATCGTTCAAAAGCATAGACATAAGCGCCTGTTGCTCAGGATAGAAGTAAGCGCACTCAGCAAAAATTCGGTCAAGGGATTCCAACTCTGACCTTTTCAGTTCCGACAATCGTGAAAGCGCAGCATCAAACTGAGCGCGCTTATCTGGGCTGCAGTCATGGACGATCATACTGACCGCATGAGTGGCCCTGTTCGTACGAAGCATGTTCGAATAGTCCATCAGGTCAGCCTCGTGTTCAGCAATGAGGAGATCGAGGTCTGCAGTGCGAGCTTCCTCAATGTGTTTGAAGACGAAATGTCCGGTCGCTATCGCTAACAGCGTTGCGATGATGACGATGGGCAACGTATTGAGGTTTGTCTTCAGCATAGTGGTGGGGTTAGGTTACGTAATCCGTCACGTCTTCGATCTCCTTGCGTACGCGCCGCTCTGACTCTGTGAGAGCGTGTGAAAACTCCTCTATAAGCGCCTGCTCGGACTTTGTTAGCTTACCACCCTTGCGAGCTGCTGCCAGCACTTGCCGTTCCGCTTCGAGGAGGTCATGTAGTTCTTTGAATTCACGTACGAGGATGTGCTCCGCCTCGATAGATTCTTTAGCAACACGGCGTTTTATCGTACGTGTGCGCGCGATGATGTACGTGGTTGTGAGGAACAAGAGGCCAACAAGTGCGAGGAGCGGTACCAGTACTGATAATAAACCGACTGCGAACGAACCAATCCGCACGTACCCTGGTTCTTCCACTACAATACGTACCGGGTCCGACGGCTCACTTTGCGCTCCTGCCTCATCGATAGAAATTGCTACCAGCTCGTATACCCCGACACTCATACGACCGTCTGGTATGACAGAGAACTTGCCTTGGTCATCACTCGCTACTTCGTAGGTCTTGGTAGCGTCAGCCGATGACACGCCGAGCCCTACCTGCGTAAAGGTCACTGCAACCTTTGAACGTGGCCGAGTCTGGCCTTTGATGACCGGAATGACATTGGTACCGATACTATCAGGGTACTCAGTGAAAACGGGTTTTTCGAACGAAGCGATGGTCAGCGACAGCGTGCCCATAGCACTGTTCCCTGCTGCATCAAAACCTTCGACAATGACAGTGTGGTAGCCAGGAGGCAGCGTTGGCAGCACAATGGTCTTCTTGTCTTCTGTGTCGATGTACTCGAAGGCCTCAGCGCCATCCACCTGCACCATGAAGCGCTTCAATGGCGACCCGCCCTCATCAGCACTGTATGAGAGCGTCTGCACTGGATTAGAAAGGTCAGCCCCGTCTGGCAACTTAACATTGAAGTTTGCCGGCGCTACAGAGTCAACCGCCAATCGGTAGTGTGAGACCTTGCCCCATCCCTCCTGATTCCGGAATTGAATATGGAAGTACGAAACACCCTCAGGTAGATCAGGGAGCGAGAGGCGCGAGATCGGCTCATCATACACGCGAGTAGGGATAGAGGTCGGAGCAGTATCAAGCAGTGTACGCACTCCAGTGACACCTGATGGCACTGCCCAGGCCAACTCAGCTGTCTTAGCTTTATGCCATGCTTCTGGGTCGCCATGAGTCGAAGAAGTTATCTTCGGAGCACTTGGAGTATTGGCGGGCGGTACGTACTCAATGATGACTTCCGGCTCTGGTGTCGCTGTCTGAGCAGAGATGGTGTAGGTGCCGCTATTCATCGATGACAGCACATTGGTTCCCCGCCCGTCGGCAGCCAAGACAGCACCTGATGAAAACGATACTTTCGCAGAGCCGCTGCCTACGACCCTGAAAGTAACAGAAAGCACTGTGCCGGCAGAGCCTTTGTAACCGGTCGGATTGCCGCCGCTGAAGGAAATGGTCCCGGCGCTATTAGAGAAAGCTGGTTCTGCGGTCCATAGGTTAAAGAGTGAACCCTTGCTGACACTAACCACCTTGAGCACGCTTGGGTTGAAGGAGACCGTACCCTCAGCCGCATTGATCGACTGACCTTGCGTATTAACAACCACACTTGCCGTGAAGGTCTGACCAGAACTGTACACACCCGTTGCCGGTGCGACCGACAGCGTCGCCGCGTAGGCAAACCCGCTCCAACCGAGAAGCGCAGCTACGATCGCGTACTTGAAGCTTTGTAAGAAAAAAGTTTGCTGCATAGCTGTACACGACTATTCCTCTGCGTCCTCTTCATTAGCATCCTCGTCATCCTCGACTGTGCGGCGGCGGCGAATGAAGTAACGCACAAGCAAGAAGATGCCAATGAGCAGTATCAAGACACCAACACCAACCAGTCCAGCGAAGATGAATATTTCGGTCGGTATGGTGCGGTTAGCCTCGTCAGGCACCAATACAGCGATGTATTCATTGCCTGCCTTGTCGATAGCGCGGACACGAATGGTGCTATTCAAGGATTGATCCTCGAGCACGTACGGACTTTTCGCTGTTACCCACGGCGCACCGGTCCTGCCCCACATGAACAAGTTACGAAGTTCAAGCGGCTCTTCCATCACTTCGTATGAAGCAATACCTGATTGCTTGTCGGTCGTATTGAAAACAATAAAGTATTTATTGCTATAGGCGTTTGGCGTCCGTTCAAGTGAAATGCTGAAATCTTCTGGTGGTTGATCGTCATTGTTGATGATCTCGAGCCAGTCATTCTCTACCCGCGGACCAGCTGTGCGTGACAATAATAGTTCTGTGCCAAAAAGCTGACGCGATGCCTCAGTGCCGTAACCGTCATTTAGGAGAACGCGCGTTTCAGGAGCAAATTCGATCTTAGCGACATTACCACTCTCAGTCGTACCAATTTGCAAACCGGGCGACATGAACGAAATATCGACCAGGTTGTTGGTCACGCGCGGATCACCAGGGATGCGTCCACAGTAGCCATTTGGAATACCACCTGCGAACGTGATGGTGCGGTTGGCTTTGTCTATCTTCGGATCTTCGATCCATACAGAAAGGATGGAGCTGCCGCGTGACACATCGATAGGCTCAATGTTCTCTGAGTATTTAACTATCGCGTCGATTGCGTTGACACACTCCTCTTCATCGGTGTCTAGGTGGAGCGAGATCAACACGCTGTCGCCGCGCATGATCTCGGCCTGATTAGGGTCCATGTACAGCGTTGCTGCAGAGGCAGTCCCAATGCCCGCGAACGCGAAAACAGACACCAAAAAAAGTAGCTTTTGGAACGCTTTCATGTAGTTATAGTATAGCAAGCAATGATGGTGTGATTTTGGAGGTTGTGGGTACAGAGTTAACTTGGTCTGTAGTTTTTACTGCAAATTTTGTTTTAATGGCTGCAGTCCTCTCACGACAACTCTCGAAATCGCCCTCATCAATCTAAGTCCAGCTGTTACACCAGCAATTCCCATTGTTTCTTGAAGTTCCTTTAAAACGGGCTCCTTGTCTACCGAAGCAACATTATCATAGTGAACACCTCCCTGTTTGTTTCTCAAAAATTTAATCAGGTCTTTCACTGTAAGAATTTCTGGGCCAATGGTCATAACTTCTCTTGAATACAACACCTGTGTGTTAACAATCATGGGTTTAGCAAAAGGTGGCGGGGTAGTTTGTGGATCAAATGCATCTTCGACGGAAGAAAACATGAGTGACGGGTCAGTGTGTAACTTCATATCATTTACCTCAAATGATATAGGTATCTTCGACGTATTCACCTCATACACCATGGGATGCTTATCGTAAAGCAATTTATAAATCAAACCCGAGATGAGCAACATATCGTACCAGTCTTGCGACTGACTTTTTTTCTCTAGATCTTCCAGTGTTTTTAAAAATAATTCTTTTGTGTTCATGTGGTTTGATAGCTGAGGTTGGGCACACAATCCAGCACAGGTATTTATATTGAAACATGCATAAAGAACTAGTCAATTTGAAGATTTTAAAATAAAACACGATTGCGATTTTCCCACGTGGTAGAAATGACTCTCCAAACAGTAGCTTCAAAATTGAATGAGATTCGAGGCGCGCGAGGACAATGAATGGAGTGGGACACAAGGTCCAGCGACAGTCATTGTACCGATGCGCAACAAAGAAGCTCGTCAATTTTGAAGCTACTGAAACAGAAAACCCACCTCGTGGTGGGAGATAGGATTTTCTGTAGCTCTTCTATTGCAATTTGAGAGTCTAGAGTGAACGGCTGTTCACTTAGAAGGTTGGCGTTGCTACGTACGTCAGCGTTGCCGTGTAGTCGTCACTCGCCTCTTGAAGAGAAGTGATCTCTACGCGGTAACCGACGCGTGCAGCACCGACGCCAGCGGTCGTACCGTCGGCAGGACCGTCATGTCCCATGACAATGCGAGGTGAGGTGCTTGCAGACGCAAAGGTACTGGTCGCAAACTCGCTCGCTCGCCCGGTAACGTGGTCCGTTGAGGTCATACCCCAGTGTCCGTACGTATTGTCGGAACCGAGTATCCCTGATGGCGCCGACCAAGAGGCAGGCGTGTCAGTGTATGAACCGTCAAGAAAGCCGTCGATGTCAGCTCCGGTCGATGACTCAAGAGCTCCGTCGAGTTGAACCGTAACGACATAGCCGTTACTTGCGTTCGTCTCTACCGAGAGGTCTTGAGCAGTGGTCGATGCAACGCCAGCGGTGAGAACACCGAATGGAATTGCTGTAGCACTACTCGAGCCGGTCGTCGTTGCACCGTTCACCGCTTGGTCAGGCGTCACTCCATCCACCGTGAAGGTGAATATCGTGTCGACTGCAGCAGTTACGAGTACATCGTCGATGATAGCAACACGGGTTGCACCAGTGTCAGACGGACCGCTTGTGATGCTGATCTCGTATGAACCAGGTGTGCCTGGATTGATCATCTGTGCATCGCCGCCGGTCGCATTGGTTCCAATGAGGATAGTAACTTCCTCAGCTGGATCCAAGAGACCGCCGTCACCTGCACAGAAAGTCAGAGTGAGGGTACTGCTGCTGAAAGCAGCGCTTACCTCATCTGAGGCTGAACAGTCATCGGCAACAGTGAATGCTCCTTGGTTGCCACCTGTGACATCAATGTCAGTGTGATCCGCCGTGCCGGTCGAAAAACCTGAGGGGAATGAGATAACGATCGTTTCACCGTTAGCCACTCCACTCGCTGCATCGAACAGGATCGTGTGGTTGGACAATGCACTAGGTGCAGAATCCGAGAGTGTATCGCTAACATTTGTAATGCTAGCTGCTCCAGCAAGTTGGAGATACGGCAGGCCTAGTGACCAAAAAACGGTCGTTAGGCCTGCAACCATTGCAATAGTCTTGAGCGTTCGAACGGTTGAAGCCGTTTTGAACATAGCTCTACGTTGTTTTTAGCTCTCGCGTCCCTTACGAACACGTGTTGTACGACATGTGCGTTCGGGTCAGCACCAATGTAAGCAAAAAGCTTTCATCCGCAGCGCAGAAAACAGAAACAGAAGCAAGCTTTTATTTCGTTCTTTGTTTGCGGTTGTGGTTTGGTGCGTTTCGACTTGGGGTCTCCACTCCCTAGTCAGAAAAAGCAGCGGGAGCATACCTGATACATAGCACTCGGCTGAAGCGCTGGCTGTGTACGCGACCACTGCCCAGTAACAATAAAGAGTTACCTCTGTACCAGATACAACTTCATTGTAGCTTGCGTCATGAAGAAGACTCTTCTAGTTATGCACATTATTTAAAAAGTTGAATCAAAATTCGATTGAGCATGAAAAATCCAGCATCAAATGCTCACGTACGCGTCCAACTTGAGCATACCTCCACAAACCTTCAGATACGCGGCGTCAAGGCAAAAGGGTGTGAGCCGTATTTGGTATACGATGAACGCACTTTTAGCCGCTGACAACAAAGTAGCTTGAGGTTTTGGCGTATGCTCGTTAGCCGGTCCAGTTAAGTGAGTAAAAGAGCGTAGCGACTATTACGAACTTATACCCACGGGCACAAGTGTCCCGATTTGCTTTTCCCTAGAGCAAATCGCTGGACGAACATAATCAAACGCTCAAATAAACTGAATACCTCAACCAGTCCAATTAAAAAGTAATATGGAGAAGTCCTCAATACCAACCTTGCCGTTCCCATTTATATCGGCGCTCGGATCTGAATTGCCACCATCTTTACCCCACCAGAAGATGAGGATAGAGAAGTCGGTGAGATTCACTTTGCCGTCGCGACTGAGGTCTGAGGGTGTACTGCTCTGCCCTTCTACACCAACAAAAAGCTGCAATGTGCTACTGAAGTTACTTTGCGTCACAAGAGGTGATGAACCAAGTAGATAACGAGCCTTGATCGGATAGGCTTTCGGAGAAAGCGAACTGGTGTTGTACGATATCGACCAGTTACCACTTCCATCAGCAGCAGCAGTCTGCACGATACGGCTGCCATCTATATGAGCTTGCACGGTCACGTTAGGCAGTGCCTGTCCACTTATGGTCACTGTTGCGCCAGGGTCTATCTGCGTTGGAGCTAGACGCAAAGTTGGAGGCAGGAGAATACTCGAAATGTTTGTAATAGCTCCCTGTGTCACATCGAAGGTGTTGTTGAGCGTGATCGAGCGCGTACCCTGACTGTCGTTCGCCCAAAAGCCAAGGGAAACTGTTCCCGGTGATGCCTCAGTCGTGAATTCGAAGTTGCCAGTGCTGTTGGCACGCACAGTACCGACTGCTCTGCCGTCCATGATGATGTTGACTGTTTGGTTCGGATACGCACGACCAGATATATTGATCTCAGTTTTCCCCAGATCCCGACTTGAACCGCCTCTTGAACCGCCGCCGCCGGAAGAGCCGCCGCCGCCGGAACCAGCTGGCTCGATCGTGCATGTTGCGCTACAGAAGTCGTCATCGTTGTTGTTACCGTCGTCGCACTCTTCGTCGAATTGGGTCTGCAAAATGCCGTCACCACAGTACGGACCGTACTGGCACTGCTCGTCACACTGACGGCCGATGATGGTGGTACTGTACTCGCCAGTCTCACCAGGCACGTCGCATTCCTCGCCCGGGTTCACGATCATATCGCCGCAGATACTGATGTTGAGCGTAGTGGTAGCAATGTACGTTTGTGCTGCCACCATTGACGGCAACGCGACCAGAAGGGTCGCGAGGAAAAGGCTTGTATGTTTGACCAAACTCTTCATAGCTATCACGCGCGCATTCGATTGCGACGGCGTGATATGGTGAAGAGGATCGCGAGCACGACCAATGCAACGAGTGGGAGAATGACCGATATCTTATGTGCGAGCGAGAGACCAGAGAAACCGAAGCCTGCAGCCTGAAGTGTACCGTACGGCAAAACATTGAGGTTCACTTCTCCTTCGAGCTTTGACTCATCACCATTGAAGACCTGGTACCTGGCGATATAGTTACCTGCCGGCAGACGCGTCGGTATGGCAGCTGTCACTTCTTCGATAGCGAACGGTTTTACAAGCGGTATCTTCCCCTTGTTCTTTGTCTCTTCAAGCAGCACTGAACCTGATGCATCGTAGATCCTGAATACGACCTTTGAAGGTGATACATCTACGTTACCAGTGTTCTCAAGCATCATTGTGAAATTGATCTTCCCTGGGAAGTAGAGCCAGCCGAACTTCATACCTTCGTTAAGGTCGCTTATACCGATCTTGCGAATCTTGAAATCTTTTATGATCTTATCAATGACATTGAGCTCGAGATCGATCTGTGCACCAAGTGAGATGTTGACCGCTCCTGCAGTAACGGCATCATCAACTGCTCCTGTCTTGATACGTATAGAACCGGTGTAGGTTTTAAATTCAGCATCATCCGGGATACGAACACGCACTGTCATTGGGACCTTTTGCTCACCGCGCGGAAGTGTGAACTCGTTGCCTTCAACCACTTCTATCCAATCAGAGAAACCCGGTGCATCAATGAGCACGGTAGCTTTCAAAGGAACATTCGGATCACCGCGCACGATGAGTATCTGTTGCTCGTATTGTGAATTCCTTGTGAGGCTGGTGTTGCGTACGTAAGGCGGCGTTACACCAAAACCAGCAAAAACCGTTTCGGCGGTTAGTACAAAACACGTCAAGACAATCGCGAAATATGAAAAAAAGCGAAACATTGATGATACCTCCTAGACTCTCAATAATTATCCGTAATCATCTGCAATAAAGCAAGAACCGTCGCTTGGATAACGACGGTTCTTGCAAATACTTTTGGTTGATGATCTACCAATCTGCTGGTTCACCTACTACTCCAATGAACGTGTTCTCGCCTGTGTATACACCTGAGTACGTAATGGTGCCTGGAACAGAGATACCCCAGTAAGTTGACGAAGTTGCTTGGGTATTTGTTGCAGTTGACTTCTGCACGTTGAGCTCGAGTTCCTTGAAGCTTGACGATGAAAGGTTGTAACCGAAGCCAAGTGCAGTAGCGTAGGATACGGTCGAAGTAGCAAAGACCTGTTGCGTTTCAGAAATGGTCGAGGTCGCAGAGTCAGGACAGTTCACTGCAGTTGTGTACGTGTTACACATTGATTCACCTGAGAGCGTCTCGTCGAGACCAACGTTACCAGTTGCTCTAAATGTAGTACTTGCTACAAGAGGGTCTGTCGCTTGACCTGGTTCAAGCTGACCATACGGAATTGCTAGAGTGTCGAGTGTGTAGCCGAGGAAAGAGTTAAGCTCTTGTGGGAAGTCCCCGATCGAGTATGAGCTGGTTGCTCCGTTGTCATCGATACCGATGATAGCTGCAGACCAATCGGTGGCAAAATGCACAGTATTGGTAGCACCACCAGAGGTCGGATCTGCTACGTACCAAAGCGGGAAGGTGCAACTGAATACTGTCGTCATGTCAGGCGGGCCACCACAGCTGGTTGATGAGGCAGTACAGCTTAGGTTCCAGTAGTTGGTTCCAGCCTCACTTGGATAACAGTTATTTGGATTGAAGGTCGCACCTGGCGTGCAAGTTGATGTGCCAATGTTCGTCCTAAAGACTGCAAGCTGGTAATCAACTAATTCGTCACCTGAACTTGCATTTTCACACGTATTGTTGTCTTGGAGCTCAAACTGCAGCGTGAAGCCAGTTGTTTGACTCGCATGTTGCGTAAGCACAATGTTATTACCACCATTTAAGATCACCTGAGAGGTGGTTACAGTAGGCGGCGCGTTCTGGACAGTGATCTGCGAATTACCTGCTTGCGGACTAGCTAAATGTGAGTGGTTATCAATGATGAAGCCGTACGCGTCATAGTTTTGGTCTTGAGTCGGGATAGTAATGGTGTACGTAGCTGTAGCATTTGAGGTCACAAAAGTAGAACTTGCGAGCTGAGTAGCGCCACAGGTCTCAGTGGTAGTACTGAAACTATTGGTTGAACAAACGAAGAGCTTTACCGTGTCTGGGTCAGAGACAACGTCTGGATCTGAGGAACTGCTGGTGAAAGTTACTACCGAACCCGGCAATGTAGGAGAGTTGTTCGTGAACGAGCTAACTACTGGCCTGTGGTTAACGAGGAATGGAGATGATGTTGTACCTGTTCCTTGTGATGATACCGCGTTACAGCGTGGAAGAACAGGGTCGTCGTCACAAACCCATGCCCACCAATCGTTCGACTCAGCCATTGACTCAGTGGTGGTGGTTGCTGCTATCGCCTGCACACCGCTCGTGGTTGAAGCTGAGACAGCCCAACGGGTCGATGTAGCGCTACAGCTTGGAGGAGCTGAACCGAGGTTGCCGTAGCTAGAAGCCGAGCTAGCTGTTGGTGGGTTTGATGTATTGCAGAGCAACAAGAAGTACGGCTGTCCGTTAGGGTCGGTCGCTGTACCTTGCCAACGCACTTGGTACGTTGAGTTGGTTGGAGTGGTGGTCGAGGAACCAACAGTCTCTTCAGCCATAACGGTCCATTGCGGTGGCGTGTTCAAAACTGTGAGTGTTGTGGTTGCTACACCCTGGGCCTCTACCTTTTGAAGTTCTTGTGCACCAAAGTTCAAAAGGAAAATTGCCGCAAATGCAGCGATACCAACAACAGTTGTTAGGATCGTAACCTTTCCGGCCCTTGTTCTAGTAAAAGACAACTCGCTCATGTTGTACAACAATAATTTCTAAAAGCTTCTCTACTATTGTAACGAACCTTAGAGCCTTCTTTGTCAAGTTATGCACAAGTTATGCACAACGTGAAAGGGCTTAAAATAAGCCATTTATTAAGCTTTTGTGAATAACACAACTTTGTTATTCGTAGCGAATAGCATCCAGCGGGTTGAGCGAGGCTGCGCGCTTTGCTGGGAAAATACCGGTTAAATAACCAACAGTTGCTGAGAAGAGTGCGATAAAAATGAGAAACGGAATTGGAAATGAAAAGAGGCTGACGGAATCACCACCGAACTGACTCGCAGCTAAGTTCAAGAGCAAATTGACAATGATACCGAGTGACACTCCCATCACAATACCTGAGATACCTCCAAGAAAACCTACCACGATCGATTCTGAAACGAACAGCCATTTGATGTCCTTCGGCGCTGCACCGATGGTACGCATGATACCGATCTCCTTGGTACGCTCAAGCAGGGTCACTGTCATCGTATTGAACATACCGATCGCAGACACAAGGAGCGCAATACCGCCGAATGTAGCAAGTACGATCTGTACTCCTTGGAAGATCTTCGACGCTTGCTCAACGGTCTTAGAAAGCGCAGTCACTCGGAACCCTTCTTCGATGAGCTGCTTTTCGACCACTGGCAGGAACTCATTTGAGACAACACGAACCTGAACGCGTTCGAACTCCTCGATACCGATGTGATTGCGGAGCTCAGGAAGCATCATGAGTGCATTGAGCACACCTTCTTCCTTAGTGATGCCGCGTACCGTGTATTCCTTATCGATAATGACCTCATTGATGGTGTCGGTGCCGTCATTTGCTGGCACCAAGATCCTAAAACGAACTTTCTGGCCGATAAAGCCCTCGATGTCCTCAACACCAAAAAGTTTGAGTACAGCTGGAGAAAGCATGACGGTGTTGGTATCTCCCTGGTCAGCGTCAGTGAACACTTCGCCAGCTTGCGCGGTCACACCGGCGTACCGCAGATACGGCGGCTCAGCGCCTTGAATGAAAACGTTGCCGGTGAGGCCTTTATAGGTCACGAGCGCTGGAAAACGAGCCAAAGGAGCGGCATCAAGCACGTTATCCATGGCTTTGAAAGTGTTGACGCGCTCGCTATCGAGCTTAAGGTTCTGCGCACCGGTAGCAGAGACGCCGAGCGAGAGCAACGTCTCACCGAACACGATCTGTTCGAGAATTATCTGTTGCAGACCGAAACCAAGGCCCACGAGCACCACCACAGCGCCGGTACCCACACCCATACCGAGAATGGTGAGCCACGTACGCATCGGGTTCGTCTTGAACGCGCGAGTCGAGAGTTGTGCTAGGTCCTGTAATCGCATTAAAGTTCCTTACTTGCTTTTCATTTTACACTACGCCCGTTACCAGGTGATGAGCAGCCGTCCACAAACTGTGCGAGACGAGGCACGGGAAGACAAATTGCGTAGTGGTATTCAATAATACAGCTGAGCAATGTGTCGGGACCAGATAACGAAGTATCGCTCGGTTTTGAGCGGATGCTACGATTTGTAGCTGACGTCGACACCTAGAGCTATGATCTTTTCAAAATATCGTGTCATGTCATCTGCCTCCTTTTCTGAAAGCGCTAATCCACCTGCGTTCACGCCGACCATCAATTCTGCATTGAATTCATCTTCACCTGAAACGCCGACCACGCGGTCTGCAATGAGCTCCACTAGGTTCTCGTCTTGCTTCTTCGAAAGCTTGAGCCGGTGCGCAAGCATGAGATGGTCGCGCAAGCGCTCGGCAAGCTTGTGTTGATCGAAGAATGCATGGGTGTTGGTATGCTGCTTTCTAAAGCGTCTGATGTCGTCAGCCTGACCAATGATACGGTGCGCGATATGTACCATGCGCCGAGCTTCTTTTTCATCTACGCCGACACCGCCCTGTTCGTAATTGAGCATTAACGCCTTTATTGCGGCATCTTGCTCCACCTTTCCAGAAATGAGATGGCCCATGACCCGCTCAATACGGACCAACTGGTCGTATGTATACTCTTGTGTTAGCAGGTTCACGAGACTCTTCACGCGCAGGTCCTCAACCGAATCGTACGGAAAGAGTCGTGCTAACTGCTCGAGTTCGGTAACAATGGTCTCACCTTCTTTCACCGGCTTTATTTGCTTGCGCTGCGGGTTCACCACCTCACGGACGATGGCGCCGTCCTTGAGGTAGTACACGCGATGCGCGTAAGAAAGATGGGCAGCGTTGTGCGACACCATGATGATGGTCCGCTTATCGAAAGTATTGATCTCGTCTATCTTGTCCATAACCTGCTGTGTCGACACAGAGTCGAGGTTTCCGGTCGGCTCATCGGCGAGGAGAATTTTCGGGTCGTTGACCATCGAACGGGACACAGAAACGCGCTGCTGCTGACCTCCCGAGAGCATCGCGGGAATCTTGTGCGAGACGTGACCCACACCGAAGCGATCAAGTAGCATTTGCGCCCGTCGTTCGCGGGTTGGCTTGTCGACATTCGCAAAGATCATCGGCAGAGCCACATTGTCGAGCACGGTAAGCCACGGAAACAGCGCCGCTTCCTGAAATACCACG
>CAYTYF010000007.1:0-536 GCA_964442205.1 uncultured Candidatus Saccharibacteria bacterium | reverse complement strand
CGAGCACGGTAAGCGAACCGATGAGGTTGAAGGACTGGAAGATGATACCCATGATGAACCGCTGGAAGTACACGCGGTCCTCCACCGGAAGCGCGTAGATGTCCTCGCCGCCGATGAGCATCGTGCCGCTACCAGGCGGCAGTGAGCCCTGAATGCAGTACATGAGGGTTGATTTTCCCGAGCCAGACGCACCGAAGAGGATGATGTACTCACCTTCATAGATATCGGTCGAAACATCAGCCAGTCCCTTGAATTCATTCGACTTTCCTTTGTTGTATATGATGTCGAGGTTTCGACAGACTATGAGCGGTTTAGCCATAATGCGTTAGAGTTCGTCCAAAACACGCTGATACATCGTTATAGGCGCCCATTTGCTCACTGCAGCGTATGTTGAATACGCTTCCGTTCGCCAATTGACCATGCCTTGTCTCAGCGTGTTTTTGATGAACTCTATTTGGTTGAGCTAAATATGTAGACATATATTTTTAACCTCCTCCAGAGCCAGTTTTTTATCTCCATTCCTTTTATGGATGGTT
>CAYTYF010000006.1:22379-27294 GCA_964442205.1 uncultured Candidatus Saccharibacteria bacterium | reverse complement strand
GCCTATCAAGCGCTTGGCGCACTATCGTGAAGTCGTCCTGACTCTCCGGGAAAACTGATGCCCACACGACAGGGCGCGCCACCTGGTAGCCTGAGAGGGGCTCAGCGCCACTCTTGTCTAAGATGAGTGTATCGCCGACATTAGCTGTACCTGCCTCTTTTATCCCGGTCACAACGTACCCGATCTCACCATTTCGTAGTTCTGGTACAGGCACTTCCCCGGGAGACAGCATACCCACCTCGAGGGCAGTGAAAGTTTTTCCTGAGACCGCAAACTTAAGCGCATCGCCTTTCTTGACGGCACCATCAAAGACCCGCTGGTACACGATGACGCCACGGTGATTACTGTACTGAAAATCAAACACGAGTCCGCGGTACGTGTCCAACTTTGAAGCTTCTGGGGCTGGTATGCGCGCGCAGATAGCGTTGAGGAGCTCTGGTACACCAGCCCCTGTCTTTCCTGAGACCGCAAGAATATCTGCTCTCTCACACTTGAGGAGTGAGATGATCTCGTCACCCACCTCTGTGGTCCGTGCATGAGGTACGTCTATCTTGGTTAATACAGGAATGATGGTCAGACCAAGATCCTTCGCCATGTGAAGTGTAGTGAGGGTCTGAGCTTGCACGCCCTGCGTGCTGTCGACGAGCAGCAGCACTCCCTCAACCGCCTTGAGAGCGCGCGATACTTCGTATGAAAAGTCGATGTGGCCCGGCGTATCAATGAGATTGAGTTCGTAGTCTGTACCCTCGTGCGAGTACTTCATACGGACCGGCTGCATCTTGATGGTAATGCCGCGCTCACGCTCCAAGTCCATAGAGTCGAGGACCTGTTCTTTCATGAGCCGAGCCTCGACGGTCTTGGTGACCTCAAGCATGCGATCGGCCAGCGTTGATTTGCCGTGATCGATATGGGCTATGATGCTGAAATTTCGGATATTCTCCATAAAAGTGCTCGTACTGTAGCGTATTTCACGGCCGAGAGCTAGAGATGAGGTGGTAGCTTGTTTGGACTGGCAAGCCTTAGCAAAATACTAGGATTTGGTTGGAAGTTAGAGTGCGGTCAAAAAGTTCTGAGGCAAGGCGCGGGAAGACGAAGAGCAGAGGCGTATTCAATATACGATGACGTGATGAGTCGGGACCCGCAACGCAGTATCAGAGCTTTTTGGCGTGCTCTAGAGGACGTTGTCTTCGGATGCAACAATCCTAGTCTTAAAGATACGCGAATGCAGCGAACGGTAGATCTCCGAGAGCTCGGGCGAACCGACGAGCACGTAGGCAGAGATGATACCGAGAACACCCACCACGCCACCGACCAAGCCTTGAATAAATATGCCAAGGAAAGTGTCAGTATTGAGACCTTCGACGATGAAGTTGATGGTGACATAGGACGCCAGTGCACCGGTCAACGAAGCAGTAAGCGCGCGCCCTATGTGTGGCAAAAGCCAAACGGTCGGGAGTGCGAATTGGCGCACCGAGAGGTAGGCGAGGATGCTCATCTGCATAATGACCGCCAAGCTGTATCCGATCGAAATGACGAGCACCTCGCTACCAGCCACATCCCCCACACGCATGAGGTCTTCAAGGGCGTGGAATGTCTCGGGTGAAGAGAGGTACGTGCCATAGAGCATGATCACGAGCGAAACGGAAAGAATGGAGCCACCGAGCGCAACGAAGAATGGTGTTCGCGTCAAACCACTCGCGTAAAAGGCGCGAATGAGAAGTAGGTTCACTGCTTGAGCGAAAAGCGAAATGGTGAGAAGTGCGAGCACGGCGGCTGTGAGTCGAGTGTCGCCCCAATCAAAAGCGCCGCTACCTAAGACCACACGCACCATCTGCGCACGCAGAACCACCACGAGACCAATGACCGGTACTGACCAAAAGACGATGTGCCGTAGTGCAGTTGTGAGGTGTAGCCGGAAGTCGTCCATTCGTTTCTGAGCAAAGAGATCGGCCAAGAGCGGAAAAGCTGCGGTTGAATAGCTGGCACCGATGATGGCCAACGGTACCGACTGAAGATTGTACGCAAATTGGAACACCGCCACCGAACCGACCGTCATCATGCTCGCAATCGATACGAGCACGAGGAGCTCGAACTGGTGCATGGACAGTGTAGCAGCGCGAGGTAATGACACCACGAGCACCGAACGTATGGTCGGCCAATCGATGTGCCTTGCCGGCCGGAAGTAGAGTGCACTCTGCTGTACGAGCGGCACTTGCACAAGGAAGTGTGCGCAGGCACCGAGCACAACGCCATAGGCGAGGCCTTGGAGGCCGAACTTCGGATACAAGAGACCAATACCAGCAATGATCCCTACGTTATAGAGGAGAGGCGACAGTGCGTAGAGCACGAACCGATGTCCGAGCTGCGTGACCACGCCAAAAAGACTCGAAAGTCCAAGGAATAAAGGTTGTAGGAGCAGGATACGAATGAGCAAGGTCATCGTTTCAGCCTCATGAGCTACCCCAGGAAATAGTAGAGGCACAAAGTACGGAATGGTGACGAACACCACCGCGGCGATAGCAGTGTAGACAAAAAGAAAGACCGTAAACATCTGCGACAGCAGACTCCTTGCCTCAGCCTCGCTCTCACTGCGCATACGTTCTGCAACGAAGGGTATTAGCACGTACACCGAGAGTGTGGACGCAAATATCACATAGAGAAGATCAGGTATGCGAAAGGCAGCGTAGTAGAGGTCGAGCTCAACGTCCGCACCAAATTGGTGCGCGAGCATACGATCGCGCACCAAGGCTAAAAGCTGCGAGCCGAAAGCGAAGACGCCGAGTACGTACGCCGCTTGGTGGAGACCGCGTACTTCCTTGTACACCAGATTCATCACTCTCCGTACCATAAGGGCCTAGGAGGCAGGAGTTTCAGTTGCGTCAGAAGCATCATCGTCTTCGGACTCATCAACACCAGTACCAATGTTGACCGGTGTTACAAGCGGTGTGTCGGGTTCCCCAGAGGTGGTCACAGGCTCACCCTCATTGCTCTCAGGCAAAGTGACCTCGTTGTTGGTGCTGGTTGAGAATCCTACATTCGTACCCGCATCGAGTGCCTCGATGAGTGCTGCAACATCCTTGTTGTCAGGGTTTAAGTTCTGGACGACCACGAGCTGCTCACGCGCTTCTTTTGTCTTCCCTTCTGAGGCATAGAGTCGAGCAAGGAAGTAGCGTGCATTGGCGTAATTCTGATCGAGTGAGACTGCGGCTTCGAAAGCGCTGATAGCATCAGTAGTGCTTCCTGCGGCGGTCAGCAGAACGCCGAGCTGGAAGTATCGTGCTGGGTTTTGCGGCTCAAGCGAGAGTATCGCCTTGGTCGTGTCGATAGCACCGCGTACGTTTCCTGTAGCAATATCGAGATCTGCCATGAACAAGAGTGCTTCTGTGTAGTTAGGCTTGAGCGTGATCGCCATACGAGCCTGACTCCGAGCTGCCTCAACATCGCCTGACCTCGCACCAAGCTGTGCCTCAAGCAGTGGGTAGAGCGGATTCTGAGGATCGTACTTGCGAGCCTCGGCAAACGCAGCCTTGGCGCGCTCAGCAGTGTCGGTCATACCAATGCCGGTGAGTACGCTGTAGATGGCACCAGCAACTGCGTGGTTGCGAGCGTCGGTCGGGTCGTCTTCGATAGCTCTCGTAGCTGCAACAACTCCCTGTCCAATAGCGGTCTTGAAGGCCTCCTGTTCGACGCTGGTCGGTTCAGCAAGACCAAGTAATGTGTTGATCTTAGCTAGTTCGTACTCAGCCACCTGGCGCGCAAAGATGTCATTTTGATTGAGTACGTAGGCCTGCTCGATCTGTCCCTCGATCTCTTCGAACGAGACGCCGGTTGGCACTTTACGCACCGCATCGCTGAACATTATGACCGAGCCAAAATGGCGAGATGCTCCATACACAAGCGCCACTGAACCGACGATGACTAGCATTGAGACGCCAACGAGCACGATGGCAGCTCGCCTGTTCTCAGCCAGAGAGAAGCGCAACGCCTTGACCGGCCTCAATGCGACGTAGGAAAGCGAGAGGGTCGAAGTGAAGAAGGCTGCGAGCAACAAAGCAACAGTACTCGGGGTGTAGACGAGCGCCATACCCCACAGGTACAAGC
Organism: uncultured Candidatus Saccharibacteria bacterium; assembly: GCA_964442205.1. Taxonomy (GTDB): domain Bacteria; phylum Patescibacteriota; class Minisyncoccia; order Phycocordibacterales; family UBA918; genus OLB19. The sequence continues at coordinate 23,193 of CAYTYF010000006.1, read as the reverse complement.
CAGCAGCGAAGGAAGAGGTGCCGATAAAGTACCAGAGTGTATCGTGCGTGACCGGCCGAAGAACAACCCGCACTCCGACCAATACGAAGAGAACAAGGAACGCGAGCCATGAAAGACCGCCAAGCACACCCATGGTGATAGGCGCAGTCGTAAAGAAGCTGTAGCCAGTCTCAAAATCACTATTCCAGAACAAACTCGAGTTTATCGCTGGATCTTTGTGCAATCGCCATGCATCAGCGAAACGATTGGGGCCGATACCGAGTACGCTGTCCTCTGCCAACACCTTGCCGGTGATATCGAGCGTAGCACCGAGTGATGGACGAACCTCAATGAAGGACACGCCCGAGACATTGGAGACCATGGTACCGAAAGCAGTACCGCCTAAGAGCGCTGCGACCGAGACCACACAGACGAGTGCCGAGAGACCGAGTGAGATGCCTGAAATGGAGGACATTTTATCTCGGGAGAAGGACTGGTCGCTGAAGCGATCTTTGACGAGGCCGTACATCAGCACGACCAGGCTCGTGAGCCCGAGTACGACCCAGATCGCGAAGAAGTTGATGACCGCGAGCATGATAAGTGAGAGCACGGTCACTAGTGCAAAAAAACCTTTGCCCCACTTAGTGAGCGGCAGCTGCTCGAGCGCGATCATCGACAGAAGAATGGTCAGACCAAAGAAGAGACCGAGACTGTTCCAGCCGCCGAAGGGTCCGCTGACAAGGTTTGGGAAAGTGCCGAAAGCCAAAAAGGAAGGGCCAAATATTATTCTCAGGATGTGGTAGAGCGCGAGTATGAGCGCCCCTAGACCAAAGAG
>CAYTYF010000006.1:0-22369 GCA_964442205.1 uncultured Candidatus Saccharibacteria bacterium | reverse complement strand
CATGTACACACGTACGATCATGTCCTTCGTGAAATTGAGAAGGAGAGGCACCACAACGATACCGAGAAGTACGAAGGTGAACGCGGTAGTTTGTACCTCAAGTACGTTACCGACGAGCGAGTCATAGCGATCGCCCGACAAAAGTGCGGACACGAGCGAGACCACCCCAACCGCAATGAGTGCGTAGACCAGACTTGGCATGGCGACACGCACTCGGCCAGAACGAAGTGTTGATAGACTGTACGCGATACACGAAGCAAGCAGGCCGACGATGACCAAAAGTGTCTTGCTGTACTCGAGCGGCACAACGCTGCTCGGAATAAAGAAAATAGGTATCAGACCGAATACAGCGACCAAGAGCCCGTGGGCGACTTGCGTCAAACGTCGTTCGACCTGATCAGGGTGCGCAGCTTCCTGTTCGCGCGGAGTGTACAGTCCGTCCATAAACAATCTAAACCTATTACGTGGTAAAGTACCCTTAGGATACCACACCAAGAAACCTCCCTTGCGGGAGGTTTCTACAGTTTGTTGTAAGCCGGATTCTGTCCAGTCGACCGAGGTCGGCTGGGATGGTCATATACCTGGGATGGCTGTTGCCAGCCACCTCGTGCGGCTCTCCCGCCGAAGCGAGCGCGGCCTTGCACGCAAGTAAGGATTTAGCCGTTTCACCCCATACGTTGCCGTACGGGCTATTCCTGTAAGGAATTCCTTGGCTTTCGCCGCAGACGTCTCTGTTCGCACCTCGATGCGTATCGCGCCGGGGCTACACCACTGTGTGCTGTAGCACCGGCACGATACGCGCGGCGGGCGTTACCCGCTACCCTTCCCTGTGCAAAAACACAGGGGGCGTGTCCGGACTTTCCTCCCCGACCAAAAGACCGAGGCGACCATCAACAATAGTATTATACAACAGATACCCTACTCTTGCAATGAATTACGGATGTCAGCTGGCAGTATCTCAGGCGGCACGAAAATGTGATCACCGACAGCAAGCCGTAGCGATTCGACAAAGTGTGCGTTCACCTCGAGTACGAAGCGTGCATCGGTAGATGGGGCAAAGACGGTTGGAAAGGTGCTGGGTTCGACCACTTCCTCTACGTGCACGACGCTGAGGTTTTCGTCTATCCAAATGATGTCGAGCGGGATGAGCATATTCTTCATCCAGATACCGTGCTTGGCTGCACTTTCAAAAACAAAGAATTTGCCTTCGTTCTGATCAAGCTTTTGCACGCCGGAAAGACCTCTTGTCAGCGTTTCAGGAGTGTCAGCAACCGTGACGATCACGGGAACATTATTTACGAACAGCGTGTACGTCGTCTCTTCCCCGAACACCATGAGCATCATGTCATCGAAATAGCTAATGTAGATGAACAAGGCGATGAAGCCGATAGCAACAACGATGGCGATATTCAGTATGAGACGCATACGCTAAGCGATGAATGTATTGTACACATAGACCGTGACCAGCGCGACAAGTGAGCCGAGGATGGTCCCCCAGAGGATATCGACGAGAGCTAGCGAGACGGGCCAATTGTTGAGCGTGGTCAGGTTGGTGAGGTCGTAGGTGGCGTAGGTAAAAAAGCCGTAGAGACCACCAAGAGCTACCGCTGTCAGTAGCGTTCCCTTGGTGACTGCCGGGTACGTGGCAAAGAAAGTGAGTCCGAGCAAATAGAAAAAGTACAGCAGGAACGCGGCGAACCAGTTGACCTCAACGAATAGATGGCCGAGACGGCTGGTATAGAACTCCTTTGCAATGAGGCCGAGCCACAAGAGATCTATCCCACAAAAAATAGGGACCGAGAGGCCGAATAGGGTGACAAAACGATTCGTATCCATCATGGTAGTTATCAAAGTATAGCAGCTAAGCATTTGTACCTGCCGCCAGTTACTGGTGATGTCGACGGCGGCGACGGAGGTGGAATCGTAGGATCTGAGCCAAGTACGAGAACAGGAAGAGGAGAATGATTCCGTCGGCGACCGGGTCGATGTACGCTTCAATGGCCGAAAAGTCTTGGTAGAGTACATACCCGCAGTACATGAGAAGCGAATTCCAGAGCGCAGCGCCAAGCGTAGTGAGAAAAAGAAAGGCTGCAAATCTCATGTGCACAGTACCGGCCGGAATAGAGATGACCGAACGGACCGTCGGTATCATCCGTCCAAAAAAGACCGCTGGTATCTGGTAGCGTTTAAAAAGCTCAGTGGCACTCTCGAAGTCTTCAACCGAGATGGCAACGTAGGCACCGTAATGAGTGAAGAAGACCTTTAGTCGCTCTTTACTCACGACCCACCCCAGCAAGAACCAGAGCGTGGTACCAACAACGCTACCTGCGGTAGCGGCTGCGAGTGCAGGCACAGCTGCGAGCGTGCCGTTGGCGATCGATAATCCAACAAATGGAAGTATGACTTCGGAAGGTATGGGTGGAAATACGTTCTCGAGGACCATTAGTACGAATACGCCAAGGTAGCCACCAGATGCGATGACGGTAAAGATAGTTTCTGCCATGTGCGTAGTATACGGTATCGAGACTAGCTCTTTAGAGCATCCTTGTGTCTAAGACTCCAAGCTTGGAGAACGAGCGCAGCAGACACCGAAGCGTTGAGCGATTCACAGCGGGGGTGCATAGGGATGCGAAGCATGATGTCGCAGTGCTCGGCCGTCTTTTCTCGTACGCCACTTCCCTCATTACCAAGTACCAGTACTGAAGGCTTGCGGAAGTCCTCTTCTGAAATATCTGTCTCACCTTCTCCATCGAGACCGTAGGTGAAGAAACCGCGCTCTTTTAGGTCTTCAAGTGCTCGATTCACATTCGGCACCTCAACAATAGGTAGCGCGAATGCCATACCGGCTGAAACTTTTAATACTGTACCAGTGACTCCAGCCTGTCGATGCTTCGGAAGCAGCACCGCTGCTGCCCCGAATGCAGCAGCACTCCGAATCACTGCTCCGACATTGTGTGGGTCCTGGAGCTCGCCAAGTAACACCAGTGCGGTATCCGGCGTGACCGTGAGCGATGCGACGAAATCAGCGAAGGGCACAACCAGCCGTTCAGTGTCTACCTTTGCGATGTACCCCTGGTGGACTGCATTACGCAAAGAACTGTGAGGCACCTTGTCACCATGGAACCGGCTTGGTTTTTTCACCTGTTCGAGGAGTTTTTTGGGGATGTCGCCGATATCGTCGCGCAGGAACAGCTCGACGACCACGTCAGGTCGAAGGGTGAGCGCCTCGATGACGGCATGCTTGCCGTACATGTACACGAATCTATCATCCATATGGTAGAACCAAATATACGCGGATTTGCAAAAAATGGAATGGTCGTGTCTAATCAGAGCAACCTATGGCCAAACACGTGAAGAACCAGAAACGGAAACGTCACGGAACCGCCTTCTGGGACAATGAATATACCAACGCTGAGCACTTAGCCCTCTCAGAGAATGAAAGCGAGGACCTTGCAAAGTTCACGCGGTGGCTTTTGCGACAGCACGATACCGAGCACCTGTCGAAGACCAACTCAGCAGTCGACCTGGGCTGTGGCAACGGTCGCAATCTCATATTCCTTGCTCGACAGTTCGGCGTGTCTGGTGTCGGATACGACTCTTCCAGCGCAGCCATCAAAGAAGCGAAACGGCTCGCAGAAGGACTCCCCCTTTCATTTGATACCCGTTCAATTGCAGAGATCATTCCACTACCAGACGACTCGCAGTCGCTCGCGCTCGACATGATGAGCTCGCACTTCCTTCCACACGAAGCTCGTATCCAGCTTCGTGATGAGATATTCAGAGTGCTTAGGCCGGGCGGCTTTCTTTTCATGAAGACCTTCCTTCGCGATGAGGACCTGCACACCGAACGTCTCATCAAAGAACGGCCCGGTAAAGAAGATGGGACGTACATTCACCCGATCATTGGCGTTGCTGAACACGCGTACTTCGAAGAAGAGCTCGTAGATTTCCTTTCCGAACGCTTCATTGTGCGTAAGACCTACGCTTCACATAAGCACCGCAGTAAGGGTAAGGCTCGTAAACGCCGAACTATAAGCATTTACGCAGAAAAAGACCCCTTCGTTTAGCCTTTAAACGATCATCTACTGCGTTGTCATTCGGTAAAATGAGGCTCATCGTATATCTAATACACCACTACGAGTACTTCCGTTTTTATAGTCGCTTCGCTTCCTAAAAACTAGGTCGCGCCTCACGTCATTTTCCTCTGACGCCTTGTATCTGGATCGTTTAAAGACCAAACGGATTTGCACGGTGCAGAAATTGGAGTTTTTGGAATGCGCTCTAGATAGTAAAAGGCCCGCGCCTATGGCGCGGGCCTTTTACCGAGCTGCATTACGCAGCGTCACCTGCACGCTGTACGTTCGCTGCTGCTGGACCCTTAGGACCATCAACGATTTCGAACGAGACACGCTCACCCTCGCGGAGGTCGTTGAAAGGTACTTCAACAAGATCCTTAGCGTGGAAGAACACGTCCTTCTGACCATCGTCTGGCTTGATGAAGCCAAAGCCACGATCGGTCACACGTGCGATTGTTCCTGTCATCATTGGAATGCTTTTTACGTTGCTAACTACAAAACCTTCACTTCACCCGATCTTCTTCTGTTTTGAGAATGAGACCTCAAGAGGAGCTACTGCTTTGTTTGCCGGTATTAAAGCATAGGGCCTGAAAATAGCAAGGAGCTAGCGCACACCCCGCCCAGCCACTCACGCACTCACCTCCTTGCATTACTTCCTGAAGAGGCATAGCATGAATCTGACGTGGTATTACAGAAAAGGAGGTGGCCATGTCGCTCGATGCCGCTTTCGACGCCGGAAATTTGACGCCGAATCGCACAGACAGTGAGGAAATGTCGGACCGCCTCGGTCCGGTGAGGCCTCGCATGATGCACAGCCACCGTAAAACCGGTGGAGCGGATGGGTGTTTCCATCCGAACATTACATACACAGAGCTCCTGCGGCTCTTAGCAGCAGGCAAAGCTGACAAAGCCGGCCGAGCGTAAGCTCGGCCGTTTTCTTATTCCTCAAGGCTGCAGGCACCTTCAGTATATGAGACCACTCGCTCGTTCGAGCAAGCATCACAGGCATTGCCGAAGGTTTCAGGTATCGGGTTGCAAGGAGTTGTAATGCACTCGACCTGTACCAGTCCGCAGACCGGTCGATACTCTTTGGTACACATCTCAGGTCGATTCGCAGGGTCGCAACTCATTGATTCGTTCAGAGGACTGGATTCAGGAGGCATTGGCATCGGATCTCGTCCCGGAGTCGGCGACGGAGTTGCTTCCGGCATTGGTTCGCTAGGAAGTGGACACGGGGCGAATTCGCAGTTCGGTCCGGTTCTTCCTACAGCGCTGCCGTCGGGACACAGGAGGGCATCCATGGTACAGACCACAACTTCACCACCCCCTATACCTGTACCATCTTGCCAGTATTCCTCGGTCAGATCATTGACCAACTGTCGCGCACCAAAGAAACCACCCACGAGGATAGTGCCGACAATGACAACTGTCAGGAACTTCTGCATATATATGCAGTATACCCCTCTTCCCTATCCCCGCAATTTGTGGGGAAGTATAGCCGAGCAATATCTTCATGTATGTGTCATAATTTCGGCAAGTAACTATGGCAAGCAAACAGGCTCAAAATGGTGAGCGCCGGTACCAGCTTTTGATGCGCGTCGGCTACTCGGTCTTGCTGCTCCTCCTCGGCCTCGTCAGTGCCGGCTTCGTCTTCATTCTGGAGACCAAGAACGTGGCCTTCGACCAGGCAGCAATTCCGGCAATACCGCTAGCCAACTCGACTGATCGAAAGAATGTCGACCTTCCGGAACCCTTCCCTATTGGGGTCGACCCGCGACGTGAGAGCATTACGGAAAATCCTGCGGTGGAGAATTTCGTTGAAGCCCATCTCACATCCAACCACACTGGCCGCGAAACTGGCCACGGCTGGTTCACGGCCATCTTAGCAGAACTCACCCAATTCGACTGGTATCAAAACCTGGCTTCTCCGTCGACCCGCACGCTCGTCGTACGCTCCGGTGAGCGCGTCGAGGAGGTGACACAGAACTTCGGCAGCATACTCGGTTGGACCCGCAGCCAGCGGAACACCTTCCGCACCCTCATCGCTTCATCCACTCCTAAGATGAGTGACGGTAAACTGTACGGAGGCACCTACGTGGTACCTAAAGGAACGGATCCCCAGTTCGTGGCCACACTGCTCATCGAGCGCTTCGACGCTGAAGTACGCTCCCGCTACACGCCAGAGATAGAAGCGCAGGTACCGCTTGAGGAAGCGCTCATCATCGCTTCTCTTATTGAACGTGAAGCCTACGACTTCACCGACATGCGGTACATCGCCGGCATCATCTGGAATCGGCTTTTCGCTGATATGCCGCTCCAGCTCGATGCTACGCTCCAGTACGCCAAAGGCAACCAGCTCAACCAGCCATGGTGGCCGAGGGTCGTGCCAGACGACAAGTACATCAAGTCTCCTTACAACACGTACCAGAACGCGGGTCTGCCGCCAGGACCAATAGCAAACCCTTCAATTGATGCTATTGTCGCTGCGCTCAACCCACGTGAGACCGATTGTATGTACTACTTCCACGATGCGCGAAGCGGCTTTCACTGCTCTCCTACATACGAAGGGCACGTTGCTGGACTCCGCAAATACTACGGTCAGGGACGCTAGGACCTCCCTGGTTATAAATAAGCCTTATTTCTAGGCCTTCTAGACACTTCATGAAGCCTTCAGCTTATGAGGGTATGATGTGAAAGAGATCGAATTAGCAGGCGTAATAAGATGTACAACTATGAAAGTTCTTATCGTGGAAGATGAAGAGAAACTGGCAACGGCACTGGCCCGAGGTCTCGAGAGTAAAGGCTACACGACCGATGTCATTGGAGACGGCGCCAAGGCGCTCGAGCGGATCGTACTCCACCATGACGACTACGACGTTGTGATCCTCGACCTCATGCTCCCGAGCCTCGACGGCCACGCCATTTGTACCGAGGTCAGAAAGAAAGGCATCTCAACCCCGATCATCATTCTGACCGCTCGTGATGAGGTCGACGTTAAAGTCGAGATGCTCCATAGCGGAGCCGATGACTACCTCGCGAAACCATTCTCTTTCGCTGAGCTTGACGCGCGCATCATTGCTCTCTTGCGCCGTCCCCAGGAGACAGTGAGCACTATCCTCACGTACAAAGACCTTGTCCTCGACACAGCCGAGCGCACCGTAGAGCAGGACGGTAAACCAGTTCGCCTCACTCTCAAAGAGTTCGGATTGCTCGAGTACTTTATGCGCAACCCGAACCGGGTTATAAATAGGGAGGAACTCCTCAGCCACCTCTGGGATTTCAACTACACCTCCTTCTTCAGCAACTCGCTTGAGGTGCACATAAAGAATCTCAGAAAAAAGATAGACCATGACAAAACCTCCAGTTTTATCGAAACAGTCAGGGGGATTGGTTACAAGCTTGCTCCGTAAACTCAGGAACGATCTATTCTTCAGGACTGAATTCATAGTCATTGGAGTCATTTTCTTCCTATGCTTCGCCAATGTAGCCATCATCGCCCTGTCGCTTAAACAATTCCACTTCAATGTGGCCAGTACGGTCGTGTCCAGCATTACAGAGAGCGTGGCCGACATAAAAACTGGAGGCTTTGATGCGACAACGACCAGCCAGGTTCTCCTTGATGACATCAGTGAGATCAGGAGAGCAAACCTCACGGTCGTACTGGGTCTCAGTTTGATCGTGACGCTCATCTTCGGCTACGTCGTCGCGCGTATCGCGCTGGTCCCGACGCGAAATGCGCTAGGTGCTCAGAAGCAATTCATCGGAAACATCGCACACGAACTGCGCACTCCCCTTTCAACTCTCAAGGCTAACAATGAGATCATGCTCATGAAAGGTGACAGCGACGATGATTCGAGATCGATGCTCCGGAGCAATATTGAAGAGATCGACAGGATCTCCGGTATCATCAATAACCTCCTCACGCTGAATACCTTCCGTCACGCAGACCAGATGAACTTCAGTGTCGTCAATTTGAGTAACATCATTCGCGAGAGCGTCGCCAAATTCGAGACCCTTGCAACAGGCAAAGAGATCGACCTTGACGCTGACATCTCCCCTACGCTCGAGATCTGGGGCAACAAGAGCGCGGTGGTACAGATAGTCACCAACCTCATAAAGAATGCGATCGTGTACACGCCGCGTGAAGGCTCGGTTGCAATAAACGCGCACCAATCCTCAAGCGAGCGCATTGAGTTCGAGGTCAGCGACACCGGTATCGGCATCGAGCGCGAAAAATTACAGCAGATCTTCGAACCTTTCTACCAGGTGGAACCGTCACGGTCACAGAGTCGCGGTTCAAGCGGACTCGGTCTCGCTATCGTGAGCGAACTCGTGAAGCTGCACCATGGAAAGATTTCAATACAAAGTACGCCACATGTTGGTACTGTAGTTCGAGTCGAACTTCCCGCACTCAATCCTGGCGATGAGAAGCGAAAACGAGTCGAGCACACTCCTACAACTCACAACGAATTCGTGATGGATTTTACTAAGCGAGGATAGGTCGCGTTAACGTTCACCTTGCCTTCACGCACACCTATGTACCATGGCTCGAGATGGAGGGCGAACTGTCTTCCAATCATCGTTCATTCGTTACAAGACCAACCAGGTAACGCAATTGTGAGTGTATGGAGCAATCGGAACAATTCATAGTGCTTCTCAAGAAGAAGAGCAAGTAAAAAGGGGAGGCTGTGCGTCTAGGTACGTTCAGCCTCCCCGGCCTTTAAGCCCGCAATGTTCCCTTTCTCACTCCTGCTACCTACGATCACGCAGCTATGAAAACTATTGTACAAACGCAGAACCAAAGCGCCTTGTCGTACACGCCTAAGAAACGTACGAGCAGAGCAAAGAGTACCCCTTCCGTAGCGATCATCGGACTCGGTTACGTCGGACTGCCGCTCGCCTTGCGCGCGGACCTGCTGGGCCATGAGGTGGTCGGAATAGACATCGACGGCCGACGCATCAAAGAACTCGAACGTCATGGAGTGCCCTCTTTCCTTACCGAAGAAGACAGCGAGTTAGCCCGTAAGCACACTATGCTCGTAAGCGGCGACGTTTCCATGCTCGCCGGTATGGACGTGTTCATTGTGTGCGTACCTACTCCTGTCTCAGAAAACCATGAACCGGACCTCGAGCCACTCATCTCCGCCTGCCGATCGATCGCTCCATACATACGAAAGAACACGCTCCTGGTCATCGAATCAACAGTCAACCCCGGCGTCTGTGACGAGATCATTCTGCCGATGCTCCGCGAACTCACATCGCTCGAGCCTGAGAATGATTACCTGTTCGCGTATTGTCCCGAACGTATCAACCCAGGCGATCCGAACTGGACAGTTGCTACAATTCCGCGCGTGCTTGGCGCTAGTGGGCCAAAGAGCTCCCGTGCCGCCTATACGCTCTATAGCAGCCTCATTGATGCGCCTATCCACATGATGGATAACGTCAAATCTGCCGAAGCGGTGAAGATCACAGAGAATTCCTTCCGTGACATCAACATCGCATTTGTAAATGAGCTTGCGATGTCCTTCAAAAAGCTTGGTATCGATATTGTGAGCGTGCTTGAAGGTGCACAAACGAAACCATTCGGTTTCATGTCGCACTACCCTGGCTGCGGCGTCGGCGGACACTGTATCCCGGTCGACCCATACTACCTTATCGCCTACGCGCGGGAGAACGGCTTTACCCATAAATTCCTCGAAGCGGCGCGCGAGATCAATAACGGCATGCCAGCGTACACGGTTTCCCTCCTCGAGCGCGCACTCGAAACCAAGCGCATCCCCATCACAGAAGCTAAGGTAGCCCTCCTTGGCCTCGCGTACAAGCGTGACGTCCCGGACGACCGCGAGAGTCCTGCCTACGCTATCCGCGATGAACTTATCCGCAGAGGCGCCCACGTACGAAGCTACGATCCCTTCCTCAAAAAAGATTCGACTGTCGGCTCGCTTGAAGAAGCGCTGCGCGGCGCAGACGCAGTGATCATTGCCACCGACCACAGCGAGTTTACTTCTCTCAGTCCTAATGTATTCCTCAATTGCGGTGTAGACACGGTGATCGACGGCAGGAACTGTCTCGATAAGGAGTCCTTCCTCGGCGCGAACATCAACTATCACGGTATTGGCAGATAAATCCATCAGTATGACAACCTACACCGGAACCATAAAAAAGACAGGGTCCGTGTCCTCTTTCACGGACCGTACTGAACGGCTGTCATTCGATATATTTCTGCTTACCTTCGCTACCTGTATCGTACTGATGATCGTATGGATCAAGTCAAAGACCGCCGCTGACTTTTTCAGCGATCCTATCTTGCTCGGCTACACATTCTTTGTGACGCTATTTCAGATGTCGCGCATAGGAAGCGCTCTTCTCTACCGCAGCTCGTACAAGCACGCGACTGATGTGCCAGTTGCCTCAGACTACTTGCCTACTGTCACGTTCGTGATCCCCTGCATGAATGAGGAGGGAGCCATCTACGACACCATTGATAATTGTTTCCGCGCCCGCTACCCTCGCGAACTCATGGAAGTGATCGTCATCAATGATGGCTCAACCGACAACACGCTCAGTGAGATCATGCGAGCGAAAGCGGAGCACCCCGAGCTCGTGATCATCGACTGGAAGCAGAATCGCGGCAAACGCCACGGCATGGCTGCCGGCTTTCAAGCTGCGAGCGGCGAGATAGTCGTTCAACTCGACAGTGACAGCTACATAGAGCCAAAAACCTTCTACGGCATTATCGCACCTTTCAAGAACCCGGAGGTAGGCGCTGTGAGCGCTCACACAGACCCATTGAATGCAGACGAGAACATCCTCACTAAGATGCAGACCGCTTACTACTTCATGTCCTTCCGCATCCTCAAAGCAGCTGAATCGACCTTCCATGTCGTGTTCTGCTGCAGCGGCTGTGCCTCGGCGTACCGCAAGAGCGCGGTGCTCCCTATACTCGATGAGTGGCTCACGGAGAAATTCCTCGGTCGACCTGTCACCTGGGGCGACGATCGAGCGATCACCAACCAAGTGATCAAACGCGGATTCCGCACGCTCTACACCGACCAAGCTCAGGCGTACACCATCGTTCCCAACAAGCTGGGACAATTCTTGAAACAGCAGGTGCGCTGGAAAAAGGGCTGGTTCGTGAACTCTATATTCGCGAGCAGGTTCATCGTCAAACGAGAACCGTTCGTTGCCTTCACCTACTTCTTCCCGCTCGTGGCTGTAACGCTCCTTACTCCGTTTATGGCGGCGCGCGCATTCTTCTACACGCCGATAGTAAAAGGTCTCGGTTCGACCTCGTACTACATCCTCGGCGTCTTGTGTATCACGCTTCTCATTATGCTCGTCTACCGCTTTGTCGCTAGAGATAACCGTTACTGGCCGTACCTCTTCGTGTGGGCAGCGATCAATATGGTGCTGCTATCGTACCTACTTCTCTACGCCCTTGTAACGATCCAGGATCGCGGCTGGAACACGCGCGGTGCTGCTCTTAAAACATCATGAGAGAATTCCAAACGTCGACAACACAATACAAATTCGCCTTTCTAGTGATGCTGGCAGCTATGTCGTGCTTCATCATAGCCAGCTCAATAACGCTCCGTGATGACCCACGCTTCATGGTACCTTCCCTCTTTGCCTCAGTTAAAGAAGTGTTCTACGAGAGTAGCTTCCTTGCAGCGAACGCCTTCGGCACAGCGAGCGTGAGTCACAGCCTCGGCAGTGACCGAGTGAAGCGCGGCGTGAGCGCCGGGTCGATACCGGTGCTCGTGTACCACGGTATCGTTGAAGAGCCTGACGGCTCGGACATCAATGTGACCACCGAACAATTCAAAGAGCAGATGTTCGCCCTCAAGCGTGCTGGCTACAGTACGCTCACGCTCGAGGAGCTGTACGAGCACGGCATGGAGAACGTTCCGTTACCGCCGCGCCCTATTGTCATTACCTTTGACGATGGTCGTGCTGATAGCTACTACAACGGCGACCCGGTACTAGCTTCTGTCGACTACAAAGCTTCGATGTTCATCATCACTAAGTACGCCAAGGAAGCCAAAGCAGGCGGGTACTATCTCTCACCTGAGGAACTCAAGATCATGGCAGATACGGGACGATGGGAGATCGGTTCGCACTCTGACCAAGGTCATGAGCAGTACCCGATCAGCAGCGATGGGGACCAGGGTAACTTCTTCAGCAACTACCTGTGGGACGAGGCGACAGGACGAACAGAAACACTGCAACAATTCGATGATCGTATCAGCGAAGACTTCATTGAATCCAAACGCTACCTTGAAACCCTTCTTGATCGTCCGGTGACGACCTTCGCTTTCCCGTTCGGCGATCTAGGTCAAAATCAACGAGATGCTAAAGATAAGACCGAGCATATCATTCGCAACGCTGCAAAGGTGTACGACGTACTTCTCTATCAGTACCAACCCGGTGAGTACTTCACCCAGTTTGCGGCAGACAACAACATAGTCGGAGACACCCTTTTGGTACGACGCATAAACATCGATACCGCCTGGAGTCCATCCACGCTACTCACCTTGCTCGAGGATGGCGACCAGAAACCGCTGCCATACTACGACTCGTTCGACACCAATAATGGCTGGCTGCCGATCTGGGGCCAGTACGATATCAGCGGCGGTACGCTCAAACTCGCGGCTCGACCTAATTCTGCCGGAGCTTCGACCATCATCGATGGTACAGCGACCTGGCGAGACTACAGCGTCACCGCAGACGTGTACTCACCTAACCACACCGGTATCCTTCTGTGGACCCGTTTCCGAAACGATGACAACAACGCAGCCTGCAACTTCGGCACCACCTTTGTGCATGCAGAAGAAATGCGCAATGGCGTGAAGCATGTACTCAAAGGTATTCAGTTCCCTGATGAAAGCATTCCACTTGGACCATTCACAGTGACTGCGACCGTCGAAGGACGCACGCTCATCTGCAGCATCAATGGTGCTGAGATCTTGCGCACCGAGTTCCTCGACCCAGCACTCACCACGGGCGGTATCGGCGTAAAGATCTGGGATGCAGAGCTTGGTAAAAGTTCGATCATCATTGAGCAACTCAATGTTGAACCTATCAAGAGCTCCTAATACGAAGCAGTTGGGTTACATAATCTCTATACACGCGACTTCATGAAGTCGCGTGTATAGTTATGGTTGACTTGCATGTCTCGCTCAATAAACTACCTGCATGCACAAAACAACATCGTTCCTTATTCCGACCGGGTTGCCGGTTATTTTATTTGTATTCGCTACCACTATTACCTACCTCACGTTCCTCTTCTTGTCTGGAGCATTCATGCCAAAAGAAGTTGAGGCGGCAACACTAACTTCTTTTACATACCAATTCCGATCAACTGGCACGCTCCAGGAAAGCGGCAGCATGGCGTGGAGCACGAGTCCGTACTTCTGGTTGAACTCTGGAGCAAAGCTCATCATTGAAAACGGTATCGGCAAAACGATCCAGGGCAGTCTTGCATCGAGTGATCGATGGCGGCTTGAGTACTCGGCTGCCAACCCACTCGATACCGGTAACGGTTACTTTCCACAAAACCTCTTCCGTCTGGTCACTAAGAGCACGTGGGACAACATTGAGCAGAGCGTGAAATTCAACATCAACAAAGTAAACCTTACGGACACGCCTAATCGCGACGGCTACAGTGGCGTTCTCCTCATGAGCCGCTACCTGAATGGCGACAACTTGTACTATGCAGGTGTTCGTTTCGATGGCACCGCGGTCATTAAGAAAAAGTACAAAGGTCAATATTACACCCTCAGTAGCGGCGCCGCTTTCGGATCCGCCAACCTCTATGACAAGCTCCTCAACCCTAACCTTATTCCGACCAAACAGTGGATGGGTCTAAAGAGCATCGTGACCACTCTCGCTGATGGCGCTGTCCGGATCGAGCTTTGGATCGATAAGCAAAACAATGGCTCATGGCAACGTCTCCTCACCGCTACCGATGCACCCGGCAAGAACGGAGCAGGTGTTATCAGCGGTCCAGCACACGCTGGCATCCGCACCGACTACAGCGACGTACTCTTCGACGATTACGTTATCAAAGAGCGCTGAAACTGGACACGAAAAAACGACCTCGGGGTCGTTTTTTCGTGTCCGCTAAGCAAGCAAGTTGAGTGCGAACAGGAGAACCGCTGAACCGATGACAGCCCAGGCGAAGCTTACGAATTCAGTCGGACGTTCAACTGTTCCGAAATCTGGTTCAGTTTCAAAGCTTGCCATCTGCGAAAGCCAACCGCCGACCACTGCACCGGCAATGCCGACCGCAACGTTCGCAGCCATACCCATGCTGGCATCAGCACCAACAAGAAGACTGGCGAGCCAACCTGCAATACCTCCGAAGAATACCCAGAGAAGGATGTTCATACGTTTGGTTTACGGATCTGATAATGAGCAATGTTACACGTCCTCATTGCGTCAACCATCGATATCCCGAACCTGGTCCATGACATCATCGATGCTTTTATACTTCCCTTCCTCAATGGACCCTAGTGTATCGAGTATATCTCTTGGAGCGGCGTTCAACTCAGCCGTTTCCATGAGGTGTTGCCGCGTAGCTGGAAATCGAGCGTTGTGAACGTACGTCTGTACGCGAGTTTGAGTGACGAGCATAGTCGTAACGTAATTACGTAATTGCTTATAATGTGATCATATGTGCTCAGCTCATTGCTGAGACCTCTCGACCTTCGCTAGTAAGTCTATCTCTTTGCACTGAACTGGCCATGAAGAATCTGCCTACTGGCACAACGAGCAGCGCACCGAACGTTCCAGCAATGACGTCCCACATGGTGTCTTCTTCGGTCGGCTGCAGATTTGTAGCTAAGACATGATCTGTTGCAAACTCAAATACTTCCCACAATCCACTCAATCCTACGGAGATCAGAATTGCTGCGCACGCAACGGTCGCAGGGTTCATTCTGCCCGCCAGACCCAGACGTGCCCTAAGCAGAGTCAGAGCCACATAGGCAAAGAAGAAACCGCTGAAGGTGTGAAATGGTATATCCCACCACCAGAGCTTGGAGTAAAGTCCTGCGAGCTCGCCGAGGAGCAAGGTCCCGGTCACTATGAACACTGTGCCGTATTCAACGATCGGTGACATCCGTATCCCCTGCCAGCGAGCAAGCATTCCTGGCAAGAGGATGAGGATGAGCGTCGGTACCAGCACAGCCGATTCCCTGACGTATCCTTTAGGAGAGAGGATGAGAGCAACCAAGGTCAGACAGAGAAATACGAACTGCCAGATCCATGGCCTCGCTGCAATGTAGGTAACGATGAGTTGCATCGTCAGAGATGGTTCAGTTTTTTCGTTAGGTTCCATTGCGTAGCAAACGTGAGACACAGTAATACCTTCGATCAAACAGCATTACCTCGTCGAGGTCGCGCTACTTGTTGAGGTGCGACTGGGCGTACTGGTCGAAGTTGTCGTCGCAGTTGTGGTCGCTGAGCTCGTAGCATTGCTGGTCGTGGCAGCAGCGCGTTCTTCGAGCACGTCCTTATATGACTCAAGAATGGTCGCCAGTCCTTGCAGCGTGCGCCTACACTCCGCCCGTTGGTCGCTCGTTGAGGTCGCGGTCATGGTACAAGTCGCCACGAGCTCGGTGCGATACGAATCAAGCAAATTTATTGACTCGTCATTGCGCGCCATGAGTTCACTGCGTGCGTTGTACCAGAGCAATCCGACGCCGACGAGCGCAATGAGCAACACAACAATAACTACAGCATTGCCCTTTTGGCTTTGATTTTGTTTCATGTGATTTTGTTAGCGCGGGTAATGTCGACAGAGCGCCACTAGGCGCTCTGTGCGAGTCTACGCATGCTTCAGTATTACAGTTCATGGCTGAACTCAGTATGAATTTCTTTATATTCGATTCACTATTCATTCAGCATAGCTTTCGTATCATAACTTGCTATGCCGCAAGGCGATAAATCAAAGTACACCAACAAACAAAAGCGCCAAGCGAAGCACATCAAAGCAGGCTACCGCAAAAAAGGCCTGACTGAGAATGAAGCGGAGAGTCGCGCCTGGGCCACCGTGAACAAACAAGACGGTGGCGGTAATAAACCAGGAGGCGGCGGGCACGGCTAGTCAGCCGTGCTTTTAGCGTCAATACCAATAAGGTACTCTTCAAAGCGTGCGATCGCCATTGGCTTTATGAAGTGATGATCAAAGCCTGACTTGTATGCCTTTTCCGTGTCCTCTTTTTGGCCAAATCCTGAAAGTGCCACGATCTTATCTGTAAATCCATTTTCTCGCAGTTTGGCTGCTACCTCGAACCCACTAAGGTCAGGAAGTCCAATGTCGAGCAGTATCACATCCGGTTTGAATTCTGGGACCGTCTTCAGCACATCCGTACCCGTGAACACAACTGTTGCCTCGTGTCCTTTTAGCTTTAAGAGTTTTGTGAGGGACTGCGCCGCATTCATGTTGTCATCGGCAACCAGTACACGATGATTATTCGGAGTTCGTGGTTTCCCTGCCTGCTGGCGTTCGATTGCAGCATGACGGGGTTCCACTGCTCGCGGAAGACGGATCACGAACGTCGAACCCTTGCCTGTTCCTTCGCTCTCAGCGTGAATGGTACCGTTATGTAGTTCGACGATATGCTTGGTGAGCGAAAGACCTACGCCGATACCTCCACCTTGTGTACGATCGAGCGAACGCTTGACCTGCCAGAAGGACTGGAATACATCCTCAAGATGCCCTTGTTCAATACCTTGCCCATTATCTTTGACGCGGAGTTCGAGCGTACCATTTTTGACCATAGCAGCGACCTCGATCCTTCCCTCAGGGGCCGTATACTTGGCCGCATTATTGATCAGGTTGACGAGCACCTGTTCAAAGCGGACCGGGTCAACGTTGAGCCATATGGAATCATCACAAACAGGAGCAACCACGATAGTATGCTTACGCTCCTCAACGATCATTTTAGTACTCTCAATAGCCCGATCGATGGCTCCGCAGAGCTGGACCCGCTCAACCCGCAACTCGAACTTGCCTTGCGTCACACGTGTGATATCGAGGAGATCATCGAGCAAGCGCCGCATGACATGTACCTGATCGTGCGCACTTCTCGTCAGCTGTTTGATTTCCGGATCAGTACTCTCGAGCTCAAGTATCTCGAGTGTGGTTTTGATAGGCGAAAGCGGATTACGCAACTCGTGGGCTAACACCGCGACGAACTCGCTCTTCGCAACATTCTCCTTCTCAATTCTTTCCAATGCCTGGTGGAGCTCTTTGATGGTCGTGGCTCGTTCCTTCACCAAGGCTGAGAAGGCATAAAAAATTGGTACCACGAGAAAGAGAAATAGCTCGGACGCGAAGAGCTGTTGGTTGAGCTCACGTTCGGGATTCGGAGAGATAAAGAGTCCCAGGATACCGATGACCGTGGTCGCCATGACCGAGAGCATGACGTAGCGAGAAGAGAAACGAAGGCAGATCCAGAAATGAGCGATGAAGAACATTGCAAAGAAAAGGAAAGCGAATTGTGAAGCGAGCTGTGTCCAAAAAAGAAAGTAAACGGAGAGGGTGTGGAGAACAGCCACGAGGACCAGCTCGACCTTGCGGGGCGGAAATAGGTCAGGCTCTTTTCTTATCCACGAAAGAATGAACGGGGTGATGATAAGGCAACTGAAGATGTACGCTGCTGCTGCTCGACTATATGAGATGTACGCTGGAACAACGAGGCTCCCTTTTAAGGCTGAGATGGAGGTACTGATCAGTGGTGGTAGCAATGAGGCGATCATTATGGTAGCTATGAAGATGAGTACATTTCTCACAGAAGAAAACGTGTCATCGAAACCAAGTCGGCGCATGAAGTAGACCCCCAGCATAATGCCGAGAGTTTGTGCCAGTGGTGTCGTGACGACCGACGGAATAACGTGGCCAGTTGGTCCTGTAGCTGTTGCTACAAATAAACCGAGAAAGATGGGAAGACTGTACTTGTAACCCCTCAACCAGATGACAGCAAGTGCGATGCCGGTGGGTGGCCACAAGATAGCTGGTGACGTCTGCCATTCCCAAAAGAGGTACTGACCAAACTTCGCGGTCGCCAGTATCACAGCGAACACGATAGTAAAATTCATCAGCAACAGCGGCTCGAGAAAAGTTCGTAGGTATTTCATGGCTTGCCCCCCTTTACAGCAACCGCTCCCCCGCAATATGCAAAGTATACCCCTCCCTGTCTCCATGACAATGAACTATGAACTAAACGCAATAAAAAACCTGAAAATGCAAGCATATAAGGCATTTCTTGATGCTTTCATTCATGGGCGGACGCAGTTGCCCATCTTTGTGTTATGCTTTCAACTATGAAGAAGGAGAGCCTCCTCATCATCGAGGATGACCCGGTCCTCGCAGAAATGTATCAGCAAGCATTCACAGCCGCTGAGATCGAAGTGCTAGTAGCACGCGACGGGGGTGAAGGTGTGACGCTTGCATTCGCCCACCACCCGACCGTCATACTCGTCGACATCAACCTACCCGTCCTCTCCGGGCATGAAGTGGTGTCACGTATCCGCAACGACGCAGAAGCCTGGGGACGCAGCGCCAAGATCATCTACCTGACCAATGCCAGCGATCCAGAGAACGTCGTGAACGCCGTGAGCCAAGGCAGTGAGGAGTACATCGTCAAGGCCAACACGACCGTACCTGAAGTGGTGAACATCGTCCGCACCGCCATGCACACATAAGAAGACCCCGCGCCAAGGCGCGGGGTTTGCAGTTCATGAAGATCAAATAGCGTTGGTCATTTCTTCGAGTGTGCGCATCCCAGCCCGATATGGATCTGCTGCCTGGATGATCGGCCTGCCGATCACGATGTAGTCTGCCCCGAGCTGTAGAGCTCGGGCAGGAGTCCTCACTCGTGCGGGGTCCTGGTCGTCCCCTTCGACAGCTGACCATCGGGGGCGTATTCCCGGACAGATCACGGTAAGGATCTCGCGTCTTCCCTTCTTCACGATACCGATCTCAGAAGGAGCCGCAACGCAACCGTCGAGTCCGGCCGCGTACGCGCGATTCGCAAAACGTTCAACCATGGTCGGGACACGGCGACCATAGAGAGCGCCACACTCTTGCTCATCTATCGATGTAAGTACTGTTACCCCGATGATCTCAGTACGAGGAAGGTGCTGTCGCACCACCTTCATACCGTAACGCCCGACCTGACACATCACTGTGAGAATGTCAGGCTCGAAAGGCGCAAGATGGATCGCGTAACGTTCCATGGTCTCTGGTATTTCGCTCAGCTTGAGGTCGACCATGACCTTGAAACCCATGGCTTTTAGCTCAGTTATCAATCCGTAACCGCAGAGGTGTATGCTGACATTGAGCTTCAACGTCACATTCGTGCCTAAGATACTAGAAGCGAAGTCAATGACTCTTTTTAGTTCACGCAACGATTCGTGGATATCGACGGCAGCTTGCGGTTTGAAATCTACCGCCACTATCAACCGTGTATTGATCGTATCGACCATATCTCACTCCTCTTGAGGAAATCTGAAGTTCCATCCGTTCGCTACCTTAGCTAAAAACCCCCAGGGAGACAACTTGGCCAAAATTTACTCCCGCTGTATAGTGCACCTAGAGCTTACTTTTTTGGAGTTCCCTGAAATGCCTAGCAACGAGACAGATACAGGTGGTCCAAAACCATCTACCCACCCTCCGCTACCCAATGAGATGATCAAAGTGATCAGCGATGCTCTTCAACAGCATTTCTGCACAGTGTCATACCATGATAGTGATCACGCGCTTCCCGTAGTGATACCTATCTTGTACCATGGTACAAGTGTCCCACTCACCTTTCTCATCTACCATTCAAAACAATTCGGTAGGCGGATGATGGAACCGAGCAACGCACCCTTCCTTGATGGAAGCGGTTCAACTGCGCTTTTCATACAATTCCAACAATTGGAAAGTATGGTGTCTGCTTAGGCGACTCAGCTCGGTCTTACCTATCAACCTGTCCGATTGGTTGAAATATCGGAACGCTACCCGCAGACAGCACTTCGTCATTGATCAAAGCCCGGCGCTTCGCGCCGGGCTTTCTCTATTTCAATCCCTGTGGTTGCGTACCGCTAGCACTGCCGTACAATGTCACCGGATCACTGTTCCTAAGGAGTATGAACATGCTGGACCAGCCGCGGTCTGAGCCGCTCACTATCATCGAAATAGGGGAAGAGCTGGCAAAGCTCATGCGTAATCAGGGACATGAGGTGTTTCCCCCAACCATAACGGGAGAGAAATACCACAACGTCAACGCGAAGGGCAATGTCCCGGTCGGACTGTACACCTATTGTCGCAATTGCAAACAGCCTGGCAAATACACCACTGTTCGCGGCCCCTCCATAGCAGCAGTGACGCCTTGCACTGGACCGCTCCCCAAAGAAAAGATCGGCTCATGCGACAAGGCAAAACGAGTGAAAGGCAAAGCTGCGAAGGCCCCTCAGTGAGGGGCTTTTCTTCTGCTTAATGCGCGTATGGCAACCTGATGGTGAATATGGTGCCGATGTTCTCCCTCGACATCACCTCGAGCTTGCCGCCGAGCTTTTCAACCGACTCCTTTACGATATACAGACCAAGACCAGTACCCTCTGCCTTGAACGACTGAGCATTTCGAGCGCGGAAGAACTTCGTGAACAGCTGAGCTTGTTCCTCTTCTGGGATACCGATACCGTTGTCAGAAACTGCGAACACGAGCTCATTTCCTTGTAACTCATAACGGAAGGTGACCGTACCTTCTGGGCGCACGTACTTTATAGCGTTACTCAGCAAGTTGCTGACCATGATGTGCAGCAGTCGTGCATCGCTCTTGAACATCAAACCTCGAGGCTCATAGTCCCGCTCGAACTGAATTCGTTTTTGGGTGACTGTTTCAGCGAACTCATCTGCAATCGCCTCGAAACATTCGACCAGATCTATCGGCACCACGTTGGTAGCAAAGGTTCCCGCCTCGAGTTTCGAGACCGAGAGGAAGTCGTTGATGAGCGCGATCATGCGAAGTACGTTGCGCTCGAGCTTATCGAGGTATTTCTCCTGCTCTGGGGTGCGTGCCGCTGCAAATGTCCTCGCCAAGAGCTCAAGATTCCAGCGAATGGCAGCAACTGGCGTACGCAGCTGGTGGGTCGCGAGCGCTACGAACTCACTCTTCGCTTGGTCGACCGTTTTCTGGTGTGTGATGTCCACCATAGAAACAAGGCGTTCTGACCCAGCGTCGTATATGTAGATAGACAGGAGCACCCATTTCGTATCATCCTCCAGTGTCTTTACTTGCACCTCCGCATCTTTCACTGCGTAGCCCGCATTTATCTTTCCGAGCACTACCGAAAGCTCATTCATGTCGTCGAGCGTAAGCCTATCGACCAAGCTGGTGCCCATCAACGCGTCGGTTGTGGTCTTGAGGAGACGTACAGCAGCCAAGTTGTACATGACTATCTTGCCCTTCTCATCGATTGAGACGTACGGTACGGGACTATGCTCGTAGAGCGAAAGGAACTGTTCGCGTGAGGCTCGCAGTTCACGCTCATTGACGCTGGGTGCACGCTTCAAAAAACGATCGCGGAGGACGTACACCAGCACTACCGACAAGAATACCTGGACCACCCCAATGTAGTACTCAGGCCTGACGTATGGCGCCATCACAGAAATGATCTTCCAGCCGACCGCCAGCAAAATAGGAAGACCTACGAGCACCAACACGTATAAAGAGAACCGCAGCAGACGGACGCTCAGGGCCAATTTCATACTCCTATTCTAGCAAGCACTGACTCGGGGAGGCCGTTTTGCGCACAGGTGGGACCTCTTCAGACCCCTGGGCTTGTGTGCTACCATTTTCGTATGAATGAATGCGTACTGATAATTGAAGATGAGGTGGATGTGCGTGACGCGATGGCAGACGCCATCACCCAAGCTGGCTACGAAGTGATCACTGCGAATGATGGTGACGAGGGGATCAAGCTCGCATTCGAGCGCCACCCGAACCTTATCCTGCTCGACCTCGTGATGCCGGTCATGGACGGACACGAATTCCTCTCCCGACTGCGTGAAGATCCGTGGGGTAAAGAGGCAAAAGTGCTGGTCATCACATCGATGGACGACATCAACAACGTCGTCTCAGCCCACGAAGGCAAGATCGAAGATTACATCATCAAAGCGCACACGAGCCTCGACGAACTCGTCAAGCACGTGCGAACAGCGATGTTCAAGAACCGCTAGCAGTAAGACAACAAAGGCGGTCCATATGGCCGCCTTTTGTGGTGATTTATTTTTCTGCAGG
>CAYTYF010000005.1:27615-30872 GCA_964442205.1 uncultured Candidatus Saccharibacteria bacterium | reverse complement strand
TATCGACACTATAACGGCACTTCGCCAGAAGACCGAGACTGAGATCCAAACTTTTGACGTGAAGTTGAAACGCGAGATTGACGACCTCAAGAAAGACCATGACCGGACCAATTCGCTTCTGCGAAGTAACAAGATCATGGTACTCAATGCTGAGCGCGAACTCGATAATGCCCAAAAGAATGAGAACCCAAATGCTGCTTCCAATCGACGAACACACATATGATCTACTCGTATCGTATAGAGCAAGCCATTCGAGCGGCTAGCATTCTCCATAAGGATCAGGTCCGCAAAGGCAGCGCACCATTGCCTTACATAAGCCACTTGGTAGCGACAGCATTTATCGCTGCTGACTACACTGAGAATGAGGATGTGATCATTGCAACCTTACTGCATGACACACTCGAAGATACCGATTACACGGCAGACGAGCTTGAAGACGATTTTGGAGGTGTTGTTCGTGAACTGGTCGAGACGGTGACCGAACCAACGCGTGAATCAAGCAGCTGGGAAGACAGGAAAAATACCTACATCAAACAGATAAAACAGGGAAGCGAGGAGGCAGCCATAGTTGCAGCTGCAGATAAGATCCACAATTTACGTTCGATAGTTGAGGACTATTACGATGATCATCAGCGATACATAGCGGATTTCGGCGGTTCACTTGAAAAACGGATCGAGATCTACCAAAAACTCTCCAATGTCCTCAACAATAAGCTCAAGAACGGTATATTGAGCGAATTCAATCACGTGTTCGAAGAATATAAAAACTTTGTATATGACATCAAAAAAGCCTCTGAAGCGCAGTAAAAAAATCACTCGAAAAGCTGCCTACAAGGAGGTTTGGGATCTTTCCGGCTTGTACTACAAGAATGAGCGAGATCCGCGTATCGAGGCAGACCTCAAAGCTGCCGAAGATGCCTACGCTGGTTTTGCAAAAAAGTACGTTCGTTCAGATTTTGCAAGTTCGCCGAGCATTCTTGCCAAAGCACTCAGTGAGAAGGAAGCGATCTTAGGTGAGCCACGTTTTTCAAGACCCTCTCGCTACTACAGTTTCCGTCGCGCCATCAATGCTCGTGATGCTGTAGCTGAGAAGCAGCTCAATCTGATAAGTGACCGCCTGACAAAAGCAGGGAATCGCGTGCTCTTTTTCAGTGTTCAACTTTCTAAAGTATCAAAACCTCAGCAACGGATCTTTTTGCAAGCTCCCGAGCTTGCACGTTACCGATACTACCTCTCTGAACTATTTCGTTCCGGTCAGCACACGCTTTCTGAGGCAGAAGAGCGGATACTTAATCTACAAGCTGGTGTGTCCTACGAAATGTGGGTCGATGGCACCGAGAAGATCGTAAGTACCACTTCACTGAAGTACAAGAACAAGCAGATGCCGCTCCCAGAAGCCATTGAGACCATCAGCACCCTTCCTGCAAAAGAGCGAGTGAAACTATGGCAATTGGTACTCGATAAACTTGCTGAGATAGCACCCGTAGCCGAAAACGAGTATAACGCGATCATCACGAACGCAAAGACGATGGATGAGCTTCGCGGTTACCAGCAGCCGTACAGCGGCACTGTGATGCAGTATGAGTACGATGAAGCCAGCTTGCTGTCTTTGGTCGAAGTTGTGACCACGAAAGGCTTCAAATTAAGCGACGAATTTTACAAACTCAAAGCAAAACTGCATGGCACAAAGCAGCTGCCGTATGAGCACAGGAACCTGCCAATAGGAACCCCCAAGCCAATACCGTACAGCCATGCAGTCACCATCTGTCGCGACGTATTCTACAGCGTCGACCAACGCTTCGGAGAGATCTTTGAATCAATGTTAGAGAAAGGGCAGGTAGACGTTTTCCCACGTCAGGGCAAGCGAGGCGGTGCCTTCATGTCCAACGGCATTGGTCACCCGACCCACGTATTCTTGAACCACACCAATGACTTTCAGTCGCTTGAAACGCTTGCGCACGAGATGGGCCACGCCTTCCATTCTGAATTCTCTAAGATACAAAGTCCGTTCTACGAGAACTATTCGATTTGCACGGCTGAAACAGCGTCAACCTTGTTTGAAAACCTTGTCTTCGACGCAGTGTATGAAAAAAGCAATGACAAAGAAAAGTGTGTGCTGCTTCACGATCGCATTTTGCGCGACATTAGCACCATCCAACGACAGATAGCGTTCTTCAATTGCGAACTTGAGATCCACAGAACTATACGCGATCACGGCGCTATGACCAAGGAAGAATTAGCAGCAGTGACCGCCAAGCACTTACGCTCATACCTAGGAAAGAGCGTATCAGTGACCGAACGTGACGGACTCTCTTTCGTGTACATCAACCACTTCCGTTACGGCTTCTACGTGTTCACCTACGCATTCGGTTTGATCATGAGCGCTGCCATTGCTAATCGTTACAAACAGGACAAGAGCGAGCTCAAGAACATAGAAAAACTTTTTGCATCCGGCGGGAGTGACTCAGTGAAGAATATATTTAAAGGCATCGGCATCGCCACTGACAGCAAAGCTACCTACGAAGCTGGTTTGGATCGTTTGGCAAAGGACATTGCAGAATTCAAGCGTTTGATGGCTAAAAAATAGCTTCACGCATGGTGTTTTTCCTGGTATAGTGCCAATTCACTCACTTATGAGCGGCAACGAAATTCGCAAAAATTATCTCGACTTCTTAGAAAAGAACGGACACGCCATCATTCCGTCCTCTTCGCTCGTACCCGAGAACGACCCCACAACGCTCTTCACCGGCAGTGGCATGCAACCACTGATACCGTACCTAATGGGTGAAAAGCACCCAAAAGGCGTTCGTTTGGCCGACTCCCAGAAGTGTTTTCGAGCAGAAGATATCGATGAAGTTGGCGACAACCGCCATACAACTTTCTTTGAAATGCTCGGAAATTGGTCGCTCGGCGATTACTTCAAGCGTGACCAGCTACGCTGGTTTTTCACGTTCCTTGTCGATGAAGTTGGCCTAGACCCTGAAAAGATCTACGTGAGCGTGTTTGCCGGCGACGAAGAACTTGGCATTCCAAAGGACGAAGAATCGGTCGCTATTTGGAAAGAACTTTTTGCAGAACGTGGTATTGAGGCAAAAGATGTTTTCATCGGCTCTGAGGAGGACGGTTACGAAAAGGGTATGCAAGGCGGCCGCATCTTCTACTACGATGCTGGCAAGAACTGGTGGAGTCGTTCCGGCAGGCCATCAAAGATGCCTGCGGGAGAGATCGGCGGTCCTGACAGCGAGGTTTTTTACAAC
>CAYTYF010000005.1:0-27605 GCA_964442205.1 uncultured Candidatus Saccharibacteria bacterium | reverse complement strand
TACGCAACGCACCCAGATTTCAAAGACAAGATGCCGCACCCGAACAGTGATTCGGGACAATTCCTCGAAATAGGCAACTCCGTTTTCATTGAGTACATAAAGCAAGAGGACGGATCTTTCACTAAGTTGCCTCAGAGCAACGTTGACTTTGGCGGCGGCCTCGAGCGCATCACTGCGGCAATGCAGGGCGACCCGGACGTGTTCACCATCGATCTCCTAGCAAACGTCATCACGCAGGTCGAAACGCTTTCTGGCAAACAGTACAAGGACAATCACGCAGCATTTCGTATCATCACTGACCACATCCGTGGAGCGGTATTCATGATCGGTGATGGCATTATGCCTTCAAACACAGAGCAGGGCTACTTTGTGCGTCGACTTTTACGACGCGCAGTTCGCTATGCTGATGTTCTTGGTGTGCCACAAGGTGAACTCGCTCACCTTGCTGAGAGCGTCATTGCTACCTACGAGGACCACTACCAGAACCTTCGCCGTGAACACGACACGATCGTGAACGCCATCAAGGCCGAAGAGGAACAATTCCGCAAAACCCTGGAACGAGGTCTCAAGCAATTCAACAAAGTGGCGCTTCAGGTTCATTTGACCTCGAAGCAGGTCGACGGCAAGAAAGTGATAGACACCAGCGTACCAGCTGAACTCAAAGAGGCCATTAGCGCTCAGAATGCGTTTGAACTATTCACTACCTACGGATTCCCGATCGAGCTCACCGAGGAAATAGCAAAGGAAAAGGGAAGAGTGGTTGATAGAAAAGGGTTCGAGAAACTCATGGAAGCACATCGTGAACAATCACGCGCCGGAGCTGAACAAAAATTCAAAGGTGGTCTAGCAGATCACTCTGAACAGGTGGTCCAGTACCACACAGCAACCCA
Organism: uncultured Candidatus Saccharibacteria bacterium; assembly: GCA_964442205.1. Classification (GTDB taxonomy): domain Bacteria; phylum Patescibacteriota; class Minisyncoccia; order Phycocordibacterales; family UBA918; genus OLB19. The sequence continues at coordinate 26,715 of CAYTYF010000005.1, read as the reverse complement.
CTTGTTACTCGCAGGCTTGCGTAAAGAACTTGGAGACCATGTTCACCAAGCAGGTTCGAACATCACGGGCGAGCGACTTCGCTACGACGTGACCCACCCTGAGCGCATCAATGATGAAACGCTGCGCAAGGTGGAAGCCTATGTCAACAATGCTATTAGTGTCGGCGGTCCGGTCACCATCGAAATGATGCCGAAGACAAAGGCTGAGGAGGACCCAACTATCGAAGCGAGTTTTTGGGATCGATACCCAGATGAAGTTAAGGTCTATACCATGACCGGCAATGACGGAGCTGTGTACTCACGGGAACTTTGTGGTGGTCCACACGTTGAAAACCTTTCTGATGTAAAAGGAACCTTCAAGATCACAAAAGAAGAATCTTCTGCTGCTGGCGTGCGCCGGATCAAAGCTGTATTAGAGAAATAAAAAAGTCCGCCTCGCTATCCCCGCGGCACGCCGACGGGACATTACGCGTGCGGAATCGGGACGTTTTTGCTAGTTAATGATTCGGCTCCGTCGATCTATACATTTGTCCATTCATCACCGCAGCAAGCCGACGGGGCATTCTGGACACTCTAGTAATCCAGAGTGTGCTCCGAACAAAGCCCTGAAAGACGATATACTTAAAGGGTAATGTTAGGATTTGGCTCAAAATCTGCCTACCGATGTGGTGCCATCATCGACATCGGCTCTGGGAGCGTCGGTGCAGCTATCGTGGCCTATGACCCAAGTAGCGGCAAGAGCGACATTGTGTGGTCGCACCGAGAGTTCACACTCCTGCGAACCTCGACCACGCTTGTCGATGCCGAGCGGGCTGTGAAGACTGCTTTTGTGAATGTTTTTCTTGAGCTCGGCAATGCTGGAGTACGGGCACTCGCTGCACATCGTAAGGATGCCCAGATCCAGACAGTACAAGTATCGCTTGCCGCACCATGGCAGTACACAGCTACCAAGATGGTGAATTTCAAAGATGAGAAGCCTTTTGTCGTTGACCACGACCTCCTGAAGGACCTTACGAAGCGGGCACACGAACAAGGTGAGAAAGAAGCAAACGAATCACAACTTTTGCAGGAATTCGGACTGACACTTATCGCTCAAGACACGATCGGCACAACAGTGAATGGCTACGCAATGACCGACGCTGTAAAAAAGCACGCTAAGGAGCTTTCTTTCGTACACATCAGCATGCTCGGTGTCAAGAGTATGGTGGATACCGTACGTGAGACGCAAGAAAAGATCTTGCCTCGAGCCAAGCTGTCCATGACTTCGTTCGTGTTCATGTTCTACTCGGTCGTCATGCGCCTGTATCCGCACACTCTCGAAGCGGCCATCATAGACATCACGAAAGAAGCTACCGAACTAGGCATCGTGCGTGATGGGGCTTTACGGTTCGTTGGACACATCCCCGTTGGCTCGTTCACGCTAGCACGAGCCATTTCAGAGCAGCTTTCTATACCCCCCGAAGAGGCATTCACCTACCTAAAGACCAACACTGACTACGGCATTGCCTCCATTCCAGAAAAACACAAATCCATCGTCGACCAGGTCTTTGGTGCGTACAACGATGAACTTAAGGTTCTCCTTGGTTCTACAGGTGACGACCTGTCTATTCCGCGCTCCATCTTCATCCACACCGAGCTTCATACTGAGCTGTTCTTCAATAAGGCAATCAAAGCAGCGGCCAACGAACTCACCGCGACGGAGCACACTATCCATCCGGTGACAAGCAAGCTCATAACCGAGTCACACAGTGGGGATACGGCCATACTGCTTGGTGTGAGGCACTGGCTCGATGCTGAATCGGCGTGATGCACAGGTAAGCCCCAGGGCTACAAAAGTTTTGCTATACTAAAAAGACCTACCTTATGTCACAAAAATGGAATTTGCAGGATATTCGTCCGCCGCAGCCACGCCGCGAGAGGCCGACCCAGAGTGACCTGACTCCCGCCCGGGAGCCAAAGATCGTTGAACGAGAGGAAAGCGATGTCGTAGATGTCCGTATTGTCGATGGTCGCAAGCAGAAGCGAAAGACCATCTTAATCGGTTTTATCATTTTTTTCTTGATAGCTGGCGGCGTACTGATGATAAGCAAGCTGCTTTCTGGCGTTGAAATCACCGTTAACCCGCGCTTCCGTGAGCCAAATGTAAATGCCACCATCACTGCCAAAAAGACACCGCAAGCTGGCGAGCTGGCGTATGAGATCATGACCCTGGAGGCAACCGGTGAAAGGCAGGTGGCTGCAACGGGTGAAGAGACGGTGGTTGAGCAGGCAAAAGGCACCATTCTTGTGTACAACCGCCACTCAACAGAGCCAATTAGACTTATCACGAATACTCGCTTTGAGGCACCTGACGGAAAGCTCTTTCGTTTACAAGAATCCATAGTGGTGCCAGGCTACACGCGAGGCGGAGGGGGTGACATAGCTCCTGGCGTGATCCAGGCCAACGTATTTGCAGACCAGCCAGGTGAGGAGTACAACATTGGTCCATCAAAGTTCACTATACCTGGTTTTGCTGGCTCGCCTGAGTTCGACAATGTAACTGGTGAATCTGTTGAATCGATGCAAGGTGGTTTCAACGGACCTCGTTTCATCATTGATGAAGGCGAGTTGCAGACCGCGCAGCAATCGCTGCAGATGGAGCTCCGCAACTCACTCTTGGCACGCATTGATGCTGAGAAACCAGCAGGCTTCACAAGCTTCGCTGGCGCAATCACCTTTACCTACGAAACTTTGCCAGCTGTCGAGTACGGTGAAAACCTCGCAACCATCAAGGAAAAAGCTATTCTTCGCGTACCGCTCTTCTCAGAACCTTCGTTTGCAGAGTACATTGCAGCAGCTACCATTCCTGGATACGAGACGGCACCGGTGCGTATCGAGAACCCTAACGACCTGACCTTTGCATACACAAGCGCCACTACTTCATCAAGTAACATTGCCGCCATGGAAGGACTGGAGTTCACACTTGTAGGACGCCCGCTCATTGTATGGGAGTATGACGCTGAAGCTTTGAAAAAGGACCTTGCTGGCAAGAGCAAGACCGCTCTGACAACCGTTCTCGGCGGTTATCCTGCCATCGAACGTGCAGATGCCAAGTCCCAGCCAGTTTGGTCAACCTCATTCCCGCAAAACACAGAAGACATTGACATCATTGAGCTTTTGAACCGTCCAGAGGAGCCTTCCACATAGTCCCTGTTGACCGATTCTGAATTCTTTGTTACACTCCTTTTCGTTTTAGATGGATCAATCAAGTAACGAAACACTCGTCTACGGAGTCGTGGAGGAAGCGCTTCCCAACGCGCTTTTTCGCGTAAAACTAGACGGCGAACAAGAAACTTCCATCGCCTATCTGGCGGGTAAGATGCGTAAGTTTAGAATTCGTGTCCTTGTAGGAGACAAAGTGGCAATCGTTCCTGATCCATACGGCGGCAAGGGAAGGATAACCAAACGACTTTAAATCATATGAAAGTACGATCATCAGTAAAGAAGATGAGTCCAGACGATAAGATCGTTCGCCGTCGCGGCGTCGTCTACGTCATCAATAAGAAAAAGCCTCGCCACAAGCAGCGACAAGGCTAACCTTAAATCAACCACTATGCGTATCTCAGGTATCAACATTCCAGACAACAAGCATCTCGAGTATGGTCTCACGGCTGTGCACGGCATTGGTCGCGCTCGTGCTCGCGCCATTCTCGCAGAGTTGAACATAAAGGAATTCACCAAGCCGACCGCCATCACTACTGACCAAGAAAATGCTATTCGTGAAAAGGTCGAATCGTACACGATCGAAGGCGAACTCAAGCGTCAGATCTCAGCTAATGTCAAGCGACTCAAAGACATTGGCAGCTACCGTGGCTCTCGTCACGCAAAACGCCTCCCAGCTCGTGGTCAGCGAACCAAGACCAACGCGCGTACGCTCAAGGGCGTCCGTAAGACGATGGGTTCAGGTAAGCGTAAGCTCGAGAAGACGTAGTCCGGGGCTTTTATCAATCTACTGATTTCCTATGGGTAAGAAACGAATCATAAAGAAGGGTGGCGGCTCAGACGTGGCGGGAACTTCTCGAGCGCTCAACCGCATGCCTAAGAAGAAGGTCATCAACGGCAAACTCAACGTGCTGGCAACCTTCAATAACACTATCCTCACGCTCTGCGATCCAAAGGGTAACACCGTGATCGCTGCCTCAAGTGGTGCACTTGGCTTCAAGGGTTCACGCAAGTCAACTCCATTCGCTGCCGCAAAGGTCGGTGAGATCATTGGTGACAAGGCCATTCAGATGGGTATGAAGGATGCTGAGGTCGTGATCCGTGGTGTCGGTGCTGGCCGCGAGTCTGCGCTCCGCGCTTTCGCAGGCAAGGGCATCGCTATTACTAAGATTTCGGACATGACGCCGGTACCGCACAACGGTCCGCGCGCCCCTAAGCCACGCCGTGTGTAGTCGCTTAAACCTTTTACTATGAAAATCGGACCAAAATTCAAAATTGCCAAGCGCCTCGGAGCACCTATCTTCGAGAAGACCCAGTCGCAGAAGTTTGCGATCTCTGAGTCTCGTGGTGGCAAGATCACCAAGCGCCGCGGTCAGATGAGCGACTTCAAGCGCCAGCTCATTGAGAAGCAGAAGATGCGTTTTTCATACGGCATCACAGAGAAGCAGCTTCGCCGCTACGTGGATGAGGCGATGGAGAAGAGCCATCAGCCTATCGCTCTCCTTATGGAGCGCCTTGAGCTTCGCCTCGACAACGTGCTGTACCGAATCGGTCTCGCTAAGACCCGCCGCTTTGCACGACAGATGGTCTCACACGGCCACGTCACCGTGAACGGTAAGCGCATCACTATTCCTTCCTATAAGGTCACCCTTTCTGACACCATCGCGGTTCGCGAAGGCAGCAAGAACAGCGGTCTCTTTAACAATTTCACTGACTCATTCCAGCCGTCCGCTGTACCGGCCTGGATCACCTTCGACCCGAAGAAGATGGAAGCCAAGCTTGCTAGCGCCCCAACCTACGATCCGGCACAGACGATGTTCGACCCAGAGCAGGTATTGGAGTACTACAGCCGTTAGTAGTTGCCCTTAGGTATTAACCCGTAACATACGCACTATGTTAGAAACAAACGTTGCATTGCCTTCAAAGCCACGTATCGTCTCGGAAGAGGAGTTCCGCGGCATTTATGAGATCGACGGCCTTTACCCTGGCTACGGTCACACGCTTGGCAACTCACTCCGCCGCATCATCCTCTCATCACTTCCGGGCGCTGCTATCACCAAGGTGAAGATCGAAGGTGTCGAGCATGAGTTCTCGACCATCGACGGTGTCAAGGAGGACGTCATCACCATCCTCCTCAACATCAAGCGCATTCGCCTCGCTCTTCACGGCGACGACGCTATCATTGTCCGCATCAAGAAGAAGGGTGCTGGTCTCGTGACCGCAGCTGACATCACTGTACCGTCACAGGTAGAGATCCTCTCACCAGAACAGCCGATCGCAGAGATCACAGGAAAGTCCACCGAGCTCGATATTGAACTCACAGTAGAGAAGGGACTTGGCTACGTTGCTCGCGAGGTGCACCAGAAGGACAAGGTAGAGATCGGCGTCATTGCCCTCGATGCTGTCTTCACCCCTATCCGCCGCGCTAATTACGAGGTTGAGAACATGCGTGTCGGCGACCGCACTGACTACAACCGTCTTCGCGTCTTCATTGAGACCGACGGCACCATCACTCCAAAGCAGGCACTCGAGCAGTCTATCGAGATCATGATCCACCAGCTCAAGGCTGTGATCGGTTTCCAAGATCAGGTAAAGAGCGAGGCTCCAGCTCCTGAAGCGGTCGTTGCTGAGACCTCAGCTGCCATCGATCCAGACGTCCTCAAGACCCGCATCGAGAACCTTGAGCTCTCAAGCCGAACCCTGGCGGCGCTCGAAGAAGCCAACATTCGAACCGTTGGTGGCCTTGTGCGAAAGAGAAAAGATGATATTCTTGCGCTCGACGGAATCGGCCCTAAGGGCCTCGAGGAGATCGTCGATCTTCTCGCAACGATGGGCGTCTCACTTAGCGAGTAATCGATACTGTATTTATTATGCGACACGGCAATCAAAACAGAACTCTCGGACGCGTCCGAAGCCAACGCACGGCACTCCTGCGCGGTTTGGCAGTGTCGCTCATTCGTGACGGCAAGATCAAGACCACGCTCGCCAAGGCCAAGGAATTGAAGCCGCTCGCAGAGCGCCTCGTAACCTACGGCAAAGAGAACACGGTCGCTTCACGCCGCCGCGCTTCTGCTGCTCTTGGCCTTCCAGCTGACAGCATCATCAAGAAGCTTTTTGATGAGATCGCGCCTCGATACAAAGAGCGCAGCGGCGGCTACACCCGCATCATCAAGTCGGGTCGCACTCCTGCCGGCCGTGATGAAGCAGTCATCGAGTACGTTGCATAAAGCCTATGAAGACCAACTCAGAAAAAATTGAATACACTATCGACGCAACCGGCAAGCGCCTCGGCAAGGTTGCTGTTGAAGCAGCCAAGCTTCTACAAGGTAAGAACCGTGCCGATTTCTCGCGCCACACCGTAGCTCCAGCACACGTGACCATCGTGAACGCATCGAAGCTCGACATCACCGAGAAGCGCGGAGCGGAGACCAACTACCAGTCGTACTCTGGCTACCCAGGCGGTCGTCGCGTTGAAAGCCTTACCCACCTTGGAAAGCGTCTCGGCTACCGCGAGGCACTCCGCCGCACGGTAAAGGGCATGCTTCCAAAGAACAAGCTCCAGGCAGTTTTGATGAAGAATTTAACAGTATCCGAGTAATCGTATGGCAACATCTGCAACCTACACTGAAGGCATCGGCCGTCGCAAGACCGCGACCGCTCGCGTACGCCTCACTCCAGCCAAGGCCACGACCGTGATCGTGAACGAGAAGCCGCTTGCGGAATACTTCCGTCTCGAGTCGCACCAGAAGGACGTAATGTCCGTTCTTGAGACCAAGGATGCTGGTATCGAGAACTACGCCATCACGGTGAAGGTCTCTGGCAGCGGTATCGCTGCTCAAGCAGAAGCTATCCGACTCGGTATCGCTCGCGCGCTCGTGAAGGAGAAGAAGCCACGACGCAGCGTTCTGAAGCCACTCGGCTTCCTCAAGCGCGACTCTCGCGCCGTGGAGCGCAAGAAGTTCGGTCTCCTCAAGGCCCGCCGCCGACCACAATGGAGTAAACGATAACTGCTTATCGTTTACTCTGATCCTGGCTTGCCGGGAAGCATCGATGTTTACGAGGTGCTAGGAGGACAAAGCGTTAAGACATTCAAAACTGCCGCAATGCGGCTGTTTTGTTTTTGTTTTGTTGTATTCTTAATACTATGAATGAAAAACCAATGGTCGGTATTGGCGTGATGATCTTGAAAGACGAAAAGGTACTCATGACGACCCGTAAGGGTTCACATGGAGCAGGGGAGTTGTCATTTCCCGGCGGACACCTGGAGTACATGGAGTCATTCGAGGATTGTGCTGTGCGTGAGACAAAGGAAGAGTGTGGGCTCGAGATAGAGAACATCCGATTTCAGTACGTCACCAATGTCATGAAGTACGCACCGAAGCACTACGTACACATTGGCGTGCTGGCGGACTGGAAAGCTGGAGAACCACAGACCCTTGAACCAGAAAAAGCAGGCGAGTGGCAGTGGTACGATATCGACAACCTCCCAGACCAGCCTGTCTTTGAATTTTGCAAGCTTGCATTTGACTCCTATCGCACAGGCAAAAAGTACTACTGATTATCCCAAAACAGCCTTTGACTACAGCTTCATGAGGTGGCTATAATGGCACCTGGCAAATAGTTTGAGGAGGGTGAAATTGCAAAGATTTCGAAAAGCCTTCGCGAGTATTTTGGAGGGAACTGTCACTATTGCTTTCGGTGCTGATGCACACTACGTGTACGCCACGATACTTAGCGACAAAGACTACCATCGACGGATGCTGGGCCGGGTTGCCAGAGGCGCCCGATTCCTGTCGCCGGTACATAGGCGAAGAAAAAGAATGAGATAAGGCCGCACCTACGCGGCCTTTTCCCTTGTATATATACGGTGCGGAAAAGTGTACACTACGGAGAGGAACACTAAAGGAGTGCATCGATGGCAAAGAGACCTGTCGAGGAAGTAGCTGCTCGACTTCTTACCCATGGAGTGGTTGAGGATGCGACACACAGACTTTTAGCGCTCCTCGGAAATAAGGGGGGAGTGTGTTTGGCACTGATCCATCAAGACGAAGGATTTGCTCGCAGGGTTGCTGCGCAAATGATAGACCTGACAAACGAGGAGATACAACGCCGGGAGACTGTCCAACTGAAGGCGCTGATACCAAAGAAAAGGGGACAAAAAATGAAAAAATGAAGACGAAGGCCGCACATCCAGCGGCCTTTCCTTATTCTTCATATTGTTCACAGCCAGACACTTCCTTCATCTTCAGGAAAGCTATACTAGGCGTACATGGCGCTAAAGCTCCAAAAGGAAACTAGTGAAAGGATCACATCGATGCTGGCGATCGTTCTGGTCGCTTTGTTTGTATTTTTGATCTTGTTCGTCTTCACTGGCTTGAATTCATCTTCACCAAAAGCTGTCCCAGCTATAGAAGATACGCCAACTTCAGAGGTTTAGTCGCTGCTAAGAGAAGGAGCAACGCAGGTAAACTCCCTAAACTATATCGATTAATCGATATAGTTAGGATAGCGATCAGATACAAGTGTGCTTTAAAAAGTGATCAAGCGCGTTTCTTTACAACGCGCCTTTTTGAAGTTATAATGTCAACGCTATGATGTTTGAACGACATGACGAAGAGACATCCGATGACAGCGAGATCATAGATGAAGATATGGATGATACGGATGTTTCTCTGGAAGAAGAAGAATCACGAAGTAGCGACAAGATCAAAACATTACAAACAAAACTGAAGGAATGTGAGGCTGCGAGAAGTGCGCTCCACGAAGACCTCCAGCGTGCTAAAGCGGAGTTCCTCAACGCCAAGAAGCGCCTTCTCGAACAGCAGACACTCGACCTGGAACGACAGACCGATAGACACATTGAGACCATCCTGCCACTCGTAGATAGCTTTGAGGCGGCCATGAAAGACCCAAAATGGGCCTCTGCCGACGAAAATTGGCGTAAAGGCATTGAAGGCATCTACTCCCAGCTAGACGGCATTCTGAAGGGCTATGGCATCGAAGCTATCGATCCAGTAGGTAAAGCTTTCGATCCACACGAACACGAAGCGCTCTCAGGGCAAGGTGACACCATCAATGAGGTGTACCAGAAGGGATACAAGCGCAAAGACACTGTCATCCGACCTGCGAAAGTATCCGTTAAGGAATGAACTTCACTATTTCTTACTTACAACTATAATAATTGTTCACTAAGTACCTATGGCAAAAATTCTAGGCATCGACCTCGGCACCACCAACTCGGCAATGGCCATCATTGAAGCTGGTGAACCGGTCATCATCGAAAACGCAGAAGGCAATCGAACGACACCATCGGTCGTTGCTATTTCAAAGACCAAAGAACGACTCGTCGGCCAGATCGCAAAGCGTCAGGCTGTTACGAATCCTCGCAATACCATCTACGGTATCAAGCGCTTCATGGGCCACAACTTCACAGAAGATGCGGTTCAAAAGGACAAGGCCATCGTACCCTACGAGGTAAAGCAAGGACCCGACGGAGGCGTTTTAGTAACCCTCTCCGAAAAGGACTACCGACCGGAGGAGATCTCGGCCATGATCCTTTCGAAGCTCAAGAGTGATGCAGAAGCCAAGCTCGGTGAAAAGATCACTGAAGCGGTCATCACTGTACCAGCGTACTTCAACGACGCTCAGCGCAAGGCTACGCAGGACGCAGGCAAGATCGCTGGTCTTGAAGTGAAGCGCATCATCAACGAGCCAACAGCCGCAGCACTTGCGTACGGTTTCAACAAAAAGAAAGAAGAGAAGATAGTTGTCTACGACTTCGGCGGCGGCACTTTCGACGTAACCGTGCTTGAAGTAGGCGACGATGTAGTGGAGGTGCAGTCTACTGACGGCGACGCACACATGGGCGGGCGTGATATCGACCAGAAGATCGTTCGTCACCTCATCGCTGAGTTCAAGAAAACCGAAGGCATAGATCTTGGCACTGACCCGCTCGCGCTCCAGCGCCTTGACGAAGCTGCAGAAAAAGCAAAGCTTGAGCTTTCCTCAGCTGGTGAGACTGAAATAAACATTCCGTTCATCACCTCTGGCAGCGACGGTCCTAAGCACCTGCTTTTGAAGCTTACCCGCGCCACGCTTGAAGAGCTCGCGCACGAGTACATCGACCGTTCTATCGAGATCACCAAGCGAGCTCTCGAAGCGTCACCATTCAAGAAAGAGGAGATTGACGAGATCATCTTGGTCGGTGGCCAGACCCGCATGCCAAAGATCGTCGAGGCTGTCCGCACACTTTTTGGAAAGGAACCGAATAAATCCATCAATCCGGACGAAGTGGTTGCACTCGGTGCTGCCATTCAGGCTGGCATCTTCCAGGGCGATGTACAGGACATCACTCTTGTCGATGTCATTCCGCTTTCACTTGGTATCGAGACCATGGGCGGTGTCGCAACCAAGCTCATCGAGAAGAACACGCACATCCCAACCAAGAAGGAGCAGGTGTTCTCGACCGCTGCTGACAACCAGACCTCCACCGAGATACATATCGTGCAGGGTGAACGAGCTCAAGCAGCAGACAACAAGTCACTCGGTCGCTTCGTACTTGATGGTATTCCGCCAGCTCCACGTGGTGTACCACAGGTCGCCGTGACCTTCGATGTCGACAGCAACGGCGTACTTTCCGTGACCGCTAAGGACAAATCGACCGGAAAGGAACAGTCAATTCGCATCGAAGCCAATTCAGGTTTGACATCGGAAGACATCGAGCGTATGAAGAAGGATGCTGAGGCGCACGCCGATGAAGACCGCAAGAAGAAGGAGGTCATAGACGCCCGCAACGTCGCCGATCAGATGGTGTATACTGCGGAGAAAGCGCTTCGCGATCACGGAGCAAGCATCAGTGATGACATCAAAAAGGCTGTGGAGGAGAAGGTCGCAGCGCTCAACGCTGTAAAGGGCGGGGAAGACAAAGCAGCGATCGATAAGGCCTCACAGGATCTCTCTGATGCGATGCAGAAGATAGGTGAAGCAATGCAGAAGAACGCACCGACAGAGAATGCTGCACAGGATGATAGCAACGTCCGCGACGCAGAAGTGAAAGAGGAGAAGGATAAAGAAGAGTAATCTGTTTTGAAAGGCGGGGTGACCAAGTTTTCAACGAGCCGCGAGGTGACTATGGAAACGGAAGTACTCTCTGTGGCGCAACCAAAGGTCGCCCCGCTCCCAAAGCCAGGTAACCGGCCCCTTATAAGAAGCTAACTGAAACGCGCATGGCACAACGTGACTACTACGAAGTACTAGGGCTCGATAAAGGAGCATCGAAGGATGAGGTAAAGAAGGCCTTCCGCAAACTGGCAGCTCAGTACCACCCAGACAAGAAGACGGGTGACGAAAACAAGTTCAAGGAGATAAGCGAAGCGTACGCTGTGCTTTCAGATGAGAAAAAGAAGGCTGAGTACGATGCGTACGGTCACGCTTTCCAAGGTGCCGGCGGTGCGCAAGGTTTCGGTGGCTTCGGCGGTTTCAACTGGGCAGACTTTGCAAATGCTGCTAACGCTAACGGTCAAAGCTTTGAATTCGACCTCGGTGACATCTTCGGGGAAATGTTCGGCGGCGGTCGCAGGCAAGCACGTGGTCGAGATATCTCTATCGATATCGAACTCTCCTTTGAGGAGTCCATTTTCGGCACTAACCGCAAAGTGCTCCTAACCAAAATGAACACCTGCGATGAGTGTAAGGGTACTGGTGCTAAGCGCGGTACCGACATGGTCGACTGTACGACTTGCAACGGCAATGGCCGTGTTCGTGAGACCCGCCAAAGCGTCATGGGTACTTTCCAGACGGTGCGCGAGTGTTCGGTGTGTGCTGGCAGAGGTAAGGTTCCAAAGGAACGTTGCGGACACTGTGGCGGCGCGGGCGTTCGTCGAAGCGAAGAGGAAATAGCCGTGGTGGTGCCTCCAGGCATTCAAGCTGGTGAAATGATCCGCATGAGCAGTCGTGGCGAGGCTATACCTAATGGCGCTGCTGGTGACCTCTATATAAAAGTACACGTTAAGCCGCACGCCAGCATAAAGCGTGAAGGCTCTAACCTCGAGACCAAGCTACCGATCAAGCTTACAGATGCACTCCTTGGCAATGTGTACCGAGTTGAGACACTCGATGGCGGTGTCGACATCACCATTCCTGCCGGCATCAAGCATGGCGAGATGCTTCGCATCAAAGGCAAGGGCGTGCCGCAAGGCAACAGCCGCGGCGACTTCATGGTCAAAGTATCGATCGATATGCCGCAGAAGCTCTCCCGCAAAGCCCGCCAACTCATTGAGGAACTCAAACAGGAAGGAATATAAAGAAACAACCCCGAAATCCTAAGAGTTCGGGGTTGTTTCTAATAAAAATTTCCCGCAACGCGTTAGCGCTGCGGGCGGTTGTTCATTCCTTTTTGTTATCTTTCTTACGCCTGCCGATAAATCCGGAGGCCCAGCCGACCAAACCGTGTACGCTAAAGAACAGCAGTGGCAACTTTGCGACATGCAGTATCGCGCCCACAGAGTGCAGTGCCATTAGTTTCTCCCTTCGTTTACTTTTGACATAAAACCACAGCATCACTACCAGGTCAAATCTACTCCCACACAGCAAAGCATTCTTCGTATCGAAGAAAGACGCTATAATTTATATACAACTATGGACACGGCAGTGCTGATAGCCTTTTTACAAGAGTCACTGTTTTTGATAGTACTCTTTCTCTTTTTTTTGGTTTTTGCCATTAGTTTTGGCAGGCAAACCATCACGAACATCATCCTAGGCTTCTACTTTGCTTTTCTTATCTCCCTCCAGTTCCCGTACTACGGCATGGTCGCTGAGAAGGCTCAAAGCCAACATGGACAGGCCATCTTCGTACTTGGTATTTTCATCGCGTTTTTGGCACTCTCCACGCTCATGTTCATCCACATCATGCCGCGCGAATACGACGAAAAGGCCTTTGGTGGCTTTTGGAAGAAACTCCTCCTCGCAGCAGCAGCAACTGCTCTCGTCGCTGCTTTTAGTTATCATGCTTTGCCGGTGACAGAGTTCGTGACACCAGGTTCTCCCGTACAATATCTTTTTGGTTCTGAGAAATCTTTCTTTTGGTGGCTTTTAGCACCAATTCTGGTGCTATTCATCACCTAACCATGTTCGACAACATAAGCCTGCTAGCAGTACTCAGCATCATCGTCTTTGCCACTCACCTGACCGCGTACACCATTTACGCTATCAGTACTATGCGTGAGACGATCAGACCGAACGCTGCAAGCTGGTCAATGTGGCTTTTCGGTGGAGTGGTCGAGTATCTCACCTACGACGCTATTGATAGCGAGAATTGGTTCAGCGCCAGCTTGCCTTTGGCTTGCGTCATTGGTCTGGCAATGATCCTGACTGCGACAATTTACACGCAACTCAAGGCCTCCTACGGAAAAGAGCGAGGAAAGGTCATCTTTCACAAGCCTGAGCGTATCGATTACTTTTTGATGTCCTTCGATGCCTCTGCCGCCTTGATCTGGATATTTCTCCATCTTCCTGCCTTTGCGAACATGCTTGCGGTCAGTACTTCTATAGTGACCTTCGTTCCTATTTGGCGAACCACACTTGAGACCGGAGAAGAGAAGCCGCTGCCGTGGCTCTTGTGGTCGCTCGCATATGCTGGCATGGCATGTGTTGTTATTTTAGAGGGAGGTCCATTACTGTGGGAGAAATTATTTTACCCACTGTACTACTTGTTTTTACACATTGTTGTGTTCCTCTTGTGCTATCCTATAGTGAGGGATTGTATACGACGTTCGAGCAAATGAAAAAAATCTGCGTTTACGATAGCCATATCCATGGCAAAGGTTTAATGGCCTCGGAGAAAATCGAACGAGGCGAGCTTATTGGTTACATAAAAGGTCCAGTTATGTACCGTGAGAACCAGACCTTACGGGAAACTTTTAGTAATCCTGATTGGGTTGGTTTTAAAAAAAACTATTGGACCGATCCAGAACCTCCTTTTAAATTTTTGAATCATTCTTGTCAGGCCAACAGCGGCGTTCGCGGCACCCGTTCCGTGTATGCCGTTCGTCGCATCAAGGCAGGAGAAGAAATAACCATTGACTATTCGACCACCGAGCTAGATGAGCGGTGGTTTCTTGATTGTAAGTGCGGGGCGCCGAAATGTCGTCACACCATTCGTTCCATTCAGAGTTTGCCGAAGCCAGTCTTTGACCGCTACGATCCATTCATTCCTACCTACAACCGCAACTACTATCTTACGTACTGTGTATGAAGATGCGTCTGCACATTGCGATTCGCGCTACCCTAGGTGCAATTATTGTGCTCTCCATTCTCTCAACGTTCGTTTCTAAAATTCTTTTACACCAGTACGCTGTTGAGGTGAACGAGGACGGCATGCCGACCCTTGATGAATGACCTATGTACCGAGAAATAGATCCAACTATTTGCTCATGGGACACCAGCTCGAAGCTGATGATCTTTTCTGATAACGTCTTCGGCAACTTCGTCTACTACTCACACCTCTTTCCCGTACTCTGCGTTGTCTGTTTCATCCTGATCCTGCTCTGGCAGAACCGTCGAGACCCGATCATCAACTCACTAGTAGTGATCAGTGCAGCCTTTACGTTGTGGAGTCTCACGGATCTTGTGCTGTGGGCGACAGCCAACCCTGACCATACGATGTTCTTTTGGTCCATCATCATCCACTTCGAGCTCCTGGTATTCATCGGTGCGTTCTACTTCATTCACTACTACATGCTCCACCAGCCGCCGCGCATGTACCGTGAGCTGATGATCCTGGCCGCCTACCTCCCGATAGCGCTTTTTGCACACACCGAGCTGAACCTCGTCGCTTTTGATTATACAAACTGCTGGCGTGAGGCGATCGAAGGTCCGCTTTTGGCTTACGTCTACACGCTTGAACTCATCATAGCGCTGTACATCCTGATCTTTGGTCTGTTCACTGCCAAAAAGCAAAAGACGAGTGACGAACGAAAGGAGTTCTACCTAGCAACTGCCGGCACCTTCTTCTTTCTTTTCTCATTTTCCTTCGGCAACATCATAGGCTCGCTTGAGGTAGACTGGGAGCTTGGTCAGTACGGACTCTTCGCAGTGCCGGTCTTCATTGGTCTACTCGTCTACCTCATCATCAAGTACAAGGGTATCAATGTGAAGCTCTTCAGCACGGAGGCGCTCATCGTTTCCATCATCGTACTTATTTCTTCTATCCTCTTTGTGCGGCGAATTGAGAACGTTCACGTCATCACCATCGTAACGATACTTCTTGTCGCTGTCCTCGGCGTCCTCCTCATCAAGAGCGTCAAGCGTGAGATCAAACAACGCGAACGCATTGAAGATCTAGCTAAAAGCCTTTCCAAGGCCAATACACGCCTCAAAGAACTCGATAAGCTGAAGAGCGAATTCGTGTCGGTAGCTTCGCACCAAATGCGAAGTCCGCTCACCGCTATCCGGGGTTACAGCTCCATGATACTTGAAGGCAGCTTTGGTCCGGTGCCGCAGAAGATGCGAGAACCACTAGAGCGTATCGCAGATTCAAGTGCTTTCATGGCTTCATCGGTTGAAGATTACCTCTCTGTATCACGCATTGAGTCCGGCAACATGCGCTACAACAATACTGACTTCAACCTGGCGACCGAAACCGAGAAGGTGGTTGACGACCTGCGCCGTACCGCCGTAAAGAAGGGTATCGCTCTCATGTTCAAGAACGGCCTCAAGAAAAAGGGCGTGGTCAACGCTGACCTCGGTAAGACACAACAGATCATCCACAATCTTGTGACGAACGCCATCAAATACACTCCAAAAGGCACTATCACCGCTTACGTACACGAAGATGCAAAACAGAAGACAGTGTACCTCGACCTCATAGACACCGGGATAGGCATGAGTGAGAAGACCATTAGCAATCTCTTTGGCAAGTTCGTGCGAGCTGAGAACGCCCACACAGTGAATGTCAACGGTACGGGCCTCGGTTTGTACATTGCTCGCGAGATGGCACAAAAGATGAGCGGTGATATTGTCGCGATGTCTGAGGGAGAAGGCAAAGGCTCCACATTCCGCTTCTCGCTACCACTTCAACTTTGATACCTATGGAAGAGAACTACATCAAACTTGCTCTTTCTGTCGGTATCAAGGCACTGTTCGCACTTTCGATACTCACATCGGTAGCACTCACGTACCAGACCATCATCGTTGCAGGAGAGTACAATGTACTCACGATGCCCGCTGGCCCAGATGAAACTGACTTTGAAGCCCCATGAACTACGTCGATCCGACAATTTGTGGTTGGGCTCCAGCACCGTACTTGTTCATCTCTGAGAACGTCACGGGCTTTTTGTCATATTCGCATCTCTTTCCTCCACTCCTTGCGTTCATCGTGACGCTTGTAGTGGTGGTCAATAACCCGCGCAACCGCGCCGCGTGGTGGCTCTTTTTCGTTTCATCGATGTTTAGCCTCTGGTGCATGATCGACCTGGTTGTCTGGGCGTCTGACCGGTCCGATGTGGTCATGTTCGCCTGGTCCATCCTGATCTATGTCGACCTTTTGATCTACGTCGGTGCGGTGTATTTCATGTACTCATTCATCGAGCACAAAAACCCCCCTTGGTGGGTGGATCTACTCATAGTAGTGCTGTTCGTCCCACTTTTCCTTTTTGCTCACACGTCCGCCAACTTGGTCGCTTTTGATTTCCGCGACTGCTGGCGAGACGCAATAGAGGGTCCGCTGTGGCAGAGCTACGTCTATGTGCTTGAGCTACTCATGGCACTTTTCATTATTTTATTCTCCATCAGGAAGCTGCAACTACCTGAGTTCAAGGCGCGCAAACGAGAGATCACGCTGACGACAGCAGGCATCTTCGCAATGCTGCTGATGTTTTCTTTAGGTAACATCGTCGGCACTTTCAGCGATACCTGGGAAGTGAGCCAATGGGGCCTCTATGGCATGCCTATATTCATGATCTTCCTGACCTACCAGCTTGTCCGCTACCACAGCTTCAACACTAAGCTTGTTTCGACCGATGCCTTCGTGGCCGGACAGTGCATCCTCATTGCTGCACTTCTGTTCGTGCGCTCCATCGAGCACCTGTACGTCATCGCGCTTGGCACGCTCATTATCACCATCGCGCTCGGTGTTCTCCTCATGAGAACGATGCGTCGTGAGATGCGTGGCCGGCAAGCCAATGAGTCACTTGCTAGAAATCTCGTTCATGCCAACGAGCGCCTTAAGGAAGTCGATCGTTTGAAGACCGAGTTCGTATCGATCGCCTCGCACCAGCTCCGCAGTCCGCTCACTACAATCCGTTCGTATGCTTCAACGCTGCTCGACGGCTCATTCGGGGAGCTGTCACCGCAAGTGCGAGAAGCTATCGAACACATGCACGAATCGAGCAAGAGCATGGCAGCGTCGATAGAAGACTTTTTGAATACGTCTCGTATCGAGTCGGGGAACCTCAAGTACGAGGATACTGAGTTTGACTTGGGTGTGGAGGTTGCTCGCGTGATGGAGGACATCAAGCCATTTGCTGCCGAGCGAGGTCTCACGGTCGGTCTTGAGAGTTTGCTCACTGAGAGCGCTTTTGTTAAAGCTGATGCTGGCAAAGTCTACCAGATCCTTCATAACCTCGTGCACAACGCCATTAAGTACACCGAGAAGGGAAGCATCACCTTTGTTATAGACATAGACACAGAGAAGGGAGTTGTCATGGTAGACGTGACCGACACGGGTATGGGTATGTCAGAGGAAACCCTCAAGAACCTCTTTGAGAAATTCGAACGCGACGAACGCGCCCGCACAATCGACCCGCACGGGACTGGTCTCGGCCTCTATATCGCCCGCACTATGGCCCGGCGTATGGGCGGGGAGGTGGTGGCCCTTTCTCCAGGCGAGGGTAAAGGCTCGACCTTCCGCCTGACCCTTCCGCTTTGTACCGCTAAGTAGCCTATTACAGCCTTTTCTGGTACCATCACCCTGAGCATGTCTAAAAATCTCTCATACTTTGTTGCGCTTCACTCGATACTGCTCACCGTATACCAAATACGTCTCGCGTTTTCTCGCTTGCGCGCCTCGTCTGAGAACTTTTTAGACCCGCTCTAGAGTTTATTGAACATATGAGCGCTACCATACGACAACGTGCTTTTACTGGCCTTCAGCCATCTGGAGCCTTACATATTGGCAATTACTTTGGTGCCATCAAGCCGCTTTTGGAGCTCGCAGAGACCTACGAGACCTTTCTCATGGTCGCCGACTACCATGCACTTACCTCTGTTAAGGATGGGGCAGCGTTACGTCAGAATACGCTTGATGTTGTGCGTGATTACCTTGCGGCGGGGGTGGACCCGAGCCAGGTAGTGATCTTCCGTCAGTCAGATAATCCTGACCACACTGAACTCGCCTGGGTACTCAACTGCATGGTCACGGTGCCGTTCCTGCAGCAGGCACACGCTTACAAGGACAAGGTGGCAAAAGGCTTAGAAGCCAACGCCGGACTCTTCACCTACCCAATGCTTATGGCGGCCGACATTCTCCTCTACAATGCCGACGTGGTGCCGGTAGGTGAGGACCAGCGCCAGCACCTTGAGTACACTCGTGAGGCTGCAAACAAGTTCAACCTCGCCTACGGCGACACCCTCAAAGAACCTAAAGAGCTCATCCAAAAGAATGTTGGTGTCGTCCCTGGTACCGATGGCCAAAAGATGTCAAAGAGTTACAAGAACACCATTCCGCTCTTCGGTTCCAAGGAGGACACAGAAAAGGCGGTCATGAGCATCGTGACCGATTCGAGCGGCGATCGACCTGAGAACGTCTACGCCATCCACAAGCTATTCAAGAACGAAGCCGAGCTCGACGCGCTCTACACTGAACATACAGGGAAGTACAAAGCTCTGAAGGACGCACTTGCAGCCGACATCGTCGCATTCTTTGCAGCTATGCGTGAACGTCGAGATAGTATCAGTGATGACGAGATAAAGCGTGTACTCGGTGAAGGCGTCGAAAAAGCACGAACCATCTCAAGCGATACTCTGAAGCACGTCCGCGAAGTTACCGGCATCTCACTTTAATACAGCAACATGGAACAAATCGGTTGGGAAAAGGTTTCGGGTCCAACCCGAATCGAAGCGGTCCGAGACAGCATAGCTTCAGCATTTAGTCGTTGGGTTGCAGTTATAGAAACCTTGGAGGATCATTTTATTTGTGAAGTCAGTGGTGCACGAGATGATAATTTTGCAAAATTCACACAATACCTTGAACGTATTGACGCTCATTACGAAGTACTTGAGCAACGCGAAAGCGAGGAGTACGATAACTGGCCAACATACAAGTTAAAAATTACACTGAAGAACGAATAGCATGGAAAGAACACTTATTAAAGACTTGAAGCAAAATATCGGCTCGACCGTGAGTATCTCTGCGTGGGTGGATGTAGCACGCCAGCAGGGCAAGATGGCCTTTTTCGATTTTCGTGATCGCTCAGGAAAGGTGCAGGGCGTTGTCTTTGGCAAGCCTGAAGTGCTCGAGGTCGCTGCAACGCTGAAACAAGAGTTCGTCGTTGAAGTTACAGGCGTTGTGAACCAGCGTCCAGAGAAAATGGTCAATGCGAATACAGAGAATGGCGACATCGAATTAGAGATCACCGGTATAACAGTGCTCAACGAAGCCGAAGGACTTCCATTCGATATGGATGCTGAGTTATCACTCGAGACACTTCTCGATCACCGTCCGCTCACACTCCGTCGCGAACACGAGCGAGCCATGTTCAAGGTACAGCACGAGATACTCGTGGCCTACCGTGCTTTCCTCGTTGCAGAAGGCTTCACTGAGTTCCAAGCTCCAAAGCTTGTCGGCGGTGACGCGGAGGGTGGGGCAGAGGTCTTCAAGGTTAAATACTTCAAAGGCACCGAGGCTTCACTCGCAACGAGCCCGCAGCTCTACAAGCAGATCATGGCTGGTGTCTTTGAACGCGTCTTTGCTGTCGGCCCTACCTTCCGCGCTGAAAAAAGCGCAACTACACGCCACTTGTCAGAGATCTCCATGCTCGACCTCGAGTTGGCGTTCATCAAGGACCACACCGATGTCATCACGCTGGTGACCGGACTCATTCGCGCTATCGTCGAGCACCTCGATGCCACCTGTGCAAAAGAGTTTGCTTTTCTTGGTGTTGAGAAGGCGCTTGCTCCAGAGACATTTCCGACCATGACGCTTCGCGAAGCGCAACAGCTTATTCTCAAAGAGACCGGCGTCGACAAGACCAACGAGCCAGATCTTGAACCGGAAGACGAGCGCTTCCTTTGCGAATACGCCAATAAGAACCTTGGGTCTGACTTCGTGTTCGTGACTCATTTCCCAACCAGCAAGCGTCCCTTCTATACGCACATCGAACCAAGTGACCCTGCATTCACCCGCAGCTTCGACCTCCTCTTCCGAGGACTCGAGATGTGTTCAGGTGGTCAGCGCGTTCACAAGTACCAAGAGCTTGTTGAGCGCCTCGAAAAGAAAGGCCTCGATCCTGACAAGTTTCAGTTCTACCTCGAAGCCTTCAAGTACGGCATTCCACCCCACGGCGGTATCGGTATGGGCTTAGAACGCCTCACTGCTAAGTTCTGCGGCGTTGCGAACGTAAAAGAAGCCACCCTCTTCCCGCGCGACATCAACCGCATCGACCTCCTCCTCTCAAAGGAACAGAGCGAGACAGCCGAACTCTAAAGAAAAGACCGCCCCACAAGGGCGGTCTGCGTATCATTCATTTGTCGATGGAAAGGGGATTTTCTGACCAACCATGCTGTCCCAGTCTCTCAAGCACTGCCTCATCTGAAACTTTGATAGTAAAGACTGGATAGCTTTCCTCAGGACAATATTTTTTTGGTTTAGATACAGCCGAGATCACTTTCCAAGATGTTGTGTGAACACCGTCCTCGAAATCCCAACCGATCTGCAGCTCACAGACCATCCTCATCTTTCTGAAACGTACCTTGCCCGTCTTTATATCTAGTGCCCGTATCACCATCGTGAACATAGTCACCGTATCCTCTCTGCGGAATTTGCTGGCACTACATAATCATAAAAATTCGCTTTCGTCAAAATATTTCTCGTGCTGTACCATCTGTTATACTTCCGTACATGCTAAAGATCACCACTGCAAAGCAGGACCTCGCTGCAACACCGAAGAAGTACTGCCGCCTCATTTTGACCGAAGACCAGCCTTCCTGGCACCGCCTCGTAGAGACCGCCGATGGACACCTTGAATATCGCCTTGGTGCAGGAAAATTCGCAGACATCGACCATCGTAGTTTCCGCTCACTGCTGCGCACTATCGTGCAAGCAGCCAAGAGTCATCAGATAGACTACTTAGCTGTTGAACTCAAGCACGCTCAATTTCCTAAGCTAGCTAGCCGAAGCGAGGCGTGGTTCGCGTCGACCATCGTTGAGAACCTTCGCCTTGCAGCCTACGAGTACACCCGCTATAAGACTAAGGAAAAGAAGAAAAAAGAGCTCATCGAGATCACACTCATCGGTCTCACGAGCAAAGAAGCAAAAATGGGTTTTGAGCGCGGCCTTGTACTCGCAAACTATCTCGACCAAGCACGCGACATAGCAAACACTCCTGGTCGCGACATGACCCCGTCCGATCTCGCAAATGCCGCTAAGAAACTCATGGTTGGCACCAAAGTAAAAGTGACTGTTCTCGGGGAGAAAGAACTCAAGAAGCTCAAGATGGGTGCTCTCTTAGCAGTCGGGCAGGGAACAAAGAGTGAGACAAAGTTCATCATCGCTGAGTATAAAGGTGCGAAGAACGCCAAAGACAAACCAGTGGTACTCATTGGCAAAGGTATCACTTACGACACTGGTGGACTCAACGTCAAACCATCAGGCTCGATGCACGACATGCACCTCGACATGTCGGGTGGAGCGGTGGTACTGGGTGCGATTGCCGCTGCAGCTAAGCTCAGAGTGAAGCAAAACATTGTCGCACTTGTCCCAACCGCCGAGAACGCAATTTCTGATGACTCGATGCGGGCAGGCGATATCGTCACCTCCATGAGCGGACAGACCATCGAGGTCATGCACACCGACGCTGAAGGGCGCATGATACTCGCCGACGCACTCACCTACGCCGCTAAGTACGAACCAAAAGCCATCCTCGATGTAGCCACGCTTACCGGCGCGGCCCTGGTCGCACTCGGCCAACACGCAAGTGCCATCATGAGTAAGGACGAAGAGCTTGTAGCACAGCTTCGTGAGCTAGGCGAGACCGCAGGCGATCTTGTCTGGCCGCTCCCGATGTGGGATGAATACCGACAGCACATCAAGAGCGCTCGCGCCGATGTCGCAAACATCGCGCCAAATTTCTCGCGCTTTGGTGGTACTATCGAAGGTGGCATCTTCCTTTCTCACTTCGCACCAAAGAACGTGCCGTGGGCACATATCGACATCGCACCGCGCATGGATTCCATTCCGCACGACAAACTTGCAAAAGGCTCAACCGGTGAACCTATCCGCTTGCTTGTAGCCTACCTAGAATCAGTATGACCATCGAAGAGCTCACCTTAGAACGTGTCATTGAGGAGACCAGGAAGCTCCAGTACTACTACCGACTGAAGAACGAGATACGCTATGGTCAGAACCGGCAGGAAGGTGACTCTACCGAGTCTGTAGCTGAGCACGTCTACGGCATGCACATTCTGACGCTCTACTTCCTCCCGCTTGAAGATCCTGAGGGTAGCTGGGATAGAAGGCGTATCTACGAAATGATCACACTTCACGATCTCGACGAAGTGGAGACTGGCGACACTATCGGCTACCTAAAAACACCAGAGCAACGTGCGCTGGAAGCGGCGGCTATGCATGTAGTGATCGAGAAGTCACCAGAGCACATGCAGCAGTGGATGAAGGAACGAAGTGCAGAGTACGAAGGTCAAACCACTACTGAAGCAAGGTTCGTAAAGGCAATCGACCGGTTCGAACCGCTCATTCACCTATACACTGAGCATGGCCGCAACACCATGCACACAAACCAGACCACCGTCGAACACTCACGAATGCTCAAGGACTCGTACGTCGCTCCATTCCCGTACATTCGAAAATTTAACGAAACGCTTCAGGAAGAAATGTCCAAGATGGGTTACTTTTGGAAAGCTGAGTAGGGATGCGTGGTAAAATCTAGTCATGGAAGACACGGTCACCATACCCGCCTTTTCGGTGAAGACCGAAGTGTTTGAAGGTCCTCTCGAGCTCCTCTTGGAGCTTGTTGAGCGACGCAAACTGCTCATCAATGACATCAGCCTCGCCAGTGTGACCGACGACTACATCGCCCGGGTGAGTGAAATGCAGCAGCGCTCGCTGCCAGGCACTACCCAGTTCGTGCAGCTAGCAGCCACACTCCTTCTCATTAAATCGAAATCTCTGCTACCGGTCCTCGAACTCACAGCCGAAGAGGAGGCCAACATAGACGACCTCGAAGCACGCCTCAAGCGCTACCAGCTTTTCCGTGATGCGAGCCGAGCTATATTTGAGTGTTTCGGAAAGAGCATCATGCACGGGAGACAGTATGCACCGGTGCGCGAGCCTCTCTTTATTACAGACACCTTCACTAACGTGGCTGCACTGCGTACCGCAATGGGTGACGTACTTTTCAACTTGCCAGTGTTCACTGAAAAGCCAAAAGTGAAGGTGCGTAAGGTCATCTCACTCGAGGAAATGATGGACCGCTTGAAAGACCGTATCGAGAGGCAAATGAAACTAAAGTTTAGTGAGCTTATCGACGACCCGCAAGAGCGAGTCACTGTTATTGTCGGCTTCCTCGCTATCCTCGAGTCAGTGAAGCAAGGCGGGGTGCTCGTCGCACAAGCGGAGCGTTTTTCAGATATTGAGATAGAACGCGAAGGTGTAGGTCTGCCTCGGTACAAATAAAATACAGGGTCATTTCCATCCATGAACAGCAGTTCGTCTAAATATCATGTATGATATTTAGACCTTTTTGCGTTTTTCCTTGAAACAAAAAACCACGCAATGCGTGGTGAGGAGTGCGGCCTACGGCCGCACTCCTTGCTTTTCTGAAGATGGTTTACTGATGACCAGCCGCGTCACCACCATACCGCCTATCACCAACTCACAAGGGGCCGGGGTGTCAGTGACGATGAGCGAATCGCCTTCAACTCTCACATCAATGCGTGTCGAGTAAAGACGAACTATCTTCGAGCTGTCATCTTCTGGACCATACCGGAATATCTTGAGTCCATGGTCACAGGCGCAGCCTATTGATGGCACACTCGTTACAGTGAAGCGACCAAGGAACACTCCCGTACTGTACTGAAGGAAAGTTGTTCCAGGAACGATGTACTCTGCAAACAGTGCCATTTTTTCGCCCATAGAGAGAGGTTTACTCTCACTCATACTGTATTCCTCCGCGTTTTTCTGCCGCTACCATACAATTTACAAAGTGCATCGTCAATAAAATAGAAAAGGCGCAGCGAATCGATGAGGACATCGTTGCTACGCCTTGCTTCTCTCGGGGGAAGAAGCTACCCCTTTGTGCTGCTTTAAGCCTTGCTCATGCTAGACCGGGCAGCACCATGTACAAAGAAATACTTTCATCGCCGATCTCCGTCGATCAGGTCGCCGGGCCGCCGTCGAGCGTCGCGCCCGCGGCGCCGGCCAGGCCGTCGTTGCCGATGTCGATGTAGCTCTGCTTCAGCACGCCGTCGCCATGCGGGCGGCGTCGAGGGAGTGGCCGGCGGCCGAGTCGCTGGGCGCCAGGACCTCCGGCCCGGTGGGGGTCGCGGTCGGCGCGGCGGCGAGGAGCATGTCGAGCTGCTTGGCGAACGAGGTGTTCAGCCAGGGCGGGTGATGCATAGTGCCTCCTTGGTTGGAACTTTCCACCGTCATCCCGAAATTGAGTCTGGGCTGAGGGTTCCTCTATAGTAGCATGCCTTAACTTTATTGTCAAGCGTTTCAATACAAATGAAAAGGACCCTCAAATGTGTTCACGCGCGTATAGCGGTTACTTGCAATGAGGGTCCTATCCGATCAGGACTGGTGGTTGCTGGCGCCTACCTGGGCGCGAAGTCCCACTGATGAGGGACTGAAACAGGACCATGGTCCCGTCACCGATCGGGGTCGTAGCCGAATTCGCCGAGCTAGGTGCTCTGCGGGCCGTCTCGAATGAACATAAGTTCCTCCCTTGTTGCGTCGATCTAGATCCGCCGGAGATCAGGAGACCTGATCAGCGAAGCTAGTCGAAACCGTCGAGCCACCATTCGGCGGGACAGTGGAGCATCGAGCTCTCCTGCCATGGACATACCCGGACCATCCGGGCGGATGTGCGGGAAGATGCTACGAACGCGTCGCTGTGCGACCGAACGCACACCTTCCCGCGAGAGAACCTGGTGCTGTGACGGCGTGCCGTCGCGTCGGTCTAGGTTTCCCGATCAGCAGCAGGTGTAGCCGCGGAAGTGGCTCGGCCGAGCGGCGGAACTCCTTGTGGAGCCGCCCCGGGCCAGCCTAGCCGCGGCCGCCGAGATGTCAGGAGCCGTTGAGGCCCTGGCCGGCGCCGGTCGTGTCGTCGATCGTCTTTTTCAAATACTTGCTGCTGAAGAGCTTCATCTGCTTCCTAATGTCTCCTTCTTTACTGGTTGCAGTATTTCTATTTTAGCACATTTTGATTTCTTGTCAAGCACCTTGAGGAGATGTACCACGTAATGGCTAATTTACCCTTAAAAACATAGCTATTTATATATATAAAAGAAAACGCTCCCACCAGGGGAGCGTTGAGTCAAAAACACTATAGAGGAGCAATGGGAGCAAAAACGGGAGTATCTACCTTTAGTTCGCTCTCACTATGTGGTTTTGGTCTGAAGATGACGGACCTTCTGTTCTTCGTAGACTCCTCGAGGACCGAAAGCGTACTTGCCATTTGGACCCATCATCAGGACGAAATCGCAGAGCTCCCTCACGGCATCGTAGTGATGCGTCATGATGACGACAGCCATGCCGGCCTCCTTCGCCCGAACAATGGCAGCATTGAATGCACCAATACCGTCCTTGTCGAGGTTGGAGGTAGGCTCGTCGAGGACCAGCAGTACCGGGTCGCCGTAGAAGGCACGAGCGAGACCGATCCGCTGCCTTTGTCCGCCCGAAAGCGGTGTACCGTCGGCAGTGACAAGCGTGTCGTAGCCTTGCGGCAGCTCAACGATCATGTCGTGTACGCCGGCCAGTTTGGCTGCGGCCACGACAGCTGCGTCATCGGGCACCTGCATGCGGGCGATGTTTTGAGCCAACGTTCCTTTAAACAACACAACGTCCTGAGGGAGGTAGCCAATGTGGCCACCTAGGTCATCACCGTACTGACTGAGGGTTGCGCCGTCGAGGCGTACCGAGCCAGAGCTTGCGCCCCATACTATGGTGTGCGCTCGCGCCAGCGTCGACTTGCCGGTACGTGTAGTTCCTTGTACTAGCATTGCGCAACCGACCTCCAATTCGAAGCTTATGTTATTGAGCACGATCACTCGGGTACCCGGAGGTGA
>CAYTYF010000004.1:20513-33723 GCA_964442205.1 uncultured Candidatus Saccharibacteria bacterium | reverse complement strand
CTTTACCATGCGTCTCACCGACACAAAGTAAACCCTCTCTTTATATCATTAATGATATAAAATGTTTCTGCCTATGATTGATGATAGGCAGCAGTTTTTAGTCAAACTAACTTGGCAGACAATAGGATCTACCCCGCCGACCAACAACACCCTCAACAAACAATCGTTCAAGTTGTGCATCTACTCGAAGCGGATCAAATCTGGCAAGTGAGTTGTGGAGTGCTGGTCTTGTAACAGTACTTCTTTGCGACAATTCCTTCACAATTGCACCGCGAATTTCCCTATCGCTTCCTTTGAAAGCTGATTGCTTGCTGTACGCACGAGCGCGCTGGTTTTGATTGCCGATGGTCTGCTTCAGGTGCGCACCGTAGTCCATGAGTGCGTAGTACCAATCGCGCGGTCGCTCACGGTCGAGCGTTCGCTCAACGAGCTTCATCAGCTCCTTATCAGTGACGTCTGTGTCATCTTTGAAAAAGTGGTGCAGGTAGACAGTGCGTACGTTGGTTTCGAGAACCGGTACCGCTTCATTGTAGGCGAACGCCATCACTGCGCCAGCTGTGTACGGACCGACACCAGGCAGCGCCAGCACATCTTCATAGTTCTTTGGAAAGCGACCCTTATGTATCGCAACAATCTTTTTTGCAGTTTCGTGCAAGGCTTTAGCTCGCCGATTGTAACCGAGTCCTTGCCAAGCAACGAGCACATCTTTGAGCGGAGCTTTGGTCAAAGCTCCGACCGTTGGAAATCTCTTTAGGAAAGCTTTGTACATGGGCACGACGCGCAGCGCTTGCGTCTGCTGCAGCATAACTTCAGAAACGAGTATTCGGTACGGGTCGCGTGTCTTGCGCCACGGCAAAGTGTGTCTACCTGCAGTGTCGTAATAACTCCAAACCCTTCTCACAAAAGCACGCTCAGAGACATTCATGGTCGCTAGTGTAACAAAAAAGATACCCCGCCGTAGTACGGCGGGGTTTCTGATTACTGCACAGCAGTCGTGCTCGCAAGCACGCGTATGAGGTCGATTACTCGCACCCTTTGTGCACTAGGTATTCGTGCGAGGAGCTCCACAATGGCCTCGGACCGAGTTACTTGCTCGCCAGTATTGATGCTCCCCAGTGATTCTCCTCCCAGACCTTCGAAGAAGTAAAGGACGGAAACACCGAGGAACCCAGCTATCTTGTAGAGACGTCCGGCGCCGATACGATTGGTTCCCTTCTCGTACTTCTGGATCTGCGAAAAGGTGAGGCCGAGATGCCTGCCGAGCGTTCCCTGGCTCATACCGAGCGCTTCCCGCCGCCGTCTAATGCGTACACCGACGTACGCATCGATCTCTGACGCCAACAATGCTTTAGCCATCACATACTCCTTTCATTGCTTGAACTGGCCGTACAATACAGCAAAATTGAGAATTGGAAAGTGCATTGTTTGGTCCAATAAAAATGACCTGACCAGGAGTGCTGGTCAGGTCATTGGACGCGAAACTAATGCTGGTTAAGCTCAAGAAATTCACAAAAATTTCTTGGAACTCGAGACTTAAAACTTAACTTTGAAACTGAAGGTTGTGGATCGATACAGCCTTCAGTGAAGTACGAGGCCTGAACACCGAAATGCACAGAGATAAGCAAAAGAACACTAGCTGGCATAGGTCCGCGAACATCGATCCATCGTTTCATGCTTGATAGCGGCACCCTTGCAACAACGGCTAGTTCATCGATGGTGCATTTATGTCGTTTACGCAGCTCATTTAAACGCATCGAGATGTACGCATCAAGCAACAATCTGATCGACCCGGCCACAACCGGATCTTCACCATATTTACTACTATGATCCCAAGGATCGTCCTCGATATCGTCCAACACTTCCGCCCTGAGAGCGACAGTGGTGTCCAACATGGCAGACCACTCCTGATTTGTTTTAGCTGGGCGTAGAATACGGATTCAAAACTGATTGTCAATATGTTCAGAGCTCGTAGATGACATCCTTACGCTCAACGACCACTGGCCACTTCATGCGTTTAGCGTGGTCATACAGGACCTGGTTAGGATTGAAGCAAATGGGTTTTTCTACGCTTGCGAGGAGCGGGATGTCGCCGTCAGAATCACCGACCGCTACTGAACCGGTCTTAGTAAGTCCTGGCTGACGCTCGAACACGCGTTCAACAATGTTGGCCTTGTTCTCGATAAGATACTCGTCGACCACCTCTCCAGTGAACCTGTCCTGCGGACCGATCTCGTAGATCCGTCCGTAGACCTTATCAAAACCATACTCACGACAAAATTCATCGAGGACGGTCTTCGGTGACTGCGAGATGGCAACCAGAAAGTAGTCATCGAGTTTCAAACTCCTAATGAGATCGCGCGTGTACCGGTACACCTGCTTTTGGTGGAGGTCGACCACTTTCCTGCCAATATCCGCAAACGTACCGTAGTGCACTCCGCGAATGTGCGTCATGTAGGTATCGACGACATCAGCAATGTAACTCTCGTACGTTCCCTCTCGGTCACGCCACGCCGTGAGTGCATCCTGAAATTGTTCTGACGCTTCTGGCGGAAAGATATCTGCTTGTATCAGTTCTTCGACCAGCTCAACGAGAAGGCTCGACCTGAATACGGTCCCGTCGATATCGAAAAAGGCTACTCTCTGCATAGTGCCAGTATATAAAGAGAGGGTAACCAAGCACAAGCCACCCTAAATGATCCTTACAATAAGCCAATTTTTGAGGAGTGGGCGTCAAAGTACACTGATGAAAACGGGCCGCAACTCACGCCAAGAATCTTTGCTCAGTTCTTGTTCTAAGTACCTAGAATCGTCGTCTTCTGCGATCATTGAGATGCGAATGGTTTCGTCTGGTGCCACCGCGTCCACAAAGGCGAGCGCCGCTACTTCATCATCCAGATACTCCATGACAGAGCCTGTCTTTGGTGACACTCCACTGTAAATACCTGCAGCCCCTTTGAGGAGTCGCTGCCACGAACCAGGTAAACGCGGTCGCGTCTCACCCCACGGTAATTGTTTCCCTGCCTTCCACAAGCGGTATGTGACATACTCGCTAGCAGATAGAGGCGCACGCACTGCCCCACCCAGGAATTCATCATTGATGGCAAAGCGAAGTTTTTTGGTCTCAGTGCTATCACTACCGTACGTGCTGCCGACCACGAACTGCGGTAGTACACGGTCTGATTCACTGTAGAGGACGTCTTTCAGCATCCAGCCCGAACGAGATCCGATAGTGACCGAGGCAAACCTTCCCTCAAGACTATGCACAAGCACTTTTTCTCCATACGGCACTACTTTCACGGCACCATCGAAGGTGACGGTCGGATGCATGTAGAGCGTTCTCTCACCCTCGCCAGCAAAATAGTACGAGCCAGCAGGTGCGATCGCTTCCTCTAGATTACGCACAACCGAAACAGGCTCCTGAACCGGATCTGCAACGTTCGTCCTTCCATCAGGCAAGGCCAGCGGTTCCTGACGTGCCGGCAATAAGTTATGTGCCGCACTTTTTATAGCGTCGATGGCAAATGTTGTTAGGTCGAGTACGACAGCCTTGATGACTTGCATACAACCCTACTATACCACTACAGAATGTGGCTTAAGACGGTCACGTATGCAGAGATCAAGCGATGGCGTGGTACAGCGAACGGGCGATACCTCCCACGGCAAGCGCCATGAAACAAATGAAAACAGGAATGCCGATCGGAGGGATGAACAGCAAACCGTAGAGTGTGGTAGCTCCAATGATGATGGTAGTGAGCGACACTTCGTAGCCGCGACCAAAGAGCTTTGCCCAGAGCGCGCCCGCGAAGATAGGAGCACACGCGAGTCCGGCGATCACAAGCACCAAAACCGACAGGAAACACATCAGCCCGACCACCGAACCGAGCACGGTAACGAAGAGGATGACCGAGAAAAGCGGACCAAGCACGAAGATGCCGACACCAACGAATGTGGTAAGTGCGTACGAGGTGTAGGTTTGCTCGACCACATTACTCAGTTCGCGGCGGAAGATGAGGTAGAGCGCAAGGGTTGTGAAGAGAAGGACAAGGAACGGTACCAAAAGAGTTCGAGCATGGGCACGTGCACCAGGCTTCGCTTCTGCGTTGTGCACCACTTCTCCGGTAACTACGGCACTTTGATTGCGCGTCAGCTCGACCGGACTCTGGTAACGAACGCTACCGGCAATGTTGGCTCGCTCCCCCAGCTCGAGGCCAGTATTGGTCTTAATATCTACATTTTTGGCTACAGTTGCATTGACCTTGAGTTGTTCGGCGCTTCCGTACACCGAACCGGCTACAGTACCCTCAACTTCAGCTACACCGCCAAAAAAGAAAACATCACCAGCAACCTCAGCAGTTGGAAGCACTGTCAAACGACCACCCACAACAACGATGTCACCCCCGACCTTTTCAGCGATAGTGACCTCGCCGCCTAGTATGCGCACGTCTCCACCGACCGGACCATGTACCTGAACGTTGCCTCCGGCAATATGCAGGTCTTCCTTGACCTCGCCATTGATGGTTATGGAGCTGCCGAGCGCGATCATATCGCGATTCACTGTGCCCGACATGGTCGTCTTTCCAGCGAAAGCAGAAACATAGTAATTTCCATCAACTACCTGGTCAGGTGCAACAGATATATCACCACCCGAACGCATCACCGTCTCTGCATGCAGAAAAGCCGGCGTGATCATTGCGCCGACCATAAAAAGTCCCAAAATGTAGCCTTTCATAGCAACATTATACACAATTTTTAACACTATGTCGATAGCTTTGGTCCGACCACTTTAGTGTCATCAGGCAGCGATTGCAGCCTGTCCCAGACGTAGTAGACCGCCCCAAGAGCTCCGATGAGGAGCAGTGTCGCAATGGCCAGGTAGATGAGAACGTCACGCATGAAGAGAGTTTACCCTATTCCTTCAGCGACATAGGTGATCGGGGTTTGCAGAATGCTCACGATAAGAAAACCAAAGAGTAGCAGGAAGAGCATGGCTGAGAACAGAGCTACTCGCGGACGAGAAAGTTCCTTCGCGCCAGTATGCCAGTTGCGTTCGTAGAGAAAACTGAAAACAAATTCTATGAATTTCATACTATCGATTGCCGAGCTTGCTATAGAGTGTACCAGTGAAGCCTAAGACCGACACTCCGATCAGCAAAATAAGCCAGGGGCGGTCTGCAAGAAATGGCGTACCGGCGATCAAACCCTCAAAACCAAATAGCACTGACGTGACGCCGAAGGTGGTGAGCAGAATGAATAACGTAGGAAACCGATTGAATACAGATTCTCGTATGGGACGAGCCTTCATTTCGATCTCTTGTTCGAACGTTTCGATACCATGCGCTGCCGCACCTACCGTTTTTTCAACTTTTTTTATAATAGAAGTTTTTGCCATGATAGATCTATGTATCAAACAGAATGCGTCCGCGGTCCCAGAACTCAGGCCGATCATGCTGTTTCAGCCAGTACCACCACTCTGCTCCCCAGAGGTACTGCTTCTCAAAGCGCGTCGCCTTAGCATATTCTAGGATATCCTCAAACTTTTCCAAATCCATGCGCGAGAACTGCACATCGACCGGTACATCGGTTACAGGCTCAAGAAGCCACGGTTCGGCCGAGAGCTCGATGAGCATGGTTTCGGTCTCCCCGTACATGAGCGCCATCAAGTTATCTTTTACCCGATAGAACCACGGCGGCAAAATAGTTCGGAACTGTCCAAGCTCAGGATTCCAGAAATGGACGTATACGCTCGTACCGAACACATCACCACTTCGGTACGCTCCTGCCCACAAGCCAAGATTGCCGCTATCAGTTACCAGCACCGGTCTCGTTGGATCAAGAGAACGAACAAGTTCGATCTCTTCCTTGAGGAAGGTCTCATCGAGTTCGCCGCAGTGCTCAGTTGCAAACACTTCAAGGAATGGTTCGTTCTCAACCTGCCAGTACCGGATGGATGGCTCGTCCTTGTAACGGTTCACAACCGTCGCAATGAGTGAACGGATCTCCTCTTTTTGCTCATCCCAAGGTAGATCACGAGCCCACTCGGGCACGTGGCACTCTGGCCAGCGAGGTAAGCGCCGTCCCACAGCCAAGATGACGGTTGCGCCGCTCCTTTGTGCTTTCGCTATCTGGTAGTCTAGCTCTTCGAAGTTGTATGTGTCTTTGCTGGGCTCCACCATCGGCCAGTGTGCAGCGAGACGCAAGTGCTTGACACGAAGGTCGTCTAGTATCGCATCGTATGTCTCTTTCCAATCCAGTCCTAACTCGCGAGCATAGAGTGTATTGAATGACATTCCGTACGTGATGCGTTCAGGTATGTCTTTATTCGAAAGCACAGCCAATACCACCGCCAGCACGAGTGCTAAGAGGACAATGCACTGCACAGTATATTTTAGTATACGTCGCGGCATAACTAGCTACATGAATAGTACGGCAAAACCAAAGGAAATAAGTGCGATGTACAGTGCCTTCCGTATGATGGTCTTCCCGTCACGCACCTCGTTTTCGACCTCCGGCAAAAACTTCACGAAGATAAAACTCAAAATGATGATGAAAACATACTTCAGACCATCGAGTGCCTGTACGACCGTAACATCGCCCCAATCGGTCGCTTTGAGGAGCATAAAGGCAGCGATACCTGCCAATATCTTAATGATGATAATGAGTGCACCCGAGCGTTTTGAAGTATTCGATGTTTGAGCTTTGATCTTATCAAGGTATGCAGGAACCATGAGTAGCGAGAGTGCAAAGCCTGTGAAGGCGACGCGCGACCAAAAAAAGCCGTTATCGAAACTCGTTTCAATAAAAAGACCCTTCATGGTTATGTAGTGGAAAGCAAAGAAGATACCGCTGTGGATACAAACAAGTGCTACCCGGTAATCGAATCTCGTCCGCGAAACCAGAAGGGTTCCAAGCGAGAGCAGTCCCACACCCAGCATGAACGATTGCGACAAGCGCCCTTCGAGAAAGTAGTAGTTCATGCCAAATGAAGCCAGACCTGCGACCGCACCGATGACCGGCATCACATCAGAAGCATCTGCCTGCTTCAGCGCATCGTACATAGAAACGAGCGCCATAAAAAAGGTGTAGGCTGCGAGTAGTGCCAAGGCAACAACGACAAGTGAAGGATGGCTTACGTTTGCTAGCGACGGGATGTGCCAATTTGCTGGAAACGGCAGGAAACCGAGTGCATACACGAGCACCCACGCTCCCGTAAGGATGCAAGTATAGAAAGCGTAGACGAACGGCCGCATCACGGCTGCGTTGTTGTTCTTATCAGAAACTATGTACTTATCGAGGATGGCAACGACGGCATTCAGAAACTGTCCGGCGGTTGCAAGTAAAAGCCAAGCCATACGAAAAGTGTAAGCTGAAACGTTCGAATTGGAAAATGGGGTTTTCTGACAGCTTATTGTGCCTTATGGATGAAAACAATGCGCCGGCGGTTCCTTTGGAACCGCCGGCAGTATGAACCTCACTTTAAGAGCGGAGGCTAGAGGCTTGCGGGCAGAAGCTTATCGAGCCGACGCAGTTGCTCGGAAGAAGCAAAAGGTCTAACTTCGGCCATCAAGACCAGGGCTAACTCGAGTTCGTTAGCGGAAAACTGTATCTCCCGCCTTTCATAGAGATCGAGAGCATGATCGATGATGCCTCTCCTTACCTCGTCTGAAGGGGCATGTTGGAAACATAGCAGCAACTCATCGAAATCCTGTTCGTTAAAGACAAGAAGCAGTAGCTCATCCGGAGAGAACAAGGGACCACGAAGTACGGACATTGCGGAACCTCCAAAGTTCGTTCGTTCGTAGTATGCCAACCAGTCGCGATTTTATCAACTGCTGTGTTTCTCTATCAGTTCCTTGTACACGTACGCTGAAGGGCGCACCTTGCGCTCGAGAGTTTCGTAGTCTATCTCAATGAGTCCGAAACGCTTTTCGAAACCGAGCGCCCACTCGTAGTTATCCATGAGTGACCAGTAGATATGGCCTCGGACATCAGCACCGTCTTGAAGCGCGCGCCAGGTGCCAGCCACTTGCTTTTCTATATATTCTGCACGCATCGCATCTTTGGCATCGGCCACCCCACTCTCAGAGACGAACAATGGTTTTCGGTAGCGTTTGAGCATCATTAGACAGTCGTAGATCTTCTCAGGTGCGAAGTTCCAATCCATGTCTGTCTTTCGCCATTGACGTGTATCGCCGAATTGCGTGTAGAAGTAGTAATTGAGACCGATAGAGTCGCACTGGCGATAGACACGATCCATGAATCGATAGGTCCAGAAGTAGTTAGCGATCGTGGCTTTCAGTTTATTGAAAGGATTCCAGTTAGCATCAAAACGAATGACGTGTTTGACCACACTCACGTCTTGGTCTGGAGATACCTCTTTGATGGCCCGATAGGCGGCATTATGAGCAAGCGCGAGGTTTTTCGCTACGCGGAAGTAGAGGAATAGTGGTCGCAAACCTTTTTCAGCCCTCGATTCGTATGAACGGCCAGAGTTGGTTATTGAAACCATGTCGGTGAGCGCAAAGCGCTTGAACGGAGGCCAGCTGCCACGGAGCCAGCCGTTACTCGCCGCCACCATCGGCTCGTTCATGGTTGAAATGCCTTCAAGGTCGTCTCCAAGCTGTTCTGCGATGAATCGTGCGTAGCGCGCAAATACCTGCGGCGAGTCCCTACGCTCGAAGCCTCCCGATTCGGAGAACCAGAGCGGCAGTGTGAAATGCCATAAGGTAGTGTACGGTCTCAGACCTCGCGCTTTGAGCGCATGGATCACTTTTCGGTAGTGCTCAACCTCCTCCAGGTTCCACTTTCCTTCTTCCGGTTCGATGCGTGCCCATTCGATAGAGAAACGATGTGCATTGTGCCCGAGCGACTTAGCGATATCGAAGTCTGCTTCGTACCGATGATAGTGATCGCAGGCGCGGCCGCACGGCGGCACGCGTCCTTCGCGAGCCGCTTTGGCCCAGTCAGTATTCTCAATACCACCCTCCACTTGGTACGATGCTGACGCTGCACCCCAATAAAAATGCTTAGGGAATCGCATTTCAGTTCGCTCGGTCATGTCGGCCTAGTATAGCAGACCTCCAAAATCTCCCTAAATACAGCGATTAATCGATGTATTTAGGGAGATTTGCGATCAGTTAACCGACGCTGACTTAGGATCGTGCATGAGTAAAGGTAGCTCTCTAGAGGTCAATCGCGTTCAGAAAATTCCTTGGCGCCAAGTAAGCAAGCCATTTTTTGTATAGTTAAACTTTTGCGCGCACGTCAGCCGCGTTGTACTTTGCAATGTCGCGGAACTTTTTCTGACTAAAAAGTTCCGCGACATCGTCACCGCTGACCCCTTCCCCTTTAGGACTTTCGATACCGTACGCTCGACAGAGGACATGAAGCGGCGGTCGACGCGCCATTGCTCCGTAGAAGGTGAACTGATCTTGGAGGTCGATGTGGCGAACACTATGCTGTTGTGAAAGGTAACGGCCTTCCATAAGCTCAGGCAGTCCCGGGATGCCGTGTATGGCTGCTCGATGCAGTAAGAACGGTACATCGAAACCTCGTCCGTTGAAGGTCACGAACGTGTCGTAGCTCTGTGCACCCTCGAAAAAATCTTCAAGCATGCGTCCTTCGCTCCGTTCACGCAACGTGAACTCACCATCTTCACTGTTCTCTTCTGAACCATTACCAGTGTAATAGACTGCACCGCGCTTACGCTCCAGATCGTAAATACCTATCGCTACGACCCTACCAGTAAACGGAGAGAAACCGAGACCCTCGCGTACGTCTTTAACGAACGCTGCACGTTCCTCTTCGCTGCGTGCAGCGCGTTCGCCCCAACGCGTAAGCATGTGACGCGTTGTTGCGTCGAGATCATTCCAGTCTTCACCGACTGTTTCGATATCGAAGATCAGTGTTGCCATACGGCTAGATCGAGAAATGCGCTGGGTTTGCTGCAAAGCAGCCGATCATGAAATTGCGGTCTCGGGACAGTCCGTACCGGTACCCTGTGCCAGGATCGTAGCCACCGCAAACATCGGTAGTGCCGTCGTACTGACCATAGATAGGAACACCATCACGCGCATAGCCGATGAGTACATTTTGACCGGTCGTGTCGTAGGTGATGGCATCGGTATTGAAAATGAGTGAACCGTGCAGAGTCACACCGATGATCTCGCTGTCGAGGCAAGAAGGCGAACCAGAATGACCTGCGTAGAGTGGCAATGTCAGAAGCGGCGTCACCATGCCGGAAGCATCCTGGTGCGAAACTGTACGCATTCCTTCAGCTTCCATTACCACGACCCCTTCACGCGGCCACTTACCTGCAGTTGCCAGGCCGTCGACAGCGCCAGCACAACGCAGTACCGCTACCTCTGCCTCGCTCTCGGCATCGGTATCATCGGTCGAGGTAGCGGTCGGTTCAGGTTCATTGACGACACTTGGCTTAGCATCTTCGAGCACGAGCATCGAACCTATTTTTTCGCGTAAACGAGCGATGGTACTAGGACGATCAAGAGACTCATCGGATGTAGGCACCACCTCGACGGAAGAGATCACATCGTCGCTAAAGTTGACCAGAGGTTGCTGATGCACTGAACGAGACACAGTGAACAAGATCGCACCTAAAAGGAATAAGGCGCACGCAATGAAAAGTATGAGATCACGAGTGCGAGGCATTGCCGCTAGTATACCAAGACCACATGCCAGCCATGTCGATGGTCTTTGTTGAAAACCCTACTTCACTTTGATCCCTTCTGGGATCTGCGTGGGATCAACCAGAAAACCCTTGAGGTCACGCCGACCAACGATCATCGGAAAGCGCATATGACTACGTTCGGTGTAAGACGCAATGGTCTTGATCTCACGGTCGCGCAGTTTGAGACGGACTCTCGTGGTCTTTCGGCGCTGCTTACCCGAACCAGCTCTAACACGAATGAGTTTGTCGTGCGTATCGAGTCCAAGTTCATGCACCAGTTCTGCATCAAGTGAGGTGCGATAGGCACCGGTATCGATCTTGGCTCGAACCGTCTTTTTCTTGATAGGACCGTAGATGGTCACCTTCTCAATAACGCCAAGGACACTACCAGCGACACTGAGCCCTTCAAGACTAGCCTCAGCGAAGAGTGTTTGAGCGAGCTCTACGCCACGCTCAATGGTCGGAACCTCCATGCTGGCGACCCGTTCCATCCGGGTGCGAAGCGAAGCGCCGTTCGCTATCTGAATACTAAGACCAGGCCGAGCGTTGATCTCAAGCACAAGCGGTCCGAGCTCTTCATCGAGCACGATGTCGATACCGACAAAACCCAGCTTCGAAGTGACCTGTGCCTGCGTTGCGATCTCAAGGATTCGTTTCCATTCCGGCAGCTTGATACCTCGTACTTTGGATTTTTTCCCGGGTATGACTTGGACAACTTTTCCGAGAGACACGCCACCGGTCGTGATGCCTGTTCGCATATCTATACCAACACCCACTGCGCCAAGGTGCAAGTTGGCTTTGCCATCAGAATGAATGGTCGGCAGGCGGAGCATCGCCATCACTGGAATACCATTGAAGATGATGACGCGGATATCCGGTACGCCGCCTTCAGTGTACTTTTTGAAAAAAGAGTGCACGTGTACGCGCTCTTCTATGAACGCTGCGTCTGGAACGTTATTGAGTGAGTACGCACCATCGAGTGTACCGAATATCTCTGTCTCGAGTGTTTTCCATGAGATGCGTTTACCGCGCAAGGTCTCCCCTTCCTCTCCGTTCCATTTCTTGATGACCATGATGCCGCGTCCTCCATAGCCTGAAGCCGGTTTGAATACGAATTCTTTAGGTAATGATTTCCAATCGAAAGCACGCACTTCCTTGAAGTTGCGAAAAGCCGCGATGAGCCTCGTTGTTGGTACACCAGCTTTGGTGAGACGCTCTTTGGTGAGCAGTTTGTTGTCAGCGATGAGCTTGTACTTGCGCTTGTTGAACTTGCGCACGTACAAAAAATTGCGCGCATTCATCCCTAACACTGATGTGCTGATAGGCATGGCAATACGTTACGACATTGAGTTGAACCTGAAGTATTCCGACAGACGCAGTCCGAAGTATCGACCAATGAGTACGTTCGCCGGCACAACCAGGAAGACCAGCTCAGGATAGAGGAGCAGCCAGAGCTGTACGTTGAGACTTGTCGCCATTGCGTATCCCAACAGACCGATGAAAATGGTCATTGAGGTCATTGCAAACGTTTCATTGAAGCTCTTTTGCAGCATTATGGATACGATCGAGTCACCGAGCAGCATAAGGATGAGTACTGGGAATATTGAGACCGTCTTCGCAGCCCCCAATTCAAGAACTACCGCGACCGTAAGCGCTGCAAACACAAACAACGAAAGCGTGAGCATGGACAGACTTCGTTTCGGAAAATACATCATGCTTACACCCTGCAGCATGGTCTTAGAAACATAAGAAGCAAGCACGACTGCAGCCAAAATTAGCAAGCCGAGTACGACCCCGACCGAGACCAAGGCAAACGCCAGCGCGATAGGTACCAGAAGCTCAAGGGTAGGAAGGCCGATCACGACACGAACCAGACTCACCAGTGTCGCAATGATGGGGGCTAGCAAAATAAGAACGATGGTCGTAGCTGGTATGCCCATGTGCACTGCCTGCTGAACCCAGTACGCCATGAAGCCCCAGACGGTCAGGTGCTCAACTGGACGACGGTTGAAAAGCGATTCTCGAGCACTCTCCTGCTCTGCTATCTCTTCGGGCGTTGCCGGCTCATCGATCACGTCTGGCCTCTGATTAAGGATACTAGCAGCGGAGGAGGCGGTGTCGATGGCTTGTTCAAGTGTCGTCGTAGACACCTCCCCTTGTATGGTTGTGGAATCAATGTTGCCGGCCTCTGCAAAAGCAGGTGCGCTTCCTAACATGAGCGCAACGGCAAATGCATTGCAAAAAATACGTATTGTTATCATAGATCAAGACCAAGACAATATCCCGAGTGATGAAAGCACTTCTGTATGTTCAGCGCTCATAGGGTTGACTTTTCAGATGAACAGCGAATCGAAGACTTCGGGGCGTTCAATGAGAAGGTTCCAAATACCGACGTTACCCTCGAAATACACTATATCACGCATGAATGGCGTTCCAACTGAAGTGCCTGTCGTCCCACGAAAGATGCGGACGCAGACCTCCCAGGCTGCGTTAGCGGCCCGATGCTCGCTGAGCTCATCAACTTCC
>CAYTYF010000004.1:0-20503 GCA_964442205.1 uncultured Candidatus Saccharibacteria bacterium | reverse complement strand
GCAATCGAATACCGAACGAAAGTCTCGCGCTTGACCATCCATACCCATCGCGAGCGTGACTGCCAAGTATCGATCAAAACCGTAAAACTCTGTCGCACCCTCCACCTGCTGCTGCACATACGATGCGAGTCCTTCCTCGCCGCGCAGGTACCCAGCCAAGCCGATCGCCAGCAATTTGAGAGGTTGACGAAGTCCATTGTGATTGCGAAGTGCATGCACACCTATCTCATGTGCTGCGATGGCGGTCACTCCGAGTCGCGTGAGCGGTTTTTTTCTGCGCAGTAACGCCTGATTGCTCGGAATGAATAGAAGTCGTTTGTTGGGGTTGGTGGAAAAACGCGTACGCGACGTTTTTGGTTCATACTCAACGGACCAATCATCAACTCCGTAGTTCAAGAGTGCTTCTCTGAAGATCTCTGCTGCCTCGTCTGAGGTAACAGTTGGAGACGTGTCATCGACCACGGGCGGCAAGATATCATTCGAAAGTGTCACCAAGGACGTATCGATCTTCGAAAATATGCGCGAGAGTTTCTTGCGCGACTCAACGTAGGGGGAGTGCTCGCTGGCAGCGATCAGATCTTTGATGCGCTTGGCAGCGTACTCGAATAGTTGTCTTTTGGGCTTGCCGTAGATATTGAGCGCATTGGTATGGAAAACTTGATCATCGCGCTCTTCAGCAGCCCGATACATAGGGATGAAATCGAGACGCTTATCGAGTTTCGCCAGGTACAGCGAGCGTATGCGCGGATCTTCTTCGGTCCGCTCTATTTCATTACGCAGTGCCAATATACGCTCTCGATACTCCTCAAGCTGCGAAGCGACCACGCTGCACAGTGAAAAGCGGGGGTTTTCTATCTCCCCTTCGAAAAAGCGCTGGCGTTCTCGTTCATCGACCTTGCAGAATGATTGTATCCAGTCGATATCCTCAAAGAACAGGCCGGTGAGCGCATGGAACCATCGTTCATCGAGAGCCTGTGACATGTGGTACTGCGTATGCTTATGCCGAAGCAGGCGGGTTAAAAACCGAATTGTACTTGGGTCGCCGGTGACACTTCGATGGTCGCCTGGTCGGTGGTGCTACCTGTGCTGTCGCTGCTAGGGCCATTCACCGCGAGCGCAACCTGCTCTGCGAATTCATCAAAGGTTGCAAATTCCATCTGCTCGCCATTAAGGAAGAAGGTCGGTGTACCGCTAAGTCCGAGTTCACGAGCCTCTTCGTAGCCCGCCATCACCTGATCACGAAGGGCCGACGAACGCAGATGTGTCTTGAACTTATCCATATCGAGTCCGAGCTCCTCAGCGTACTGCAAGAAGAATGGCTGCGGGTTGGAACTCTTGGACCACGTCTCCTGGTTCTCGAAAAGCTTGTCGTGCATTTCGAAGAACTTGCCCTGCTGCCCTGCTGCTTCTGCGGCACGACCGCCAGCAACTGCATGCGGATGTATTGAGATAAGTGGGAAATGCTTGTACTCGAATCTGATCTTGCCCTCATGCATACCAAGCACCTCCTTCAAGACCGGATAGAACTGCTGACAGGCAGGGCACTGAAAATCACTGTACTCGGTCAACGTGACTGAAGCTTCTGGGTTGCCTTTGATGTGTGGCTCAATGACCAGATTCTCGTTGGCTTTCTCTCCAGCCTGGTTGCTGTATACGACCGCAGCGCCTATGAGCAGAACTGCCAAAAGTGCGAATAATTTCCAAAAGTGCTTAGCTAGCATACAAAAAATGCGCGATTCTGTTTGTAATCGACGTAGTATACACGAAATGTAAGGCTCTAAGTAGCCTAGCGCTCTGGGGTCAATGCACTCTCGTGTGCGTCCAGAGGAGCCTCTCCAAAACGGTCATGCGACCAGCTGATGATGCTCGTAATGACACCGAACCCTATCAGGGTTGAGATGAGTACAGGCAAGAATTTGCCGTGAGCCCTCGTTGCTTCCTGTACATCGGGGATAAGGTCTGACATAGCAACGTAGAGCAGATTGCCCGCAGCCAACCCGATGAGTATGTAGAGCGCGCTTGAGAAAAGTGAGGTTGTCAGCAGCACAGCTGCTGCACCGAAGATGACCGTCGATGCTGAGCCAAGGTTGTAGAGTGCCGCATCGCGCCTACTGTAACCGGCATGGCGCAGCACAGCGTACTCTGCAATCTCTTGCGGTGCTTCGTGGAGCGCAATGCCGAAAGTGGTAACCCATCCAGCGACCGGGTTCACTATGAATGCAGAAGCGATCACGATGCCATCGACGAAATTGTGCACAGCGTCGCCAACAAGAAGAAGCACTGCCGAGGATTTGTTGGCGTCACAATGATCATCTTCCTCGCCGTCGTGGTGATGGTGATGGTACGTATCGAGAAAATGCGCGAGTACGTAAAAGGAGAGGAAACCAGACACGATCGCGAACCCGCCTAACGTCTCACCACCCGCCAGCGCTTCTGGTATAAGTTCAAAAAAAGCCACACCAAGAAAGGTACCGATAGCGAATGGGACAATGTATCGGTGCGTGCCGGTAAGGTGTCCCTGATTACCGAAGAAAAGTACGCCAAGCAATGAAAGAAGCGTGATGAGTCCCGTTGCGAGTAAAATTTCCATAAAATTGCTTATTGCAAATAATTTGCAATAAGGTACCATAAGAAGACACTATGAAGCAAGTCACGGAAGAGGCTGTCATGAAACTTAAAGTGCGTGGATACCGCATCACAAAGGCACGCCTCGCGATCATCGACGCTTTTGCTAGCCAAACTCGGCCACACACCATCACAGAGTATGCTCAGTACGTCCCTGCT
This sequence comes from uncultured Candidatus Saccharibacteria bacterium, assembly GCA_964442205.1. GTDB lineage: Bacteria > Patescibacteriota > Minisyncoccia > Phycocordibacterales > UBA918 > OLB19. The sequence goes on along the minus strand of CAYTYF010000004.1, from coordinate 17,719 downwards.
GACGAAGCAACTGTATACAGAACCATTAAGATGCTTCTTAAGGAAGATATCATCGAGGTCATAAACAATTCGAGTGACGAGTCGCGTTTTGCACTCTCACATGGACATCATCATCACCTGATCTGCACTTCTTGTGGACTCATAGAACACCTTCCCTGCTCCACCCCGAAGCTTGAACTAAAGACGCATTCGTTCTCGTCAATTTTCCGCCATGAGGTAACATTCTACGGACTATGCAAAAAATGCGTACGATCCTGCTAGTACTTTGGTTAATGCTCGCTTCAACCAGCGAAACAGTGCACGCTGAGGCTGTGGTGTATGAGGAATATCAAGAAACTGCGAAGGCCGAGGTCATCAAGATCATTTCCACAGAAACTCGCGAACTACCAGGACTGGAAACCGAAGTAAGAGTGCAAGAGGTGTCAGCAAAATTACTTTCAGGAGACAAGCAAGGAGAGACCATTTCTTTTTCGAATGAGCTTGCCGAACTGGAAGTAGGTGACCGCATTTTCATTGACCGGAGAGTCACCATTGACGGAAAAGAGTATTTCATCTTTAAAGATGTGGATCGGCATATGGAGTTATTGGTGCTCTCTATATTATTCGTCGGCATTATTGCTTGGTTCTCTCGTGCTCATGGACTTCGAGCACTTGCCTGTCTTATCCTCTCAATTGGAGCCATCATGTTCGTGCTGGTACCAATGCTACTAGCTGGATATGACCCCGCACTTACAAGCCTTTGTATAGCAAGCGTGATACTGGCGACTGTGTTATTCGGCACTCATGGAGTAAATCCATTTTCAATTATCGCGTCTCTTGGAACCATGAGTGCAGTGGCACTCACTTGTCTCATTGCCTACATCTTCGTTGAGGCCATGAGTTTTACAGGATTCAGCTCCGATGCTGCAATATTCTTGAACCTATCCACTGGAGGGTCACTCGATTTCGCCGGCCTACTGCTCGGAAGCATAATCATAGGAATGCTTGGCGTACTCGATGATGTCTCCATAACACAAGCTTCGGTAGTTGCAGAACTGAAGCGAGCAAACGACGAGTTGGATGCTCAAGAGTTATACCGCAGGGCAACTAAAGTGGGTCGGGATCATGTCGCTTCACTTGTGAACACACTGGCGCTCGCATACGTAGGCGTATCATTGCCGCTCATCCTTTTGCTGGCTCGAGCCGACGCTAGTATTGGCCTTACTCTGAACCAAGAATTGGTTGCAGTTGAGCTAGCGCGTATCATGATCGGCTCCATCGGGGTCGTACTCGCGGTCCCAGCCACCACCGCTATCGCGGCTTGGTATTTTGGAAAACATGGTGCCAAACACAGCGAGCACGCACACCATCACCACTGACACAACTACCATCACCAGTGAAAACGCTGAGCCATTTTCACAATGAAATGGAGCTTGGGTTAAAGCTCGGCATTAGTTTCCGAAGGTGATCGGCAGATCGAACTCATCATCGTGCTCAGGCATCCCAGAAGCGTTACTCTTCATGAGAACAATAGCTCCCTCACCCGCAGCTCCATCTTCGAATTTGATCTCTGCCTTGAATGGTACGTATTCTTCGGTCATCCAGTCTCCTGTTGCTTCTGCAAAACCTTCACCGATTATCAGATCATTCGAATCTACCACAATGATCGGAAAGGTCGCCTCAAAGAACCATGGACCACGCGCTTCTCCTGTGATGGTTATCGGCGAGGTCACTGTGTCGCCACGCAGAGGCACGTCAACGCGCACAAGGTCTTTGTACTGCATCGGCTCAGTTGCTAGTTGGTCACTCTGATCATTTGTTTCGTTCTGTGTTTTATCTCGTAGTCCAAACTGCATTACTAGCGCAAGCATGAGTGCGAGCGCTACAAGTGCGATGATGACCTTGTTGGTAGTTGAGATGTTCATACGTTAGTGCGTTACGCGTTCACAGTCGAAGGAACCGTGCTGTCGCGTGCCTGATATACTCATAAGTATACGGGGTCAACCTAGGTATGGCAAAAGGCGAAACTATCTCAAGAACGATCGCAAAACAACTCAGTCGCGACCCGTCACAGCGACTTGATCGTTTTTTGGAGCACGACCTACCGATGCGAGCGGCTGCATTCGAACACCTGTCGCCATTCGTACAGCAAGATATTCTGACTCAGCTCCCTTTCGAAGATGCCGTGGATCTCCTCGACGCTCTAGACCTCCGTCGTGCACAAACAGTCCTCGCACAGATGAAAGATGAGATCCGTCGCGATCGCCTGCTCACGCGCCTCCAGACCGACCTCAAGGATAAGGCGGAGTACTTCTTACGCTTCCACGCCAACGCATCACTGCAGCTCATAAACTTCAACTACATCCTGCTCTCTGCAGAACTCACCGTCGACGATGCTGCAACCGCTGTCGATACGTACTACGAAGAGACAAAGAAATTCCCTGAGCTCCTTGTACACAAAGACGGCGAGCTCATTGGCGAGGTGCAGTATGCTCGCCTCATTCGCTCTTCGAACAAGTCCAGGATCGAGCGTATCGTATCCCCAATCCCAACAGTGATATATCAAAGCAATACTACCGAAACGATAGACCTCATCACACGCGGAGAGAACGGTAAATTCGTCATCAAAGACAACGATGACAGCGTCATCGGCATCATCTACACCGATGAAGCTCGACACCTTTTCAAGAATCAACCAGCGGCCAGCCTCTACGAATTCGCTGGCGTCTCAGAAAGCGAACGACCTTTTGACACAACACAAACCAAGGTACATCATCGCTACAAATGGCTCATCATCAACCTTGCCACTGCCTTCTTGGCTGGCTTCGTGGTGTCCATGTTCGAAGACACACTCTCGTCCATGATCGTACTCGCCATGTACCTGCCTATCATTGCGGGCATGAGCGGAAACGCTTCTGCTCAGACACTTGCCGTAATGGTGCGTGGCATCACCATGGGCGATATTCGTCTCAAGAATTGCGCAGTGGCGCTGAAACGCGAAATTGGAGCAGGACTAGTGAACGGGCTCATCAACGGTATCATCGTCGCAGCCGTTGCGCTCGTGGGGCAGCAAAACCCGCTCCTCGGCCTCGTCCTTTTCCTTTCGATGGTGTCGAGTCTGGTCATCGCAGCGGTTGCGGGCACTATCATTCCGCTCTTGATGCGCCACCTCGGCAAAGATCCAGCATCATCGGCCACCATCTTCATCACCACTGTTACGGACGTATTTGGCTTCTTTTTCTTTCTTGCTCTAGCGGAGCTCATTCTCATCTAAACAACAAAAAAGGCCGCGCTTCCCGCGCGGTCTTTTTGCTGATCATCAACTCCTATTTTCTTCTATGTCTACTGTGTCAGATGCAAGCGGCTCAGTGCTACTGGAAGTGTTAGTGGCTGCGTCGATCGAAGCTGCAGCCGCTGGAACAGCTTCTGGCGTAGGTCGATAGACACCTTCCCGCTTCACGTCCTGATACAGCAGGTACATGTATGCAAGCGAGACCGGCACTAGCACACAGTATGCGGCGACCATGAGCAGATTCTCAATGAACGGCTCGTTGAAGATCGAACCGATCATGGTGACGAATGCAACTACAACGATCATTGCGAGGAACAGCACCACGTACCGTATGAACACTGGCATAAACCGACCGTCGACGAGCTGCTTGCTGGCTTTCATCGCCTCAACGCCACGCTTGTTGTCAAACAGCATCGTGTAGTAGGAGAATCCGAACCACGTCATAGCGATGATTCCGGGAATAATGAGAAGAACGAAACCGAGCATCACGACCACGCCCACCATAAGTGAAAGCACTACGTATTGCCAAGCACCGGCCTTTGCGAACTGGTACGAGCTCTTGAAAGTGGTTGCATCAGGTTCTGAAATGGCCTTGATGAGTGCGATCGTAGTAAAGATGGAAACGACGATCGATGCGATCGTGAAGACGAAGAAGAGTGGATTAGATACACTTTCAGGCTCACCGGGCATGGGAGCAAAAAGGTTGCTAAGCAGCATCAGTACTCCTGATACAGCGTAGATGCTTATATACAACTTTGCATGCTTTTGAAATACAGCAAAAGCATCTTGGAGAAGTTCAATAGGTCCTCTCATGTTGGTTGGTGTTATTTATATATGAATAAGTATAGCACGGCACAATAATGCCTCAGCCAGACCTATTTTGTGTGTTGCATGCGAATGAGCTGACCAAGGAATTGGAGTCCTTCGGCATGTATGGCGTGTCGCAGGTCTTTGTACTCACGGTACGTGAGCAACGCGCCAGCAGCTTCAAGTTTTTCTTTGGTCTTCTTGAACCGTGATAGTGGTACGTGCGGATCCTCAACATCACACCCCATGTACACAAGTGTCTGCAAGAGGGATTTGTTGACCTCGAGTACTTCTATCTCGGTGTCGCTCCCTGGCAATCCGCCACTGAAGATACAGGCGCCCTTGAACTGAGCTGGCCGTTCAATGAGATACTCCGAGATCAGACTAGCGCCTTGTGAAAAACCAGCCAGCGAGATCTCGACTGTACTGATGCCGAATGAACGCTCAGCCATGTCGACCAGCTCTCCCACTACCGAAAGTGCTGAAGTGAGATGAGGCTCATTCTGCACGCGAGGTTCGTAGAAGCGAACTGGAAACCAAGCCTTATCATTTGCTTCGGGTACCATCACCAAAAGCCAATCAGGCAACGCGAGCGATTCGAGGATACTGAAAATGTGTTCTGCACTGGCACCACGTCCATGGAGTAAGATCACGGCTGAACTCGGATTCTTGGTGTTTCCTCGCATGAGGACACGAGCATGCGCGTGCGGCCCAAAGACGCTATCAAGAGTTAAGCTATGCATACTCTCAACTATAGCATGCGGTTATTTGAGCCTTCTCGAACACTACAAACATTCACGCGCCTTTACGTAATCAACTGGAGTTGGGACGGCGCCGCCTTTGATAGCGTCGACACGCTCTTGACCTAACGTGCGAACAAAGCAGGCTTCTTGTTCTGGTGTCACACTGTTGACCGCTCCGGGGTCGATCCCGAGCGAGCGCAGCGCTGCTTCTTGCTTTTCGGATGTCGGCGAGCCCTCATCACTAGCACCTGTGTCGGCTCCACTCTGCATAGCAGCATCGAGCTTTTCACTTGCCTCCTCTGTGTACTCAGTCACATTTTCGCGCACAGGCTCAATCAAGGGCTTTGATGCCTTAGGCACGGACCCACCGAAGAAGAGATACGCGGCGAGCGCGATTGATATCCAGAACAGTAGTCCTGAAATTACGAGAAGATTTACGAAGAAGGCTTTCATTATTGATCAACAGAATCGATCGCGGCATCAGCGGCAGCATCGATCTCTACCGTTTCGACCTCATCGGACGATACCGGAGTGTCAGGAGACACATCAGAAGGAGGCTGCGCGACCGGGTAGGTCGTTTTCATGAAACGCATCTGACTTGCCGAACCGATATTGATCGTGAGCGCGGTGCCTTCAACATTGAACTGTAACGCTTTTGAAAGATCGTTCGCGTACACAGTATCAAGAGAACCCTCACAGTACATCTCGGTCATCGCAAGAGGAGAGAATGTGATGTTGCTGTCAGCAACAATGTATGTACCACCGAGTGAATTGCAGTCCGTTGAACTCTGTACCTCTGTCTCAGTGAATGAAATGACAAAATCGTCACCTTCAGGAACAGTTCGCTTTCCATCGTGCGCTGTTTCCTTCCAGATCCACGCCGTGCCTGCAAGCGGGCTTGGTGAAGGTGCCTTCTTGCCTTCTCCCTCCAGAGGCAACGCGCCTTCATCGGTATTCTCGCGAAATGCGAGCAACACATCGACACCATCAAACTCGCGATCGGAAGTTATCGGATACGATGCCTCATTTGCAAAGCGAATTTGTCCTTCAATGAGTATGTCGGCAAACAGCGCATACTGCTTACCTTCGCTGAGTGCGTTCGTATCGTAGGTGAGCGAGAACGGGAGCGGAACATTCTCCCCTGCCGTAACGTGTTCGTAGCTGCTCACCGTTGTCGGCGCATCGCCATTGGTGACATCGCGAAGCTCGACCTTGAGCATACTGCCAGGCGGAAGTGCCATTCTCTCGTTGTATCTGACCGTACCGCTAAGAACCTCTGTTTGTGGCGGTTTGCTCACCATGTAGAAGAGTGCAGCGACGATTACGATAGCAATAGTACTGAGACCGAGGATGAGTTTAAGCATGCTGAAAAGATTACGTTAATAAGATTACGTATGGTCATCATGATATCACGCACACAAAGGAGTGAGGTATACTGGTCGTATGTTCCGCTTTTTTCGTCGCTTTCCGCACGCATTTCGTGGGATCATCCACGCACTGCGTACCGATTTCAGCTTTCGGACCCAAGCGCTTATTGGGGCAACATTCGTCGCTGGGTTCGGCTACTTCCTGTGGCCCATAACGAATACAGAATTTCTCTTTCTCGCGCTAGCTGGTGCCAACATACTCATAACTGAACTACAGAACTCATCATTCGAAGCTGCGCTCGATAGACTTCATCCAGAGTGGCACGACCAAATCGGCCGAAGCAAGGACATGGCAGCTGGTTCAGTTCTCATTGCCGGCCTGTTTGCGCTCCTCGTGGTCGGCGTTATCGTGTACTCTCGTGTAGTGAGTTAGTTGTATCGCACTGCCTTCTCTCTGGTCTCTTTGTCAAAGATGCCGGTCGGTTCGATCTTTTGTGATCGCTGATACGCGATCAAGGCTTCTTTTGTGACCGGCCCAAAGAAACCGCTGGCACCGGCGGAGCGAAGCTTCTCACCTGCTGTGCCTGGTGCACGGTACTGGAGATACAACTGAAGCAAGGCCACCTCGACGCTCGTGTCACCCTCAGCAAGATTTCTAGTGAGCATCTTAGGTATGCTGTTGATAAGTGCATCGAGTTGCGCCTGCAACGCAACATTGCTCGTGACACCTTGGCGCTTGAGTTCGTTCACGAGGATACGAGGCAATTCATAGCCCGCATTGAGTGCGCGGCGCAATTCCGACGGGTAGGTCTCAGCGAGGAGTTCGGCGTAATCACTCGGATCGTCTACTTTCTCGAAGACGTCAGACAAGAAAGATATCTGCTCTTTGAATGTGAATTCCTTGGTCAGCCGCGGGAACGGATCGGTGGCTTCCCTGCCATCGCGCACTTCGAAGTGGAGATGCGTACCGGCGCCCTTAGCATTTCCGGTATCGCCGACCGTACCGATGAAGTCACCAGCAGCAAGTTTATCGCCACGCTTGATGTCAGCAATGCTGTCGAGGTGCATGTAGCGAAAGCTTTCACCGCCGGGATTTGCTGTATATACGAATTTACCAGCGTTACCCTCGTTACCTGTTCCGATAACGATGGCCTTTGTTGGCGAGACGATGGGTGTTCCTCGTTTAGCCATAATGTCGAGACCTTCGTGCGTACGAGCGCCACCATCTCGCGGATCACCAAAATTCTCAGTTAACTCATCCAGAAAGACGTCGAAGAGTACAGGAATGGGCAGGTCATCGACTTCTTCCGAACCAAGCGAACTAGTATTTACACCGTATCGCTCGTTGTGACGAGCCTCAGAAGTTAGCGGTACAAGGAATACAAGTAGAAAGATAAACAGTGCAATGGACTGCTTCAGGTCAAAGGTAGTACTCATGGTCATTAGCTAACAGCTTCACTGGTAAAAGCAACGCTATCGATCAGCGATGTGAAATCACTTTGCAGCGAACTTCCCGGCTCAAGATATGAACCAGAGAAGACATATATCCGGTTGTTGGCGGTCACTACGACCGTGTTGGTCGGGTAGAGTCCATCAACGAAGAAACGGATGGCGTCCGAACCATCAGACAAAGTTATTGGCATGATGTCGCCCATCACCAAGTCGTAGTTGGTTTCGAGGGAGTGCTCAGACGCCCACGCTTCTGCATCGAGCGAGCGAGGGTTCTCGAACACGCGTACATTCATTGTCGGCGGACCTTCCCCACCCACGCGATCATCGAGCATTGCCGCTTCACGAGCTTCCATGAGCATCACACCGCCGAGGTAGGTGTCATCGCTACTCTGAGTAGAGGTTGCATCCTCCGTAAGCACGTACCCGTTAGGGCCGACACGGTATGCTAATGAGAATTCAAGTTTATCGCTGCCGTACCGACGTTCAATGGTCAAATAATGTGCGGCTGATGTGCAAGGCACGACCTCGCCGTTCTCGCCACGTAGACCAGCCACCCGAACCAGGTCGCCCATCTGAATATCGGAAACAGACGCGATTGCATCCTTTGCTGCACACATAGGCAGACCCATCGACGGCACTGCGACGGTGTGTGTCTCTCCCGCACTGGTGGTTAACGTTAGCTTTGCGGGGCCGTCTGCAGCCATCTGTTCAAGCTCGACCGAACGTACAACTCCTTCTAGTGCAACTTCGACCTCCACCGGCACCTCATTGGCCTCTTGCTTTGACTGGTAAATGTAATGATTGAACAAAAAAAAGCCCACCGCGATGATCGCAACTGCAGCGAGCAAGATACTAATAGCTTTCATACGGGGTATGATACCGCATTAAGACGAGGTACACCGCGGCCCTACGGGCCGCGGTGTTTCAAAACCAAATTTTGTGGCTCTATCTAGGTATTTGACGAGCCGCAGTAGGTGTGATGGATTTTTAGCGCAAAGTTCTATCGAGGAAGGCAAGTGTTTGCTGCCACGCATCCGCTGTTTCTTCGGGAGCATGGTTTGGATTGGATGGATTAGCGAAGGCATGCCCTACCCCTTCGTACATATGTACCTCGATAGGCACATCAAGTTCTTTGAGCGCTGCTTCGAACTCTGCAACGCTCGTGGTAGAGATCGCCTGATCCTGGTCGCCGAAGATGCCGAGCACTGGCCACTGTATGCTATCGAGTGTGTCTCGATCGGTGTTGAGGCGTCCGTAGTAGATGATAGTGCCGTCGAGTCGTTCGCCTGAGGTTGCGAGCGCAAGCGATTGCGCTCCGCCAAAGCACCATCCGAGTGAAGCGATCTTGCTAGCCCCTTGCTCTCGCAAGAAGGCAGTGGCGGTCTTGAGGTTTTCTATTCCTTTGGCGGCATCATAGGTAGGCGAAAATGCCCGCGCCTCTTCCTGCGTCTCCATCACGACACCATAGAGATCGACTGCCAACACGAGGTAACCTTCCTTTGCGAGGTCCTCTGCAGCTTTTTTTATCTCAGGGCGCAGACCACGATTCTCATGGATCATCACGACCCCAGGGTATGAGCCGGGAGTCTCCGGACGAACGAAGTAACCCTTCTTGTCTTCAAAATACGCCACCTGCTCTGTGACCACCTTTGCTTCTACTTCATTCACTGCCGTAGCCTGGGAAGTTCCTTCAACTGCCTGTGGAGAGGTATCACCAGGCTTGTAGTACCAGACCGCCGCTACGACGATAAGTACCAGCACTACTGCTAAAAGGTATTTATTTTGCATACGCTTGCCGATAGTAGTCGATAATCCCCTCATTTTAACACTTTGCAGCTTCAGGAAACATACAAGTGGCCGTGGTATCATGTTCAAGCTACCGTTATGACACAACGACAGAGCAACATTTTTCTTGTCCTCAGCATCCTGATGCTCGCAACCGGCTACGCAGCCTGGAAGTACGCTGCACTCGGTGAACATATTCCTCTCGTCGATCTGACACAGAGTTGCGCGGGCACCAAACCTGTAACTCGCGAGGACAACAGCGTCATCCTGCGGCTCGATGACGTGCAGTCATACCACCTCACCGATGTAAGTTTGCGCATGATGCAGGATGCAATCGACCGAGATCTTCCGATCGTGGCTGGTGTGATACCTAAAGGTATTTCCGGCGAACCTCGCATCATTGAATTCCTCCAAAAGAATTCCTGTATGATCGAGGTGGCCATCCACGGACTCGACCACAAGCCTGTCATTGTTGATGGCGCAGAGCGTGGAGAGTACGCCTTTTTGAGCTACGAAGATGCGCGAGTACGCACAGAAGAAGCTCTCGATGAGCTCAGGAGCGCCTCCAAACAGCAGCCTACGAGTTTCATACCGCCATACAACGAACTCTCTCTCGATTCTCGAACAGCACTGGCTGATCTCGGTGTTCCTATCGTGTCAGCGCTCGGCACCTCAACGTACGACTTTGACGCCGGCACTTGGGACTTTGACACCGATGAATTCGTTACAGCTGACAAAGTTCTCGAGGACTGCTTCCTCAAGTTTGCCAACGACGAAAAGCTTTGTGTCGTGATGCTTCATCCGCAAGACTACATCAACCCTGACAATTTGGTCGACGAGGGCCGATACGCAGAGTACATCAAGCTGCTCGATGAATTAAAAGCGCATGATGGACTCCAGGTCACTCGCTTTGACACCCACTACAAGAGTTTCAATGAAGAATAAAAAACCGCTGTCTCAAGACAGCGGTTTTTTAGAGTTAGTGTGGGAAGTGTTTGCAGTGTTTTTATTGTTCGTCCGAGTCAGGACCCCGACCATAGTGTCCATGCGGACCTGGACCAAAGCCCATTGATCCTTCAACACCAAGGTCGGTGCGCAACGCTTCCATAATGGTACGGGCACCGTCATGGTCACCAGCTTCACGCAGTGCATGCGCTTGTACGAGCTTGGCGAAAACTTCTTCGGTCAGATCGTCGGCCATTGGTGTATTAGCGACCAGGTCTGCGAAGGCCTCGTAGTCATTTGCTTCCAGAGCAGCATCGAATGCTTCGCGCTGTACCTCGCGGTAGTCGTGCATCGCTTCGTGCATTGCTTCAGGGTCGACGCCAGCCGCATCGAGAACGGCTTGTGCTTCTGCTTCAGCATTCTGGCGGATCTCGAAGGCATCTTCGATGGCGGCCTTTTGTGTGTCTGAAAAATCGGCGAAAGCAGCGAGGTCGAGCGCGCCCGGGTAGAACGCCGAGGCGGTGGCTCCGGTGGCTGCGAGTGCCCCGAGGACGAGGCTAGGGAGAAGTATCTTTCTATTGTATTGCATGATGTCTTGTCGGGGGACGTTAACTATTCATGTCGAGAGGCCGTACGTCCTCACACTTAGTAGTACGCGTTGCAGTGGAATTTCTTTCATGAGGTTCGGTCGAAGAAGCAAACGGCCTGTGTGTAGGCGGAGCTGGCGCAAAGACGCCCCGTCCGGCGAGCTCGAGTATGCGGTAGTGACAGGCGATGAACGCGTGTTCATCTTCCTCGCTCACGACTCCACGGACGCCGACGCGAAGTGAGCCGTTGAGTACTTCGTCCGGCAGCTCCGGCAGTGTGTGTCCGAAGATGACACGCCACTCCTCACCCTCGAGGTCGCGAAGTATGAATCCTTCCACAAGCTCCTCAACCACTTCACCAACCAAGAGTCCGTGTTCAGGTCGTAACCAGCGTTCACGCTGAAGATGCTCAACGTCAGGCTGGAACGGCACGAATCTGCCCGCAAACCTATCGAGCACGTAGCCTGTACCCGCCGAGTAGAGCGCGAAGCCCAGCATACCGCTCACGACGACCATACCGAGGAGAACGGTGGAGAGCTCGTACTTGTACCCTCCCCGCGTATGACGAAACTCGCGGTACGCAACGTATCCGAACAAACCGAGCACGAGGAACCACAGGAACGGAAGCATCTCGATAAGTTCGTATGAGAACGTCTCATCAGGCGGCGGTAGTAAATGCAAAAAGTTGCTGATACGGAAAATGATGGTGGCAACAGCAAGTGCGCCAAGAAAAAGTGAGAGGAGCGCCATGCACCAGAGGGTAACTCCGCGCAAAACAAAGTACGAGCGAGGACGCGGCACGGTCTCACCCGCTTCAATTCGCTTGAGTATCGAGTCAGATAGTTTTGTTTGTGTTTCGTTTTCCATAGTGTTACTTGTATTCCTCCAAAGCTCTCCGCAACGCATCCTTCCCTCGCCGCAGCCGTGTTGCGACAGTACCGGGGGGCAGTTCGAGGATATCTGATATCTCGTCGTACTCTTTGTATTCAAAGTACCGCAGGACGATGATCTCGCGGTAGTGCGAAGGCAGCTCCGCGACTGCTTGCCGCAACGCTTCTCCTGTTTCGGCTCGGCTTGCTTCGCGCTCCAGGTTGGTGTCACTAAGCACGTTCTCGATGATGTCATCAGATACGGCAACTAGATGCCCTTCAGGCCTTGCAGTGGTCCGCCGGTAGTATGAGATGGCTTCGTTGTGGGCGATGCGGTACGCCCACGACGAGAACTTAAGCGAGGGATCGAAATCGTTGAGGTTCTCGTAGAGCTTCAAAAAAGTGTTTTGTAGAATATCCTCAGTATCCTCGCGAGCAAAACGACCGAGCCGATCGACGTACCGAGCGAGCGGGGCCTCGAACCGATCGACGAGTACAGCGAAGTAGCGTGGTTCTCGTAGCGACAGAGCGACCAACTCGTTATCTGTATGCTGTACCGTATCTGCAGACATGTCAGACTTACCACTATACCTACTACGCACCGGTACGGCTATATATTTCATTAAAAGAAAAGGCCGCAGCGCTCCGCGCTGCGGCCAAGGCCTACGGGCCTCAGATAGTTATCGGTCACGCACCTTTGCGCGAGCCGATGTAGTTGTGGCGCTTCGCCCGTGCGGCTGCCCGGTCGGCGTCCGACATGTCCTGCGGACGCTTCCGGTAACGGCCTTTGCCGTTGCGCTTGTCGGCCTCCTGCCGATGCTTCTGACCGGGTGTTCGATCGTCGTTCTCGGCCTGTTCGGGCAAGAAACTCTTGTTGTGCTTACTGGGCACGATTCTTCTCTCTGTGAGATCCACAATGCTGGACCGCGGCAAATACTACAATATGCATTTCATTTTGTCTAGATAAGAAAAGCTCGCGGAAATTTCCGCGAGCTCGAGCCCTTAGACCTTTACCTCCGCCGCCGCTTGCTTTTCGGACGCGGAAACCCCAACGGCCAGTCGAAATCTCCACGGAGCACTCGAGCTGTATCGGTGAGGACCTTCGGAGAGATGCACGCCTTCACGACCTCACTCCCGCGCATTGCCATCCGCGTCCGCACCGAGTGATAGTCGTCACGCTCTTCTTGCGGGATGGTGTTGTAGCAGGCGTTCAGTTCATCCATGGTCACAAAAGGACCTATGGAAACAGGCCGCATCTTCCAGCGTGGCGTCTTATCCCACACCTGCCGCCTGGGGGTTATCTGCAACACGTGCACCAGGTCCGTTGCATGCTTTGTCACCATTGGAAATTCCTCAGTCCTCTCAGGTTGATCTCGCTGCAGTTAACCACATTTTCTAAATCGGTCAAACAAAAGATCCGCCATCGCGGACCTTTTGTTAATTTTTTAACTCGCGCTCACGTGATGCCAATCGCTGTCGAATTCGCTCGATGGCGATGGTGTTACCTCTACTGCATTTGTGATGCCATCAGGATTTTGTGAATAATTGACGCCGCTCAAAGTGATCTTGAAGTCGCCCTCCTCGGTTGCGTTTACGAATACCTCCAAAGTAAAGGTTTCTGTTGTACCTTCTTTAATATGGTGTGGGACGTCGCCTGCTGTATCAACGGTCGACCAAATGAAGGCAAGTGGTGTGCCGCTACCCGATTGCGCCTCAAATTCGTACTCGATACCCGCAACTGAGTTACCTTTGGTGATCCAGTTTGCAATGTATGCATCTGCACCTACAGCCGTTACGTCGAAGTTGAGCCAGATGACCCCTTCGAAACCGTTCGCAATGGCGTAAGCGTCAGGGGTCGAGAACGTTGATACAGCATTCGATACCACGAGACCAACCTCTTCGCTTTCCACATCAGTTGAAGTAGCAGTGTCATCTTCAGAAGGTTCATGCTCATCCACAAATGGACCTCCGACACTAATATCATTAATTAACAACCACGCGGTTCGGAACTCAGATGCAGGAATTGTGTAGTGCGCTTTTGCACTACCACCGTCCTGATTTTCAGAGAACCATACTTCTTCAAGCACAACTCTGAACTGCGAGCTTTTTAAAGCACCAAAATTAACTGTGAGTGTGAAGGTTTCAGTTTCGCCTTCGTTAATGAGGTATGCGCCAGTGTCATTATCGGCGGTTGAAACAAGTGTGCTTGAGATGCTAGCTGCATTAGTAGTACTACCTGAGCTATCCTCAATAATGAATGTAACACCACCGAGTGTAGCGTTAGATGAAGATGACGCAAGATCATTAATATAATAATCACCATCTACGGCTGTCACTTCAAACTCAATTGTGAACGCACCAATCGTACTACTGTCATTAAGTGCATCTACTGTTGATTCCACGCCATCAGCTGGAGTGACAATACCTGGTGTAACTAGCGTATGAGTATCACCATGCGCAGAGCCCTCCAAATCTACGATGATAGCTCCTTCGCTGTCGACAGCCTCAGTTGACTGGACAAGCTCTGAGGTTACGCTAGCTCGTACTGTTTCTCCAGATTCGTAATTATTTGCTTGCGTCTCAACATTGAATTGTTCATTAAACTGAGCAAAGACTTCAACGGTCAACTCTGTTCCGCTCGCAATTGTAACGCTGTCCTCGAGATCAACTCCGAGCATAAGGTAGTTTTGATCGATCCAGGTCGTGTCGTAGTGGTATTCGTAGACCACTCCGTTTATGAATAGACCAATACCATCAATGGCCCTATCGACGTCTACTGTGCCAGTCTCAACCTCCACAAACAGATGATTGACCGTAACATCATCACCTTTTGCCTCAATAGTGTATTCAAGGAGCGTTACGTCGTAAGTCACCTCTTCTTCATCTACGACGATATCAGTTGCGTCAGGATTCCCGGAACTTAATTCAAAGCGCAATCCAGCTGTTGAAGTAGCGGTGGACTCATCAGGAGTCGAAGTAGCAGTAGAAGTAGCTGGTTGCTCTGGAATAACTGGAGTTGAATCGCTATTTCGACTTCCCCCACCTCCACCGCCGCGACGCTTCTTCTTCACAACTTCTGTTGATGAAGCAGAGCTAGTTGAAGTAGTGGTTGAAACGGTCGAGGTTGCAGCACCTAGGACCTGGCCATTCTTAGCCTCCAAGAGCTTAACGAGCTGCTGAACACGTGCCTCAAGAAGCACAACAAGCTGCTTAAGGAGGTCGATACGCTGACTCTCAAGCTCCTGTGGCGTGGCTCCAAAAGAGACCGCAGGCATGAGCATGAGGACAACAGCAAGACTGGCAAAGGTTTTTCGCATGGAAAACGTTGGTTATTTCGTAATGTCGGACAACCGTACCAACGAACCATGAAAATGTCAATGTTTCTTTATCTGAAGCAATGATGAAGACCTTTCTGAAGGAAACATGAAGATAAGAAAAGACCTCGGCCTTTTCTTTGTAAAAAAGAAGGGTGACCGAGGTCAAATTTGGTGTAGGACTAACCTACATGTAAAAGGTTTCGTAAAAATAACTACTTCCACTTACTATGTTACCCCTTACAAAATTATTTGCAAGCAGTTTTCCACAGACAGAAAAAGGCTCACTTTGCGGTGAGCCTCAGCTGTTTTGCCACCTCCTGTCTCATACCGCTCCATGTCTGGCGGCTTTCAGCTCGAGCATTCTCACAAACTGATACTCCACCATTGAGCGATGCAACGTCATACATCCACCCGACCTGGCCGTGTGCTCTTCTCCACATTTGTTCTATCTCGAGCGCAATCAGCTCGATGTCACGACAAGAGCGTGTATCGAACCAGCCAAGCTTGCGCGTCAGGTCGTGCACACGCTCGTGAACCCAGAGCGCCATGTCGTCAACATCATACTTGAAGTCGCGGGGCAGCCAGATCTGATACTCTTCACCCCAAGGTTTATTTACCTTGATGTATTTGGAAAGTAAATTAAGTCTCAGTAGGTAGTCACGGTCGTAGAACACGACCACCGGCTCATCACCAGGGACATTCTGAAGCTCGGAATTCGCCACTATCCATTCGACGATGTACCTGTCGGCGTACGCCACCGTCTCTGCTTGCGAATGCGACCGCGAAAAATCCACGATCTCATGTATGTAGCTATAGCTGCGAGACGCTGGCTCGCCAACCTCTTCAACGGACGACGAACTGGCGCAAGCAGCGAGTAGCAATGCAGTAACGAAGGCAGTGAGCCATCTGAACATGCGGTTCCCCTTTCAAAGACCGTTTGCCAGCATCATGGCACACTCCTCTACCAAGTCAATCTAGCTCTTAACGACGCACTCCTCGTGCACCTTCGCTCCGTCCACCTCTACCATCGCCTTTCCCTGGTGCTCCCAAAAGACCACTTTGCCATCAGCGGACTGGTACCGCGCACCGGAAGCGGTCACTGCTTGCGGCAGCACGTACGCCATATCGCCTTCGAGCACAAGTGTTATGGCATTGGCGTCAGCATTGTAGGTTGTGGTGAACATCTTTCCGTCTGGACACGCGAACGTGAAGCTATCGCTGGTCGTCGCTGTACTAGGGACCAATGCCTGAGCATTCATCTGGACAGCTTCATCGGCGGTCGATTCGCCGCCTGTTCCAATAAATGTCATAACAATAAAGGCGGCAGCAAGCACGCCAATGATCACTGCCAGAATGACCACTAATTTTTTATCCATAGCTATATCTACTTACCTAATAAATACTCAAGTCATTTGTCAGACCAAACCGCTAGTTCGTAACCGTCAGGATCGGTGAACTGGAAACGGCGGCCGCCAGGAAAGCTGAAGATATCTTTGACGACAGTGCCACCAGCAGCCTGCACTTTGCCAAGCGTCTCTTCGAGCGCACTCGAGTACAAAATAACGAGAACACTTCCCTTGACCGGCTCGCCGATAGTGAATCCACCATCGACATATGTGCCGCTGAAAGCAGCGTACTCAGGACCGTAGTCGGTGAACTCCCAGCCAAAAGCACTGCTGTAAAACTTTTTTGCAGCAGCAAGGTCACGTGAGAGAAACTCGATGTACTGCACCTGTTCGTGTTTCAACTTTTCTGACATAGGCTATCTTTCTATTTGTACCACGCCCTGCCGTCGGTGTGAACGGCACTAGAGCATCTTCAGACTGGCAGCAATGCGATCTACGATCATATCGACATTGAAGGTATCTCGTTCGCTAGTACAAATTGTCTTTTCCGGCTCATCGTAGTTTTCACATTGCGGCGACTTCAAGGTGAAGTTAACCGATACCACAAAATCTCCTTGCGGCGTCGTGTACTCGTACGTTGTGTACGTGCTTCCTGCCGCCCCTTCGGTAGTGGTCTTGCGGCAGTACTCGTGGCCATTCACTGAGCGATGTTCGATCTTTCCACCATCGTGCTCTCCCTCAGCACAGTTGTACTCGCCTGTGGTTAGCTCGACTTTTGGCGGCCACTCGATCGGCAATATGTATTGCGTCGGCAAGGCTGCTGGATAGGAGAACTGTGTTCCATTTGAAGCTGCTGGTGAGAGGAGCCAGTCCATTTCCGGCACCTCATTCACCTCCTCGAGTGCGCCGCCATCGATCTTGAAGTACTTGCTGACACCGACCGAAGGTTCAGCGGTCATCGGCTCTCCTTCAAGCCTGTCTGCGTAGTTGACGATGATGACACCATTTTGGAACTCGGTCGTCTGCGGTGCAATGCGGTCTCCGAGAAAGATAGCGTTCGTTCCTTCGTACTTCCCATCATGCTGTAGTGCAGCTGCCACATAGAAGAACGTGCCGCTGCCGCCGGTCTCTTGGGTCAAGATGAACGCTGCATCAGTAGTACCGTCGTCGGTGGGGTGTTGTGCGGGGGCGGTGGGGGGGTTGGGTGGGTGGGGGGGGGGGGGTGTGGGG
>CAYTYF010000003.1:33472-36404 GCA_964442205.1 uncultured Candidatus Saccharibacteria bacterium | reverse complement strand
GGTAGCCTTCTTCTTGGTTGCCTTCTTGGTTGCCTTCTTAGCAGCCTTCTTTGCTGGCTTCTTGGCAGCAGCCTTGCGGACTACCTTCTTTGCCTTCTTCTTTGCTGGCATGTTGTGGTTGGAGCTTAGTGAATAAACTTATTCGACCGCTGACTTCTCCTGTAAAAGAACGAAAGGTAAGAGAATGTCTGCTTACGACTATTATCACGCTCGCAAAAAACTATTACAACAAAAAAATAAAAAATGGTGTGGATAATTCTTCAGAAATTTTTTTAAAAAAAAATTTTAAAAAATTTTTACGCACCCATCGTCACAACTTCTCGTTCGATCGTGACACCAGTGTGATCAAAAACATCCTGTGTGATCTTAGATGCGAACGTATCTATCTCACTCGCGGTCGCGCCGTCGTACGCGACAAGCACGAGTGCTTGTCCGGCAAAGGTGCCTACATTTCCTTTTCGTATTCCTTTGATCGCAAGAACATGCTCAAGGACCCAGCCAAGTGCCACCTTGGTATTGTTAGGACCCGCGGCAAACAAAGGCAGTTCTGGATATTCTCGCTTCAATCGCTCACCCTCCTCTGCCGACACGATAGGGTTCTTGAAGAACGAGCCAGCAGTACCGATCACTGTTATGTCAGGGAATTTTTTACTACGAATAGCTATCACAGCGTCTCTAATTTCTTCCAATTTTAACCCTGTTCTATCCGCTGCCCACAGAGCCAGATCTTTATAGGTAAGCTTTGGCTTGGGTTCGATTGAGAGCTCGTACGTAACGGACACTACAACAAACCGCCCTGCTTCTCGCTTGAAATGTGAATCGCGATATGCAAATTCACACTGCTCTTTGGTGAATGTCAGAATGGTGTCAGTTTCGGAATCATAGACGCGGACGCTCTTGATGAGTTCACTGACCTCAACACCGTATGCACCGACATTCTGTACCGGAGTTGCGCCGACAGTGCCTGGTATCGCAGATAGATTCTCAAGACCCCAGAGTCCACGCGCGACGGTTTCCCCTACAAGCGCATCGAAAGACGTCCCTGCTCCAGCGGTGACCAGTACGGTGTCTCCTACTTCTTCAAAAGTAACGCCCTCGATTGCAACCTTCAATACAAGAGCATCTACCCCTGCATCAGGAACCAGCGTGTTGGAACCACCACCGAGAGTGAGTACCTGTTTCCCTTGTATGCGAGCAAACGCAAACGCGAGCGGTAGCTCGCGTTCGTCTCGTATGGCCCCGAATAGTGTTGCTTCACCCCCGACCCGAAGCGTGGTCATCTCCTTGAGTGAAACGTTGGTTTGCGGTGTGAATGCCATTATGGAGCACAAGGTGTTTCCGGACTTCGTCCAGCCTCGATATTGCCGGCAATACAGGTTGCTTGTTGCTCAAAGGTTGGCACCGCCTCGGCTGCCTTTTCGAGTGTCTCAACTGCCTTAGCTTTGTCGCCGAGTTCGTAGTACACAAACGAGAGGCTTGCCCAGTTTTGTGCATCTTGTGGCGTGAGGAGGATGCGGCGCTCAAACAGTTCGGCTAGGAACTGCAGATCACGCTGCTCCTGGACGACGCTGACAGCGTAATCATTCATGGCAAACGAATCGAAATGCTCTTGACTATCATCTAGAAGCTTTCGAGCCTCTTCAATCTGTCCGAGCTGCACGAGGGTCGATGCGTATAGTACACGAGCCTGATCGTACTGCGGCACGCGATCGTATGCCTCCTTGAAGAAGTCCCGAGCACCTTCAATGTTGCCAAGCTGTAACTCAGTAACACCCTGCTCGATCATCATCGAAACCTTTTCCGGTGAAAGGGAGCGCGCAATGGCTGCCTGCTCCTTCGCCTGCGGGAACGCACCGGTCGCACGGTAGAAGTTTGCCAGGAAGATGTGAAGGCGCGCATCACCAGGCTTCTCATCTATCATGCGCAAAAGCTCAAGCTCTGCTCTCATGATGAAGGTCTTACGATCCTCCTCAGTAACAGATGCATCACGGGCTACGCCCATCGCTTGCTGCACGAGCTGTTCGACGATCTCTTGATCACCAAAGCCATGTCGCTTAAGTGCATTATCGAAGCCTTGAAGACGAGCCATCGCTGTGGTTGCGCGCATACTGTCGATGATGTCGCCGGCAGCGAGGTATGAAGGAATATTTACGAAGTAGACCGCAGCCACCGTAGCTACGAGTACGACTGGAAACGCTACCTGGCTTACGATCCTTTCTGGTACGCGCATCGTAACGAGCTTAGGCACTGCTGAAGCAACGCGGGCATGGATAAGCGCTAGCAGACAGCCATAGAAGATGTAGCTGATGATGTTATCGAAGACCACCACGTTGTGCATGAGGTAACCTGCCAAGAGGCCGAGGATGACCGCCCGCTCAAGTACGTTGAAGTACGGGTCAGGTTCCTTGCGCCACAGAGGCAGCCAGAACAGGTAGTACACGACCGCTCCCATAATGCTGAAGTAAGCCGTGAAGCCGAGGATGCCCGCGGCGATGAGCCAGTCAAGAAAGATATCGTGCACACGATCGAACCATTGCTCCTGTGCGTATAGAGACGCTTTGTAATTTTTATTGAAGACAAAGTTGAAATTGCCGTGACCCCAGCCGAGGAGTGGGCGTTCTTTTACACCCTCGAGCGCCATACCCCAGATGGTGCTGCGAGTCACGAGGTCCTGCTTGAGGTCGATGTTAGCGATACGTGCCAGCGATACGTTGTTTTGGATAAAAGCCGTATCACGAACCGCATAGAAGCCACCGGCCAGAACAACCAGTGAAATGACGCCTCCAATAGCGATCTTGCGGTACTCTGGGAAACGCGCCCCGAAGATAGCTACGTAGAGAATGGAAACAAAGGCGCCGCCAGCGAGACCAAGGAAAGTACCGCGGGTACCAGTTAGAAGGAGCGTATAGGTGAACAGAAGAGCAATGATCAC
>CAYTYF010000003.1:9800-33462 GCA_964442205.1 uncultured Candidatus Saccharibacteria bacterium | reverse complement strand
ATGATCACATAAATGATCCGCGCAACCATATCCTTCGAGCGTACGAACAAGAGCGCCGCAAAGAAGATATGAAAGAGCATGTACACGGCCATGTACGCGGCATTGCCAAGCGTACTATCAACACGAGGCGCTCCCCCGCTCCCGAGCGCAAAGAGTCCCTTAACTGCCACGAACGCAGCAACACCGACCGAAGTGGCGAAGAAGATGTTCCAGGTGCGTGGCGAGAAGTTCATGCTGCCAAGGACCACAAAGAAGAGGAAAAGGTGGATGATGGTGACGATACCATCCATACGCTCGTAATTGCTCCAGAAGCTCGTCGATGGATCAACGCCGAGGATGGCTGCCAGTGAGATAATGGCCGTAAAAAGAGTGAAGGTCACCAGCAGCCAAGAGAATTTCGGTCGATACCGAGCATCGAGGAGTGCCAAGATGATCCACGAACCGAAAATGATCTCAACGATAGCGCGGAATGCGAAGTTCTTTCCAGTAATGAACGGAAAGAAGAGATCGTTAGCAACAAAAAGTGGCAAAAATAAAACTAAAAATAAACCACCGTAGACGATAGCCTGCAGGAAATCTTTCATATGGGGAAAACTATACCATACCCCCACCCCCCAACAAGGAGTTGACGACCTCGATGAGTCGGGCTGAAATCA
Source organism: uncultured Candidatus Saccharibacteria bacterium (assembly GCA_964442205.1). Taxonomy (GTDB): domain Bacteria; phylum Patescibacteriota; class Minisyncoccia; order Phycocordibacterales; family UBA918; genus OLB19. The sequence goes on along the minus strand of CAYTYF010000003.1, from coordinate 32,806 downwards.
TAAAAAAGCCGAGCCATAGGGGAAACCTCAGGAAGGTCCCGCGGTTTCCACTAGGGCTCGGCCAGAACGATCTAAATATCTTATAAGATATTTAGATTTAAAAAGGAAAAGGCGCAGAACCCCTTGGGTTCTGCGCCTTTGGACGATGTCGGTCAGGCTGCAAGCAGCTCATCTTCTCCGAGCCGATAGAGCCATTCGCCGTCTTCGACGCCGTTCGGCCGAAGTGCGAACCCGACAGTGGTGAAAGCCAGGTCGAGCTTCGGCGCGTGTGCCGCCGAGACGACGACCTTTGCGCAGCCGTTCTTGCGAGCGAAGCTGATGCTGTGCGTGAGCACTTCGACAAGCTCGTCGACGAAGTTCGATTGGGTCGGTATGACCGCGGTGAAGTCGGCACTGTGGTCGACGACCAGGTGATCGAGTACCACTGTGCCGTCCACGATGCGCAGCTTCACGACCGCACCGACTCGCCTTCGCGAGTGATCGTAGATCAGAAACGCGTCGGCGGAGTTCCTGTCGATGGCCATGAGGTCCACCCACTGGTCAGCCGAACCGTCGGCCTGTCCGCACTGAATGCGCCCCCTGAAGCGATCGAACGAGTCGGTTACGACCTTATCGTTCGAGTCGTTAAGCTCATATACCGCATAGGGCATCTTTAACTCCCTGTGAAAATCCTAACTGTTTTTATTATATCACAAATAAAGCTGTTTTGCAAGCATCACCACAGAGAACTTGTGTACTCATTCGGTTGTTATACTTCTCTCTATGCCGATCAAACGAGTCAAACACCATACTGTAAAGGCTCTTCGCTGGAGCGAGCGCTACACAAAGACCGACATGGTCTACCTCTTTGGTCAGAGCAGCTGGCTCTTCGTCGGCCAAGGCACCGCATTCGTACTCTCATTTGCACTCGCCTGGGTCTTTGCGAACTACGTCTCCCCCGCCGACTACGGCCTCTACAAGTTCGTACTGACGGTCGCCACCTTCGCGACAGTGACCACGCTCACCGGCTTCGGTGTTGCGACCGCTCGTGCAATTGCGCAAGGTCAAGCGGTCTCATTACCTCGCCTCATCGCTACCAAGATACGTTTCGGCCTCATCGGGACCGCTGGACTCTTAGCGACCGCGCTCTACTACGTCTATTTAGACAACACCCTTTTGGCGACCTTGTTCGCTATAACCGCCATCTGGATACCTTTCTATGAGTCGTACGGCGATTTCACCTACGTCCTTCAGGGCAAAAAGGATTTTCAACTCCAGACCATTCTGCGTACTTCGCAGAGATTCTTCATGACGACCGTGACCATTTCGGCCATCTTGCTTTCATCGAACATCGTCGTCATTACCTCCCTCTACTTCGCAGCCTACACGCTCTCGCAGTACTTGGTATACCGATACACCATTCATAAGTACCCAGCCGGCGCCGACGAAACCACACCATACGCTGAGATCATCGACTACGGCAAAAAACTCTCACTCCAAAACATCTTTTTCATCGGCGCCGGTCAGATCGACAAGCTCCTTCTCTTTAAATTCCTAGGACCGACACAACTTGCTATCTATTTCTTTGCAATCGCCCTACCTCAAGAGTTGCAAGGTGTTCTCGGAAACATCAACGCTGTCGCCTTCCCAAAGCTTGTTGATAAGCGTGATCATCATTTCAAAGTTGCCTTGGTAAAGAAAATACTTTTGTACACCATTGTTTTGGCGATACCTGTCCTGGCCTACGTCGCGCTGGCACCCTTCCTCTTCGCCTTCTTCTTCCCTGCCTACACCGACTCCATCGCGATATCGCAACTCTATGCCGGAACCATTTTCTTCACACCAGCAAGTGTCTTCTGGCACTACTTCTACGCCATCGAGGACAGACAGGCGCTCTTCTACGGGACCATCCTCGGCCCAGGCAGCTTCATCCTCTCGCTGCTCATCCTGGTGCCAACCATGGGCCTCACTGGAGCCGTGATGGCTGTGTACATACGAGGCGTCGTTGACCTCGTGAGCGCGCTCATCTTCTTCGCCCGAGTCAAACCCCGTACAGAAACTATTTAAAAAGAGCGCAACGTGACCGTTGCGCTCTTTTCTCTTAACCCTCCGAGGCACTAATCGAAGATCTGCCCTCGAATGGTTCTGCCGGGCGCAAATGCAGCTAGAGCTCCTACACTTATACCGAGCACGAATGCGATGAGTACAAATAATGTCATAGGAGAAATGATTAAGCTGGTAACGAGCTCTACGCTTCGTTCTGTATAGAGTAACTATTAACCTGTAAAGAATAGGTGAAGCAAAGTTGTAAATATTAAAAACAAAAGAAAGGCGCAGGACGGTGGGTCCTGCGCTGACGCACCCTATGGTGCAGTATTGGTTCAGGCGCCCTGTAGCAGCGGATGCTGAGCAGTGCGGCTGACGTAGTCCTTCAGAAGGTCGAGCGGTGTCACATCCGGAGGATCCTTCCGCGACATGTCGAAGATGCGGTCGAGTTCGCCCTCGTTGAAGTCGAGCTGATTGCAGTCAGTCCCGATGTCGTCCGCCTCTTCGGCGCTAAAGTTGGGTACCGTCGGCGTGATCGGGTCGATGGCGTGCGGCACCGGCACGATCGGGACGAACATGTCACGTTTCAGGAACGCCATCGCTGCGGTCCCGTAGCCACGTGAGAAAAGGTGCCCAGGTGCTGCCATCAGCGCGATCACCATACCATCCCAGCCGTGCTCGATGGTCCAGTCGACGAGCGCTTCGGCCTGTGTGCCGGTGTGGATGTCGTGCGGCTGACAGACGAACTTAAGGTTCGGCGCGCCGGCGGCTTGGAGGTGACGGCGAACCGACGCTTCGCTGTAGTACTCGCGCATGCGAACTGACACACCGTCCTTGATGCCGCCAAGGTGGTGGCCGAGTGAAGCGACGGCCGCAGCTTGTCGGTCAACGCAGACCTCGGCCATATCGGCGAGCGGAAACCTCGGGTTGAGCCCCGGCCACATGGCCACCACCGTCTTGCCCTTGGGCAGTCGATGGTAGTACCCAGTTATGCCAGTGACGCACGCATTGTGCTGACGAAGGTAATCCGCCTCGCCCATCAGCGCCTTGAACTTGCCGGAGATCTGCCGCGCAATGCGCTGGTCGATCTGCTGACCTAGTGCACCCTGAGGTGAGAGCTCCCCATCCAGGACTTTCTGCCTCCGTTCCCAGAACTTCCTGACTTCAAATCCCACTGCTGTGTCCTCCTTAAAGAGCCCTAGACCACCATTGGTTCAAAAGAGCTGGTTGTATTCGCAGGCTTTGTATACTATTTTTAACATTATGTCAATTTGACATCCGTCTGATTTCAAGTTTTTATATCATACAGCTTTGCACCTATCACAGATGGAGAAACAATCCGATGCTGATGCCGCAGTTTCCCACACTTCCCCTTGGAGAGTGGAAGCCCGTCTTTGTTGTCAAAAAAGTGAGTCGTTGGTCAGGCACCACCGGTGAGTGGCTCGCTGTTCGGGCAATCCAAGACGAATTGACCGGAAGTATTACCATCGAAAGCATGGTGGTCGAAGGTCCTGTGGGCGAACCCTACTTCGCGACTAAGAAGGTTTCAGTATGGCATGAGTCCCTGCCCATCGAACGCGAGTGGCTTATCCGTGATTCATGGGAAACTGAATCCAGCGTCTTGGGCCTGCAGAGACATGAGCTGTTTTACAGACTGCATGTAGAAGGGGATCGCATTGTGGCCAACCGCAAAGTTTGGCCTCCCCAACCCGAACCAGTGTACCCGTAACACCTACTAACCCTGAACCGCCGAGCGATCGGCGGTTTCCTCTTCTTTAATTCGGTTGTTAGAGACGCTTCAACGCCAGGTCAAAAAACTGCCCCGTGTCCCAGACGGTGTACCCTTCTCTTGAAAGGTCGTAGGTCATCACCTTTGAGGTCGGACCGAGCGAAGTCATGATGAGTACATCATCCTTTGGGTACTGCGCTGCAATGTCGTGCACCAGCAGAAGCAGCGTGCTGTACGCATTCCACGCGTCGCTCCCCGGCCCTTCGACATAATCGGTCGTCAGACCGAACTTCTTCCCTGCAAAGCGAGCAGTGTTCGAAGCAACTATAATGAGATGCTTTTTTGCTAGGTGAGCAATGAGTCGGTCGTAGTCAATACGCTTGTTGTACCGTTCTTGGAAGCAGAGCGCGCTGCCGTAGACCTGCTTCGGGTCAATATAGTCCTTGAGGTAAAGCTTGGAGTTGGTCCAGAAGTGGTGCTGCTCTCCGATGCCTTCAGCATCAAACTCGGCCTTCGTCTTTAAAATGAATTCCGGATTGAAAGAGACGAGCAGTTTTTCCATACGCGATGCCAGCACTTCTTTAAGTCTCCGTGCAAGGTCAGGCTCGTACTTCTGTCGCCAGTTGTCGTAGTAGAGACCGATACCAAGGAGCATATCGAAGACATCGTCCCCAAAGCGAACAATGGAACGATTGTGCACTAAAAGCTCTTCAATGGTGTCCTGGTAGCTCAAGAAGTGAACTTGCTTGTAGTACGCAATGCGAGAATCTGCGACACGGTTGCCGTAGAGGCGTTTCCATACGAACGGAACGACAGCCCCTGGGTGGTCGATGAATTTGCTGAGTCGATTCTTCCAGACGTAGCGGTTGAACATGGTAAGTCATTCTATAGTACCGTTTACATTCCCGACGTGAAAGGCGTATACTCGATAAGGTATGGTGGCAAACTTCGCAGTCATCCTTACCTCCTATCGCCGGCCTGACCTAGCCGAGCGTGCCGTTGCGAGCGTCATCCAACAAACCGATCAAAACTGGAAGCTCCTGATCGTGATTGATGATCCCGAGAGCGACTATAGCCAAGTGCGATCAATGGTTGAAGGTAATGCCAAGGTGACACTACTCACCAATCGGGACAATCTAGGAAAAAATGCTTCAGTGAACCGGGCGCTCGAACAACTAAGAGCCGACGGTTTTTTTGGTTATGCCATCTTCCTCGATGATGATGATTGGTTGGCAGACGATTGTTTGCAAACCTTTGCTAAAGCGATCACGGAACGTAACGCTCCAGCCTGGCTCGTCTCACAGCGGGCACACAGTCTCACAGGCGAATCGTTCGCCCTGAATAGCACCGGAAAAGAACGCATCAGCTACCCCCGAGACATGCTGCTCTTACGACGCTTTACTGGTGAGACCACGCACTGTATCGATCTGTCACGCACTAAGCACTGCAACTTCCCTACCAGCATCAAGAACGCAGAAGAGTGGCTCTACTTTGCCAGTGTTGCAAAAGCAGTTGGACCGTTCCTCTACATCAACAAACCTGGCACGTACTCTGCGGGCTATCCTGCCGACGGCCTCACAGAGCGTGCACGCACGCGCGGCGAACGGTTTGCTCGTAATCGCACCGTTATCAAAGAAGTAGTGACACGTCGACTTCTTTCTCCTTACGTATGGGCCTACCTAGTTGGCCGAATTGTAAAGTCACTGGTTAAGCGGGTGTAACAACGTCTGCAGGCAATTCCATCTTGCCGCGGTACCCGGCAATAAGCGCTCGAGCAATGAGCCAGAGGCGCTTGAAGTAGATCGCTCGCGGACCGGTTTTGAGTAAACCGAAAAATGCCAACCCAAAGAACCAACCGATAATGTTCAAGACAAGCACTGGCTGTGATTGCATTGTGTGCCGTTTTGAAATGATGACCGAGTTACGCATGCGGAAGTACACTTTGTAGGTAGGCGTTTTTGGATCGAAGAGTCCCCATATGTGGTAGCCGTAGGTCGGGAAAGTCATATCGATGTCGCGAATGATCGGCCGGGCGCAAGCGTACGAGTTGTACCCCATCCGGCGAATGCGCCACGCGAACTCCAGATCCTCTCCGTAAATGAAGAGTGAGGTGTCGAGAAGATCTACTTCGCGCAGAAGATGCGCTGGCATGAACGTGCCGCCCGTCACAAAGGCCTCGGTCGGTACCACTGGCAGGAATGGATGATCACTGTGCGGCTTGATGCCGAGGAATAGTTTGATAGCCGACCAGATCTTTTTGATACTGAAGACCTCGAAGAGCGTGCCTCGCGGCATCTGGTCCTGGAGCGGTCTCGTGGTGAAGATGTCTTTGTTGCCTGGTACATCGATGCGGTTAGCAACGAGGATCACTTTGTTGTCAGGAAACAGACGCAAGTTGTTCATGAAGTGATCGATGGCCCCCGCTTCAGGCACAGAGTCGTCATCAAGCATGAATACGTAGTCGCAGTCGGTACTCCGAGCCCGTTCAAGCGCTTTGGTCATCGCAGGACCGAAGCCTAGATTTCGCTCCTGCCGCAAAATGGTCACACGCGCACCATACTGCGCTGCATACGCATCCATCGCCGCCGCGTCTTTGCAGCCGTTATCAGTGATCACGAAATTGGTGACCTGAGGATCGGCGAGACATGCATCTGCTACCTGTTTGAGGAGTGGCCAGCGGGTGCCATACACGACCGTCGCGACCGTAACTTTTACTGACATATGGTGAGTTAGAACCTCTTGAAAAGGCTCCAGAGGCGAGGCGCGGAAAAGCGAGGAACGGAGACGTATTCAATATACGGCGCAGTGACGAGCGAGGATCCGCAACGAAGCATATGGACCTTTTCAGAATGTTCTGGCATAGCTTGCAATAGGACTGATAATACCATACATTAGCCCTGCTGTACGTCTGCTGCGGCTCGAAAAAACGGCTCAAAACAATGCTTCACGACGAGAAAATTTTCATAACTGGCGGCGCTGGCTACCTTGGCACCAATCTCGTCAAACGACTCTACGAACATAACGAGATCACTGTCTTTAGCCGTGACGAAGCTAAGCACTACTACCTCAAGAAGCAATTCCCGAAAGTGAAGTGCGTGATCGGCGACGTCCGAAATCGACAGCTTCTCACCGAAGCTGCTCGTGGTCACTCTATCGGCATCTTCACCGCCTCGCTGAAGCAGATCGAAGCGGTCGATGACAACGTGGAGGAAGGACTCCAGGTCATCGTGCACGGCGCCATTAACTCAAGAAAGGCAGCGACCAAAAACAACTTCAAGGCCGCCACTTTCATTTCAACCGACAAGAGTCGAGCTCCGACCACTATCTACGGCGCAATGAAGTATGTCGCTGGTGAAGCATTCATCGTGGGCAGTGAACTCGACAACACACGCCTCTCTTCAGTGATCTACGGCAACGTGCTCAACTCGACCGGGTCGGTCATTCCGCTTATCTGGGACTCTATCAAGAAGGGTTACGAACTTACGCTCTACGGCGAAGAGATGACCCGATTCATGATCGACGTCGAAGAAGCTATCGACTGCATCGAATACGCCCTCGGTAAAGACGGCTTCAACATCATCCCTAACCTCAAGTCCTTCCGCATTAAAGACCTCTTTGAGATATACGAACAAGAATTCCGCCTCAAGTGGAAACTCGGCGCTCCGCGCATGAATGAGAAGTACCATGAGCACATGATATCGCCATTCGAGCGCGAGCGAGCGACCTATGACGCAAAATACGACATGTTCCTGCTTCACAACAAGAACGTGTACAATGAGAACATCCTTTCCGATCGCGGCCTCTCTTCCGAGGATCGTGTCGTCAGCAAGGATGAGCTCCACGACCTCCTCAAGAAGTACAACTACTTCGCTAAGTAACCCTACACATGGCAAATATTCTTGTCCTTGGACACAAAGGCATGCTCGGTCGAGCTGTCATTGGCCACTTCTCAACACTTCCTGAATACCACATAGAAACAATTTCTCATCGTTTTGGCGATGAAGCTTTTGAAGCTGCGGTTCGTGAATCCCAGGCAGACTTCGTCATCAATTGCATTGGTAAGATCCCTCAGAAACACCCGGTTGCCGGTGAGTATGACCTTTTGAATGTAGAATTGCCCACCTTCCTTGAGAGTACCGGAAAGTGCATCGTCCATCCTTCGACGGATTGCGAATTCAAGGGCACCATTCCTCCGGGAGAAGCGTACACTAAGACCGACATCCGTGATGCTGACGATGAGTACGGTATGAGCAAGGCCTGCATTTCAAAGCGCATCGAGGAAGAATTCCAAAACACTAAGATCATCCGCACTTCTATCATCGGCCACGAGGAAGCAACCAGTGTCGCACTCCTCGATTGGTTCCTCTCGCAAGAAGGCAAAGTGCGTGGGTACACCAACCACTACTGGAACGGCATCACCACGCTCGAGTGGGCCAAACAATGCACCCGACTTATTGCTGATTGGGACAACTCACCTGCACTGAACCAACTCGGTACCGAAAAGCACCACAGCAAGTACGACATCCTCACCATCGCACGGGATGTCTATGAGAAGGATATCGAGATAGAATCCTTTACTACAGAAATCACGGTCAACAAATGCCTTCTCTCCGACCGACCCTTACCAGACCTAGAGACGCAACTTAGCGAGCTTAGGAGTTTTTTCGCTAAATGAATTTGAAACGAGCGATGCGTGCATAGCCATCGGCTATTTCGAGGAAGAGATCCCCTTCTGGTGCATTTTCTGACGCGCTTGTAAGTACTGTCGCACCTTCGGGCAACACAGTGTATTTTTGCACCGCTTGTACAAGCATGGTCGTCTCACCCAATTTGAGAAAGACATTTGGGTACGGATCGGTGAGTGCACGTACAAAGTTGTTGAGGTCGAAGAAACTCATTGATGAAGCACTTTCGAGCGTGAGTTCGCTCATCTCTGGAGTGCGGCGTTTAAGGGCTGGGTTCGCTTCAAGGTCGTGTTGCGGTGTGAAGACCACCTCCCCGTTGTCTAGGTCGGTAACAAAGTCACGCGTGATCACAACTCCTAAGTCCACGATGCGACCAAGTATCTCATCGAGCGTACCTTCGAGCGACATCGGTATCTGTTTGTAGATATCGCCGTCGTCGATACCTTCGCTCATTTTGATGACTGATACCGCCGACATCGCCTCACCTGCAACTATCTGGTTCTGAATGGGCGAACCGCCACGGTAACGCGGCAGCGGCGAAGGATGGAGACAAAGACAGGTGTAGTCGGTAAGCATTGGCTCTTTAACGAGCCACGACCACCCGTAGAAGCACACGGCGTCTATGTCGAACTCTTCAAGTATCGCTTTCATTGCTTCTTGATCCTTCCCTGCTATCACACGTACCGCAGGCATACCTTCGCCCTCGGTCGGCAACACGAACTCGTGCTCTGGCGTCGTGATGAGTACGGGCACTACGAAGCTTGGTCGTTCAGTTTGAAATGCCAGGAGCTTCTCGTATATGTCGTAAGCCCACTGACGGTACGCGACAAACGCTATTTTGGTCATGGATTTTTGATACTTGGAATGTTGAGCTTGTGTAGCATGGCCATGGTCCTACGCATCATAGCTCTCACCTCTGCTCGAGCGTACTCGTACTCATGGGAGTAGATGATGATGTAACCAAAGCGTTCGATAGCGTCTTTAAAGAGTTTTTCTATCGCTTCTTCTGTGAGACGGGTGTTCGTGAACTCCTCGACGCGGAACTGCGTGCGAATGAAATTCGTACCTTGGAACTGAGCACAGCCCTGCTCAGGTAGAAGCTTTTTGACCTCGTCTGACATGCGGTGACTGCCGGCAGCGCGGTCCGTCGAAAGAAGCGCAGTGACTCCGTGTCCGCGGAAGTACTCGCCTAGTTCGAAGGATTCCGAATAGAAGTGCAAACGCACCCACTGCCCGTGCATGTCGCTTCCGGCGAAACGGTCTATCTCGCGATAGATATCATCAAATACTTTTTTCTGGTCCTCCGGAGATTGCTCAAATGGCGCAGTTTGGTAGTCGAGCGCATGCGGACCGAAGTGTATCCAATCGCCGGCAGCAAGCAGTTCTTCGCGCAAGCTGCGCACCTCTTTAAGGGTGCGAACGAAACCATCGATCTCCTTTTGGTAGAAGAGCTCTAGGTCAACATGCATTCCGTACCGGTCGTGCATTTCCTTGAGGAGCGCCATCAGCGGGTGCTGGAAAAGCGGCATGTTCTTGTCGGTCACTTCGATGAGCACATCGAACATGTCATCTATGGAGAAATGGTACCAAGGCGGCGCTGGAGCTTCGATATCTAAGAGTTCAGAGAGAGGTCGAACGGCAGTGGTCATAACTTGAGGATTGTAGCATTTTCCGGTCGGTCGTGCCGCCAAACTGCGTGGTATACTGTCGCAACCTTATTTATGGATATTAGGACCAGTGAACAGCCCACCTGCACGGTGTGCGGCACCTCGGGACCGTTCGCGTACCGGGGACTCACCGACAAGCTGTTGTCCGCCCCAGGGGTGTGGAGCCTGCGTGCCTGCAGCAACCTCGCGTGTCGCACCTACTGGCTCGATCCGCAACCGCACCGCGACGACATAGGGAAGCTCTATAGCGGCTACCCGACACGTGTCGATCCTCCGCCGGTAGCTGCGCTGAAGAAAAATATTCTGAAACGTGCACTCGGAGCTGTGCGGAGCGCCTACCTCGAAAGAAACTTCAGTTACCCGAGCGGGTTGCCGTTCCCGACCGCACATATACTCTCTCCGCTTTCATGGCTCTACCCTACCTGGCGCGATTCCATGGCAGTTGAAATGCTCTACGTACCATATGTTGCAGGCGGCTCCCTTCTCGATGTCGGCTGCGGTGGTGGAAGCAACATGGTCGCAATGCAAGCTCGAGGCTGGCAAGTTACAGGCATTGACTTCGATGAGCCGACCGTAGCAAATGCACGCAGTAAGGGACTCAATGTGTACACAGGTGACCTGGCATCACAACACTTCCCTGACGCAAGTTTCGATGCCATCATCATGAACCACGTCATTGAACACGTTCCTGATCCAGTCAACGTACTGCGTGAATGCAAGCGAATCCTAAAACCTGGAGGAACACTTACAGCATTCACCCCGAATGCAGGCTCGAAAGGACACCGTAGATTTTTGCGCCATTGGCGAGGATTGGAGGTACCTAGACACCTGCAGATCTTCACACCCCGAGCACTCGCGCTCGCAGCCGAGAGCGCCGGATTTTCTCATGTACGAGGCACCACCTCTGTGCAAGGCGTCCTCTACATCTACGATGCATCTAAGGCAATGGAGGAGACGGGTAGCTTTGACATAGCTCAAGAAACAAAATTGAGACGTCTACTAAACAAACTCCGCTGGTACCTTGCTGGCTGGAAGCACGCGCTCATGCGTGGAAGCGAAGAGGTTGCTGTTCTAAAATGCCGAAAGTGATACATCACTTTCGCTTCATCACGAGCTGGCCAGATGCATCAGCTATCAGCCTTGAATCATTCTTGCCTACCAGTTTGCGCAATATCGATCGTATTCGCTTTGCCATGTACGCACTGAATAGGTAGGCCCGTTTTGTGAAAGTAAGCTGTCGGTTGAACGAAAGTTTCCAGAGGTAATCAAAATTATCACTGATCGCCTTCGCTTCGCGAGCTCGTAGAGCTTCGGGATCGGTTGCGTCGACCATACCGACCTGCTGACTATTATGCTGGCGATATGTATTGAGGACCTTAGGGATGAAAGCTGGTTTTGCCGGATAGATAGCCAACTGTATCCAGGAATCATGAGCAGGTACGTACGAGGGTATCGGCATAGCTTTCTTCGCCAGCGCCGCTCGGTAGGAAGACTGTGCCGCTCCGATGCACGACCCCCACGCGTTCTCGAGCAAGGTCTTGTGCCGGAAGTAGTCTGGCATCTTATCTTCGATGTATCCGATGGGATTATTCTCTGCATCCGTGATCACAAAGCGGTTGTACGCCCAACCTACACTCGGGTCCTCGTACGCTTTGACGTGCTCAGCTAGCTTATTCTCGAACCAAACATCGTCCTGGTCGCAGAGCACGATGATCTCGCCTTTGCAGAGACTGATGGCGTTCTGTGTATTGGGCCTGAAGCCGCGAGAGAGCGGACTGCGCGACCAGCTGATACGTGGGTCGCGCTTTGCATACTCATTGAGGATATCGATAGTCTCCTGATCGCTTCCGTCGTCGCTTATGACCACTTCATAGTTCTGGTAGGTCTGCTTCAGTATCGAATCAAGCTGTTCCTTAAGGAGATTCTTTCCGTTGAAGGTCGTAAGCGCAATAGATACGAGCGGCTCGTAGGTTCCCTGATTGCTTGTCATAACACTAGTATAGCTCTTTCTCTGACTCAAACTTTCGACACCAAATAACTCCCAATAGCCAGGTGCGGGAGACCAGAGTTAGCGAAGGTGCGGAGCGCGTCTTCGGGGGTCTCCACGTTCGGTTCACCGTGCAGGTTGAAGGATGTGTTGAGGATACCGCCGATGCCGGTGAGTTCTTCAAAGCGGCTGATGAGGGCGTGGTAGCTCGGGTTCGTTTCTTTCTCCACCATCTGGGGACGTGAGGTTAGGTCGTACGGATGGAGCGCAGCGATGAGCTCACGGTGCGCTCGTTCCTTCGTCTCGAAGGTGATGGCCATGTACGGAGCGAGGTACGTGTCAGCGTCCTTGAGGTACTCGTTGCGGCGTTCATAGAGCATGCTGGTTGCGAACGGCATCCAGAAGTCTCTGCCCTTGATCATCTCGTTGATGAGCTTCACGTTCTCGCGTGAGGATGGGTTAGCGAGGATAGAGCGGTTGCCGAGCGCGCGAGCACCCCACTCGGCGCGGCCTTTGAAGCGGCCGACGACGCTGTTCTCAGAGAGTATCTGGGCGACCGCATCTTCGATGGTCTCACTATTCCCTCCTTCGAAGTGTTGTATCTTCCAGGTCTTTGAAAGGGGGTCGCGATCGATGGCGGCTTTGATCTCCTCGTCGGTGTATGCGGAGCCGAGGTAGAGGTTGCGAAGGGGTTTGAGGTGGGTGAGGTCGCCATTATTGAGTTCGCTGTACCGCGCAACTGCTGCGCCGATAGCCAAGGACTCATCACCACAGGAAGGTGTTACGGTCAGCGAGCCGACCTCGCTGAGCTCTCTGATGTACTGATTCGCCTTCACGTTCATGAATACGCCGCCGCCAATACCGACATCTTTGATACCCAACTTTTTGATAGAAGCGAGTGTCATTTGCTTGGTGAGCTCTTCCGTGAGCTTCTGTATGCCATAGGCGAGCGAGTCGAAGCGGTGCTGATAGTAGCTTTTCGCGATGAGGTATGGCGTGGTGTGTTCCAGCGGCAGCGCTGATTCGAATTTCAGTGTTTCGTCATTGAACCAGAGAAGCTTCTTGAGCTTCTGGTACACCTTCTCACCTGAGCTCGCCTTGGCGTACGGAGCCAGACCCATCACCTTGAACTCGTGCTCGTTGCGGGTCATGCCGAGGAGGTCAGTGATCGCGCAGTACAAGAGACCAAGCGACTGGTGATCAGCCGTGCTCGCAATGCGCTCTATTTTGCCGTCCTGGTAGACGTTCACACTTCCTGATAGATCATCGCCGGCCCCGTCGAGCGTTAAGAGTATGTATTTTTTCTTGAGATCCGCCAGGAATGGCAGCGTCGCCCAAGCGTGCGCAGCGTGGTGCTCAACGAAGGTAAGTTTGGCATCTGGAAACTGAGCCTTAAGATACTCTAGAACTTTTTCCTCGTGACCACGGTGTGCTCGTGCGTTGTAGAAGCGGTCTCGCAGCGCGAACAATTTGCCGAGCATTGGAAAGGTGACCCCCAGTGAGCGGAGGTAGTACTTAGGCTGGATAGGGTTTTCACGTCCTCGCTTGTTATCTTCGAGTGTGGTGAAAATGATGCCTCGCAGCTTTTCACCTACCACCGCCACCTCATCGAAACGCTCAATATCGTACTTCTTTTTGAGGTACGCGATAGAGAGGTGCGGGAAACCGCCATGCTTTTTTTGGCGACTGAGGCGCTCCTCTGACATCGCCTCGAGGACCTCGCCATCTCGCATGAGCACAGCCGTCGAGTCGTGTCCGAAATGAATGCCGAGGATATACATAGAAGGCTATATTACTGGAATAATCTTAGAATGCACAGCCTGAAGAGAGGCCTTCAAACATTCGGCCACGAAGGCAACTACGTAGCGGGATTTGGTGCATGCAAAAGGAATGGATTGGCAATGTAATCGATTTTGGAGTCGCTATAGACTATCTCCAACCCATTGCCGATGTCTATTACAACCACCTTGCCCAAGAGGTCGTAGGCGAGCACCTTGCTCGCCGGCCCAAATGCTGCCAACACAACGGTTTTGTCTTTGCCGTAGGTGGCTACTTCCTTTTCTACCGCCTCTAGTATCGAGCCGTACGCATCGTAGGCATGAAGGGCTGGAGTTTCCACAAACGAAACGTTCTTGAACGGGATCTTTGTGTTCTTTTGAAAACGCTCAAGGTTTTGCTTATTGGTGACCACGACCAGATGCTTTGATAAGAGATACTCCTCAAAGTGTTCCGGGACGACGTGGTTGTAATAGAACACCGAGGCGTCAACGTAAGTTGCGTCGTGATTGTAGTAGAGGTCCCAGTAGACCTTGCTCGGCAACCAGGTGTGGAGCAAGTTCCTGGTCCTGAGTTCGCTGTTCCTCCGCACGAGCGGCACCTCATTGACCCCGAGCACGTACGGACTGTCATCGGTGTACTTAGCGATCACCGTGAAAAGTACGCTGGCGAGCTCTGGATCGAACCGCTGGAACGGCAAACTGCCTCCATTCATGAGGTGCACCTCTCCGTCACCCATACGTATCAGTGACTTACCTACCTGGAGAGCTTCTACAAGCTCTTCCGGACCACAGAACTTCACCTTGAAGGTGTAGCCAGGCAAAAAGAAATGGAGCGCGTACCAGAGAAGAAAACGTGGATTTTTGAGCAAATGCCGCTTTAAGAAAGTGAGCCCGCGCTGCAGCTTCATATAACCAAGAATGATTACTTCGACACCAAATAACCCCCAATAGCCAGGTGCGGGAGACCAGAGTTAGCGAAGGTGCGGAGCGCGTCTTCGGGGGTCTCCACGTTCGGTTCACCGTGCAGGTTGAAGGATGTGTTGAGGATACCGCCGATGCCGGTGAGTTCTTCAAAGCGGCTGATGAGGGCGTGGTAGCTCGGGTTCGTTTCTTTCTCCACCATCTGGGGACGTGAGGTTAGGTCGTACGGATGGAGCGCAGCGATGAGCTCACGGTGCGCTCGTTCCTTCGTCTCGAAGGTGATGGCCATGTACGGAGCGAGGTACGTGTCAGCGTCCTTGAGGTACTCGTTGCGGCGTTCATAGAGCATGCTGGTTGCGAACGGCATCCAGAAGTCTCTGCCCTTGATCATCTCGTTGATGAGCTTCACGTTCTCGCGTGAGGATGGGTTAGCGAGGATAGAGCGGTTGCCGAGCGCGCGAGCACCCCACTCGGCGCGGCCTTTGAAGCGGCCGACGACGCTGTTCTCAGAGAGTATCTGGGCGACCGCATCTTCGATGGTCTCACTATTCCCTCCTTCGAAGTGTTGTATCTTCCAGGTCTTTGAAAGGGGGTCGCGATCGATGGCGGCTTTGATCTCCTCGTCGGTGTATGCGGAGCCGAGGTAGAGGTTCGCTATCTGTTTCAATCCACTGAGATCATGTCCGTGCTGCTTAGCGTAGCCGTACACAGCGTTGCCGATCGCTATTGATTCGTCTCCTGCAGACGGCGTGACAACAAGCGAACTCACCTCAGGCAATTCACGAAGGTACTGGTTCGCCTTCACGTTCATGAATACGCCGCCACCGACCACTACGTCCGCACACCCGTATTTCTCTATAGCTGCCTTCGTCATTTCTTTGGTCAACTCCTCCGTGAGCTTTTGAATACCATACGCGAGAGAGTCGAAGCGGTAGTGGTGGTACTCCTCTGCTATCAAGTACGGCGTTACGCGACGCATATCAAGGTCTGACTCGAGTGACATGTTTTCGGTGTCGAACCAGAGCAGCTTTTTCAACTTCTGGTACACCTTTTCACCTGAGCTCGCTTTGGCGTACGGAGCAAGACCCATCACCTTGAACTCGTGCTCGTTGCGGGTCATGCCGAGGATATCGACAAATGCTGCATAGAGGAGTCCGAGCGAGTGTATGTTTGCAAATTCTTTCTCTACACAAATGTTGCCTTTCTCGAAAATGTTTATCGAGCCACAGAGCTCATCGCCCTCGCCATCGAGGGTGATGATGAGTCGCTTGGTCTCGTACTCGGGAAGGAACGGTACCGCCGCCCAGGCGTGCGATAGGTGGTGCGGCACATTCACGATAGCTGCAGCGGGAAACTCACGCTTGAGGAACGCTGCGATGATCCCCTTTCTGTCAGTGGACCGGAAACGAAATTCGTACAAAGCATCCTTGAGGCGATAGAGCTGCGCGCTCATTGGAAGCTTTTCCACTACCGCTTTCCAAAACCACTTTCCGGTGCGTGGGAAACGACCGTGGTATTCGATCACATCGGCTTTAGTGTTGACGATGTGGTATCCAGTCTCCACGGCATCAGCATAGACCTGCGTCATAGGTAGATCCGGGTATTTCCGCCTCACGTACGCGAGCGCTTCGTGCGGGAAACCGATGTACTTCTTCACGCGCGAGAGGCGCTCTTCCATCATCGCTTCCACGATCTCTCCATCTTTCATCACCACAACCGTTGCGTCGTGTCCGAAATTCAGTCCGATGATGTGTTCACTCATAGTTCAGGATTATAACACAGCTATATTTTAAGCCATGGAATGGCTATTTCTCACCTTTTTTAAATATCGCTTCCCACTCTTCGTTAGGGCGGCCTGCGTCGGTACCAAAGCGTTCAAGATCTTGTCGCACAATAAGCGGAACGTACCCCCGCAACTTGAAATCCGACTGTCGTGAGGCAACATTTTGGATCTCATCAGCTGCCAGGCGCATTGGTCTTGTGAAAGGAAGTAACTTTTGAGCAGCTTCAAGGGTCACGAGGTACGCCCCGGCATTGTACAGCGGGCGATAGAAGCGCTTTGGCCCGCTCAGAGACGGGAACATGCGAGCGATCGCATCACGCAAACCTTCGTAGACACACAAAGGCGGTATGTAGAAGAGTTTAAGAAAAGCGTAGAAGACGAATGTTGGGCGTTTGCCTATCGTTTTACCGGTAGCAATAAGCCAGTGGTAGAGGAATTGCATACCCACGTAGCGGTAGTCGAAAGAAAGCCAATCCCAAGTCCTTCCCTTCCTCGCGACCTCTCGCTCTACTATGTTGAGAAAATCTCTTGGCAGGACCATGTCATCTTCAAGGATAAGTGCCACAGGTATGGCATCACGGACCATTCGCTCGTACACCAGTGCGTGCGCCAACGCGCAGCCTTTTTCTCCGGTCGCAAAGGGCTGACCATGCTCTCTGATCGCCAAGACTTCATCGTAACGCTCAGTGACCCGAGGATCGTTGCCGAACACGCCTTCTGCGAATTCGAAGCTGCCACCCATAGCAGTGAGTTGCTTTTCCATTGCTTGTCGACGCTCGCCCGCAGTCGGTAAATTTATCACGAAGATAGAGAAGGTCTGCATGTTACTTCTTATTTTTCGGGGCAATTGATTTTATGAGAGACATGAGCCCAAGACGACGCAGGAATTTTCGTACACCTGCATACGGCACCCACGATTCAGCCCAGTGGTTCCGAGCATATGCCTGCTCGAGCTTTCTTGCTGTGCAGCGCTCACCGTCATCGCACGGGTTGAAGTATTGATAGTCGTACACTGCAACGCCAGGGTACTCTTTTTGTGCGAGCACGTCGGTGACGGTGCGCGGCGAAGTGCGCGTAGTGCTGAAATCGGTGTCAGAAACGTACACCGAAAAGATATCCTGTATGACCGGGTGGTGAGGCACGGCACCAATGACACCGGCAGCGGTGGTGCCATCCTTGGTCTTCCCGAAGAAAGCACCGTGATGCAAGAGGTGGTCAAAGGAACGTAGCACCTCGGTATCGGTATCAAGGTAGATACCGCCCTCCCGCTCAAGTACCCAGAAACGGATGTAGTCCGCAACGAAGGCCCACTTCCCTGCAGCATACATAGCTTTGATGTAGCGAGCCTCCATTGGGGAATTAGATTCATTCCAGAGCTTCAGCTCGTAGTCAGGCATATATTTTTTCCAGCTTGCTATGCAGCGCAGAGCGAGCGGCGTTAGGGGTTTGCCGCCTACCCAGACGTAATGGATCACCTTTGGGATCTGAGCTGATTCACTCATACATTTCAGATGCCGTACACAACGACAGTGCTTTTCACCATCTCTTCGAGGGTACGCTTCGGTTCCCAACCAAGCTGCTCGCGTGCGCGCGAAGCATCTGCCACCACCGTACCCACATCTCCCGGTCGCCTCGGCACTTCCACGACCTTCATCGTCCTGCCGGTTGCAGCCTCGAAAGCTTGTATGAGTTCTCTGACCGAGTAACCAGTTCCTGTTCCAAGGTTGAATGTACCAGAGACGTCTCCGCTCAGTGCTGCCAGGTGAGCATCAACAAGATCGGCGAGATGGATGTAGTCGCGCACGCCAGTACCATCCCTGGTGTCGTAATCATTGCCAAATTGTTTGAATTCAGCGTCGTTCTCAAGTGCTCGAGCGAGGAGCGGGAAAACATTCTGAGCGCTATCTTCGCGATACATGAGTCCAGCATCTCCGGCCACATTGAAGTAGCGCAGTATTACGTACTCCTTCAGCTTGCCAGTGCGAGCGAATTCTGTGATGAGCGTCTCTGATAACAGCTTGGAGCTCCCGTATACACTTGCAGGTGCAAGCGACGATGCTTCAGTGAAGGGGATTTGTCCGGCAGGATCGTACACAGCCGCGGTCGATGAGAAGACGATCTTCGGCACATTGTGCTCTGCCATCGCGCTGAGCAGATTGAGGGTTCCGAACACGTTATTTCTAAAATAGAGCTCTGGCTCCGCTTCACTTTCGCCAACCGCCTTCTTTGCTGCACAGTGAACGACAGCATCCACATCATTTCCAGAAAAGACGGCTTCGAGCGCAGTTGTATCGGTCACATCCCCAACTACCAGCGTTGCACCCTCCGGGACCTTAGCCTGCTGTCCAGTGGTAAGATCATCAAACACAATCACTCTATGACCCGCCTTGAGTAACTCGCTTGCACAGGCAGAGCCGATGTAGCCGGCTCCACCTGTGACCAACACTGTTTTTTGCATATGCAAGTAATACTACCAAAACCTGCTTGGGGTTGCTCAAATCCCTTTGCATATTAATTTGCTTTTTTATTCACCGTATGTCCTAATAGCTGAGACTTGGTCTTTGAGGATAAGAATGATGATTCAGCTGCAACCAGCAAGACTCACCGATGCACATGCAATTGATTCGGCTTTGCCACCCCTCCAGTACCACACAAGGATGCTGCTGCAGTGCCTGTCTTCGTTCTCTCTATCAATGCTGCCGGGAGAGGACTGCCGGGTGTGGTGTGGCGAGAGGACCGTCAATCAGCATCGCGCACTCGGTGTCAGTAGGTGTCTCCGTAACCTGATCAAATTGTGCGAGGATGTAGGCGTCATATACCCTCACAATTTAGTGAGCCCCAGAAGCGTACTGGATATGCGAGTCGTGGACATCGACGACTGGTTCAAGGCCACCACTCGGCTCTTGTACCCCGAGTTGTACCCCTCCAAAGGAAAAAATGGCCAGAGATCCAAACTGGTCAAAAATAAAGAAAAGCGCTCGTCGCGAAAAAAACGTCGCGGTTGATGGACACATATCCATTGGCCGCGTTTTTGTAAGCAATGAAGCCACCTGGTGTTGGTGGCTTCATGATCTTCGCTCACGCTGCATGAGCAAACCCTAACTTCTCCGACATGACCCTTGCCGGGCCGGCGAAGTGTGCATCGCGTACGTAGCATTCGATCTTCTGGCCGCGGTCACTTCCGCAACCGAAAAGTACGAGTCTGCCGGACTCATCATCGTACTCACACCCACTGACGGGACCGTTCGAAGCTGCAAGAGTTTCGAAAACGACCTTATCGATGCACGTGCTTTCTGCCCCGTAAGAGACACGACCATGAGTCGCAAATCGGAGCTGCGTCAGTGTGCAGCTACTGCTGAGAAACAGCTCTGACCACACTCTTGTGCCCCGCATCACGACGCAAACGAGATGCAGGCTTCCCACGAGCCGATAACAAGGACCTATCCTGAACGGCACGTCTTTGGTATCCGGATGCGTTTGCAGCAGCCGGCCGATACTGGACTCAAGTCGGCGATCAGATACAATCTGATCATTTCTGCTTACGCCATCAGATGATACGAACGCTGTTCCGTCGTACACGGCATTTCCTCCGATATCAAAAGGCTTCCATAGTAAGTATAGCAATCACGGACCGGAGCGATTCGGTACGCGGTGCGCGAGAATGTTATCGCAATGCCGAAATCGGCGTGAATGCCAAGACGCTCTCGATGGCATCACGGTACGCGCACTTGAAGAGTTCAGGGTCTTCGTGAAGGCGGTCTTTGACCATCATCCTTGCCTCGCGCGAGAATTGGATCCGCACGCTGTTGTTGTTGAGGAATTTAGAAAGTTTCTGTGAGAACTCGATGGTGTCATCCTTGTGGCACAGGTAAGCGTTCTCATCGTCAGTGAAGATATCATCCCTGAGTTCCGTTCGCGCTGCCAGTATCGGCAAGCCGATAGCGGCTGCTCGGATGACCATTTCGTCACTCTCTGGCGTCGTATCAGTAGCTAAGAGCAGTTGTGAAGCTCGCATGTACGAATTGAGGTCCACAGAAGCTGGTTCAAAGATGACCTGTTCGCCAATCCCGAATATCTCTGCGCGCTTTTTGAATTCTTTTTTCATTGGCCCATCGCCAACGACCACGAGTGCGATCGCTGGTGAACGCAGCATAGTGCGCGCAGCGTCGATGGCCCGATACAAGGTGCTGTCGTGGTTGAGTGTACCCACAAAGAGCGCTATGAACTTGAATCGGGCCAGTTTCGGAGGCGCAACCACTGGACCTTCGCTCTTAGCGAGCACGCCTTTGATGTCGTAGTACCGTGGCAGCAATACCGGCTCCTGCAAATGTTTGAATTCCTTCTTCAGTTCTTCCTTGATGGTTTCGGAACCGACACACACGCTTCGCGTGCCGTTGAGCACATGCCGAGCGAGTCGGCGCAGCCAAGCGGCGTGTCGGTAGGCGTACGTGAACGAATCAGAAAAGATGTTACTCAGTACGTGCACCTGGAATGGCCTGTCGTAGCGCTCCGCAATACGCTGACCGATGTACCCAGCCTGGAACGGATCAAGTGCCACAACGATATCGGCGCGGAAACCGCCCGTGAACTCAAGCTGTTCGTGCGCGAGCGTTTCAGCTGCGCGCGCCATACTCCACCAGTGCGGTGCGGTCGTCACGTAGGTCCACACTCGATCAGCTATCTTATTCGTGGCAGTGTGGCGCTTCCAGGCAGTTTCAACCACCAGAACATGGATCTCATCGAAAACAGTATTGAGCGATGAGATCTTGTCGAGAAGCTCGGTGCCTGGAGTGAGCATCGCGGTGTCAGTAGAGATGAACAGTATGCGGGTCTTTGTACGCACCGCAGCAACATTCACCATCGGCGCCTGCGTGTGGCCATTGACAGCAGGCATCACGTTGCCGCTTTTGAGCGTCTCAATGGTACTCGTGTCATTGAGCACGTAGTCGAGAATATTTTCCCTCTGGGCCGTTGGAAGAGGTGCTGTTGGCTCGATTGCCACATTCGCCATACACCTTTAAGTATAACGCACGAATCATCGCCCTCTCGCTCTGCCTGTGAGCCCGCTACCCTTCTTCGGCGAGCAGTGAGAGTATGGCGGTTGCGAGTTTATCAGGATCATGTCGCACCAGGCTTCGTACGACCGTATCAGCACTATGACGCGCCACGGTGGTGTCAGAAAGGAGATCACGACTGACGACCGGTATCGTGAGAAGGTGCGAGTCGTCGACAACAGGTGCGTCACCGTCCTGTTCGTAATGACGAATGACAGCTTCTGGTAAGGCTGTCGAGTTCTTGAGGAGCACGTCAGGGTAGCGCCCGGTGTATCGTTCTATTTCGCGAAGATGATCGCCTATGCTCATCCCTCGCGTCTGTCCAGGGCGCGACATCAGGTTGGCAACGTACACGACCTTAGCGTTTGATTGTGAAAAGGCCTCAGGAACACCTTGAATGACGCAGTTGGCGAGCAAGCTCGAGTAGAGGTCTCCTGGCCCGAGGACGATGCAGTCTGCGCTCACGATAGCTTCAAAAGCATCGTCGCTTATCACACCGACCGGATTGGTGTAGAGAGCAGTGATGCGCCGATGAGCGTAGGCTGGCGGCGGGTCGTCGATGTTGCCCTCCCCTTCGACCGTAGTGTGATCATCGTACTCAGCAACGAGGTGGATGTTGTCCGCAGTCACCGGGATGACCGACCCGCGTACGTTGAGGAGCTTGGCTGCGACCTTGGTCGCCTCAGCTTCGCTGCCGAGCACATCGGTGAGAGCAGTTAAAAAGAGATTGCCGAAGTTGTGGCCAGTGAGACCGTTTCCTTTGTCGAAGCGGTAGAGGAAAAGCTGGCGAACAAGCTCCTGGTGTTCATCGTCATCACTCGCGAGTGCAGCCAGCGCCATACGGACATCGCCGACAGGCAAGTAGCCGAAATCATCGCGAAGCCGCCCGGTAGAGCCTCCAGAATCAGCCATCGTCACGATGGCACTGATATCAATACTGCTGTAGTAGCGCTTGAGACCACGAAGCACGGTGTGCGTTCCAGTACCGCCACCTATGACCACCACATGTTTCTTGTAGTTTTGCGGCTTCGTTTTGTTCATATCAGATGACATTGGCCCACCACTGTAGTACGGAGTAGAAATCACAACAACTTGACACTTCAATAATAAACGTTGTTATTCAGTTAACTGCTTTTTAGGAGGATGGCCGAAGTAAAGTGCGGTGGTAGCTACAGTGACCAGAATAAGCAGGCCAAGAAATGTTCTATCGTCCGAAGGAGAGGCTGATGGCGGTTCATGCTCTGCTGGTAGTAAGGTCTTTTCTTCCGGTTCCGCTGCCTCTGCTACCGACACGATATCTGCAAGTATCGGTTCCGCGAACGTGAATCGTGCCTCAGGTTCTGTCGTCGCTTCGCTCACTATCAACGGTACCCCGAC
>CAYTYF010000003.1:0-9790 GCA_964442205.1 uncultured Candidatus Saccharibacteria bacterium | reverse complement strand
TCTTCAAACTCAGCTGCGGCGAATGTCATTTCATCAAAACTCTCAATGTTTGGAGTAGTGTCTGCCACCAACTTTCCAGCAGCATCGCGTAGCGCCACTATGTCTCCGTACCCGCTGCCTAACCTCTCCTTTGCTACCGTGATACTGGCACGAGGCAGCAGTACTGTACGCTCGGGAAAGATCAATGTCTCTTTGCCTGTAAGCGCATAACCTCCCAAGAAGACCTCGTAAGCAGCGTCATTGTTTATCTGCGTATTTCCTTCTGCATCGGTCGTGATGGAAAGTGTAACCGGCAGGACGGTCACATTTTTTCGCGCCACCTGCTCGTGCCGTCCATACGCACCGTACACAGTGATCACGTACTCACCAGGAAAACGGTAGCGGTGCGAAGTACGCCTGCCGCCGCCTGTCGCCATATCGCCGAAGTTCCATTCGAACTGAAGTGAATCTAAAACGACCTGATTTGGACCAGAAGCAGAGACACTGAGCGGTATGCGTTGTCCTGCGTACACAACTTCAGGAGCCTCGATGGTAAGTGCGAGTGTGACATTGGCTAGCTCAAGCTTTGTCGTCTCCTTTTCTGCTGGCTTGAGCAGATTCGTACTCCCCGTACGAGGAGTATTTGAGGTATTCGAACTCGTGGTCGGTTGCTCGTTTGAAACGGTCGCGTTCACCCTTCCCGGGGTAGCTGGTGCAGTAACCCATTTCGTGCCTGAGTACTGAGCTGTGTCTTTACTCGTGTTGTTTCCGCCTACCGATTCCCAATTCTCGCCGCCTGACACCTGATCAATGATGGCACCACCGCCATCGCGGAGCGTGAGCGTCGTACCAGTATTCACGAGCGCACCGGTGTATATCATGAACGCCGCACCCGAAGCACTCTCATCACTTGTGCGCTCGATGACTGCATACTTGCCTGCCTCGATCGAACCCGAAAGTTCGATCAAGAGGGTATTACTATCACTGAGTGTCCAACCATCAACATTCACGGCACTGCTGCCGCTATTGTGAAATTCTATCCACTCATGGTTCGCTGAAACGCTCGAACCCATCCAGGCGATCTCACTGATCGCAACATTCGCACGTGCGCAAAGTGGCAAAAAGAAAACCGCGACTGTAACGAGAACGCTGTATTTCATGACTACAGTGGTAAGCGATCGTTACCGTTGACGCGCATCATTCGCTCTAGTTTCTTCGGGTCAAGCGCACTGTCCCGCTGATCATTCTCAAACACTACAGTCTCCTCAACTGCAGGTTTAGAAGCTACAGCTGGTTGTGTAACCTGCTCAGATTTTGGTTTTTCAACCGGTGTCTGTTTTGGTGCTTCTGAACCAAGGTCGCCGAGTGCACGAGCGAGCGCGTCTTTGAGACCAGGATCAGGTACGGTCTCTTTTTTTACCGATGGTTTTGCAATGCTTTCTTCAACATCGCCTTTTTTTGTGATCGATTGCAGAACAGCCCGCAGATCAGCCAGGCTCTTTTCCTGTCTTGGCGCTTCAGGGGGTTTCTTTTCGCGCGCTTCTGGCGCAGTCGGTCGCGAGCGTTCTGGTACAACCTCATCGGTTCGTTCACGCGGTGGGCGGCGTGGGGCTTCGTTCGGAACACTCGCTTCGGGTGGGTTGGTACGAGGACGAGGTGGTCCACCAGCTTCCACTGGTCGGCGCGGCCGATCTGAAGATAGCGGGACCCCAGTGACCGTAGTTTTACGCTTCATGGTAGCAGGCGGATTGTCCACCGCTTTCACTCCTGGCGGGAGTACGACCGGTTGGTGGAACGCGATGATGCCAGCTTCCACACCTGCGCGCGGTCGCGAGAACTGCCGTCGACTCTCCTCGATGATCATCTCTCGACATGACACGCTTGCACGAGGTATCGGCGGAAGCGTCGTTGCGGAGAACGGTGCCGAACCGATACCGTCGATCATAAGGGTCAAATAGGTTTGAGCGAAA
The DNA here is from genome assembly GCA_964442205.1 of uncultured Candidatus Saccharibacteria bacterium. Taxonomy (GTDB): domain Bacteria; phylum Patescibacteriota; class Minisyncoccia; order Phycocordibacterales; family UBA918; genus OLB19. Next base: position 7,841 of record CAYTYF010000003.1, on the reverse strand, counting down.
CCAAGATTCACAATATCGGTCGCCAAGAATTTCGGTGAGAAGATGGTCTCGAGCACTTCCGCGTCGAAGGGACCGACACGGAATGCAATGATGGTGCCGACGTTGCCGAACACTGCGTTGCGCACCTCTTCTTCCATCTGCTCGATGTACTGGTGCGCAATGGTGAGGTTGAGCTTGTACTTGCGCGCCTCAGAAAGAATGTTCGCAAAGGTGGCATTAGCGAAGGACTGGAACTCGTCAACGTAGAAGTAAAAGTTTGGCGCTTTGTCCATCTCTTCAGGGCTCAAGTTAGCCCTGCTCATCGCTGCCAGGTAGACGCGTGTCGTGAGCATCGATCCGAGCAAGTTCGCATTGCTCTCACCGACCAAGCCTTTTGAGAGGTTCATGATCAGGATCTTCCGTTCATCCATCATTTTGCGAATATCAAAACTCGAGTGAGGCTGACCGACGATGTTGCGAATGAGCGGGTTCGAGGTGAACTGGCCGATCTTGTTCTTGATCGCGTCGCCCGCTTCCTGCATGTACCGCTCATTGTACTTTGCGAACTCATCCACCCAGAAAGAACGGACCGACGGGTCCTTGATATTGGCAACGACGAGCGCGCGGTAGTCCTTATCAGAGAGCATCCTGTTCACACCAAGAAGTGTCGACTCAGGGTACTCGAGCAGTGCAAGCAAAGTGTTGCTGAGTATGTACTCCATGCGCGCGCTCCAAGCATCTACCCAGATCTTCTTGAACACTGACATGAGACCAGACACGACGAGGTGGCGTCGCTCAGGACCAACGTCTTCCATCACATTGAACGAGACTGGGCAATCGGTATCGAAAGGTGCGAAGTACAGCACGTCGCTCTTCCGCTCTTCTGGGATGTAATTGAGGAGTGTTTCGGCAGTTTGACCGTGCGGGTCGATGAAGGCCAATCCGTTGCCGTTCTTGATGTCCTGCACTGCCATGTTCTCGAGTAGGGTCGACTTACCCATACCCGTCTTCCCGATCACGTACACGTGCCGCGTACGGTCCTTTGCTTTGATACCGAACGGCACGTTAGCCCCGCGCGAGTCGGTCTTTGCGAAGAAAGTGATTTGTTCAGGGTCGAAACTCATTCAATCATCAGTATAGCAAAACCCCAGCAATTTCATGTACGCTAACCTGCAAGAAAATTGAATGCCCTTCAACTTTAAAATGTCAGAAATATTGAAAAAGAGCAGACAACTATGGTGGCCTGCTCTCTTTTGCTTTGTCCATTCCCGTGATCAGACCGGATGGTGGAAGGTCTCGCCCTCACCGAGGCCCGAGACGCCGACGCGTCGCGCCATCTCCATCCTCACTGCCGCGAGCTTCTCGAAGCGTAGATCGCCTTCCTCGGGCTCTCCATTGCGCGTGAGTTGCACTTCGAGCCAGTAAAGCTGGCTGCCACTCAGCTCGCTGGTCGGAGTATCGGAGGTTACACCTTGCATTTCGTGCACTTTTCTCTCCTCTTAAGAACTTTGAGATCTTAATTAAACATTATTTAGAGAAATTGTAAATAGCTTGGTCCATCTACTCAAACCTCAGGACCCAGGAGCGCTGACTGTGTGTATATATTTGAAGGAGCCCATATCATCCAGCTCATCACGCCAGCATCGTAGCTCGCTTGTATCTGTGCTCGTACGTCGGCAGCATCGTAGTCACCACCGTAATCAAAGTCCTGTATCCAGGTGCGCAGCTTGCTCCCATCGAAGACGGGTTTTTTGTATACCGCAGGCGTCGAGGTGCCGACACGAGTATGCTCGAATCCTTGCATCGGTGTGGTCGGAGACTTCATGCGTGCCACTCCAGAAGCCATGGCATAGTACACGACCTTGTACGGGTAGTCGTTCGGATTGCCAAGCCCAAGGAAACTCTTCGGGTAGTGCGATGGGTAGACCATCGGTGCTATGAAATCAAAATACGGCGCTGCACGCTCGATCACCTGCCCTATCGATAGGTCATCGTAGTTGGTGGTGGTCATGCCGAAGAGATCAGCCGAGGTCCACGGCGTGGAAGAAGCACGACCAGTATTCTCGTGCCGGACTGCAGCGAATCGTTCTTCCTCATCAAGTTTTTCATTCAAATACTTAAAGAATGCTTCTAGGTTGGCTTGTTTGTCGCCTTTGTACTCAGAAGCGGCACTGTGCGGGAACGAGATGTCGACCATGTTGCCATCGCTCGGATACCGAACGTAGTCGAAGTTGAGTTCATCAAAACCGAGATTGTATGAATCGACCGAGAGTTTGATGATGTGGTCCCAGTACTCACGAGCGGCGACGTCGATGAATGACAGGCCCTTTCCATCGTGCCAGACCGTATTGCCATCAGCCTTCTTCACTGCCAGGTATGGGTGACTCACGGTATAGAACGGGTCTTGAAAGACCGTGATGCGCCCAATGACGAACACACCGTTGTCGTGGAGCAATGTGATGAACTCTCGCATATCGCGAGCACCACAGCGAGCATTCTCCCAAGCTGGCAACCAGGCCGGATCGGTCGGCTTGAACGAAATGGTGCCCGAGTAGTCTTTGATATCGATAACTATTGAATTTGCTTCAGTCGTGCGCAGTACTTCTACAAGCTTTTGTCTAAAATTTGGTGTTCCTGCGACACATGAGGTCATGTAGATGGCGTGCACATCCTTTGGTATCGGCACGTGCTTCACCACCATCCTGGTATCTTCTGTTTTTGGTGCATCGACGCTCGGTTCCGCTTGCTGTTTTTTCTCTGCTAGCGCAGCTTCCTTTGTCCTGTCGTATGAGACAGAAAAAATGCTCGGGGCAAGCAGCACAGTGAAAAGTAGTACAGAGAGGACCCCCACAGTTCCCCAGACCAAATGCTTCATACCGTGGGTCCGTCAGCACGACTGCCGAAGCTACCCTTATGCTCAACAAACGAATCAGCGTGGCGCTCTCCGCCCTCCTTTTCTATCTTTCGGATAAAAGCTGCGTGTCTCAAACTATATCCAACTACCATGAGCACTACGGATAGGAATATGTAGACCGCGTACTTCCAATCTTCAGGAATGCCGACGTTCGGTACCAGGAACAACAGAATGCCAACTATAAAAACCAATGATTCTCGGGTCATACTGTGAGTATACCCTATCACCGGTCAATCTCTGACCAGTTCATCCACCGACCTCGGCGAGCACCACAAATTCGCCTTTTTGCTTGACCGGCTCTTGTTTTAGGATGCCTAGTATCTCTTCCGGAGTACCAACGAGGACCTCTTCGTGCAGCTTAGTGAGCTCGCGCGCAACCGTAACCCTAATAGTACGGTTAACCGTACTATTAGGGTTACTTTGTTTTTGTAGCGCTTCCAGCGTTTTCAGGATGCGGTGCGTTGACTCAAAGAAAATGGCGGGCTGGGGTACGGCTCCTAAACTCTTGAAAAAAGTTTCGCGACCCTTCTTGGCGGGAGCAAACCCGAGAAAGGTGAACTGATTTCCAGCAATGCCAGCTATCGACAATGCTGCAGTGAGAGCCGAAGGACCCGGAATAGCCTCGACGCGCGCGCCTTTGGCGCGCGCCATCTGCACCAACATCACTCCAGGGTCACTCACTCCCGGCGTTCCAGCATCCGACACCAATGCCACTTGCTTACCACCCTTGATATCATTGATGATATCAAGATGTGTTTTGTCACTCGCGTGGGCATCGTAGCGTTTCAGCTTTGTAGCAATGTTGTGCCGCGCAAATAATTTTCCAGTGACGCGAGTATCTTCACAGAGCACGTAGTCAACCTCACGCAAAATGCGCAACGCTCGGAGCGTGATGTCCTCGAGATTACCTATCGGTGTCGCTACTACGTAGAGTGTCCCTACTGCATCATTCATGCGCACCAACGTACCACCAGTAAAGAAAAAAGAAAAGGCGGCACTGTTTCCAGAACCGCCTGTGCATTAGCGACGCTTCAAGATCGAGCGAAGCTGACCAAGCGATGGCCGTTCGCTGCGTTTTGCCTGAAGTATCGGCAGCTTGAAGGTGGTTGCGTCGCCACTGCACCACTCGACCAACTTGAGGAAGAGGAGCTTCGGGTACGCGAGCGCTACTTCCTTGAGGAGCGAGATCTGCTCATCGTCGGCGTCGTAGGTCGTGATGTCCTCATCCTTAAAGAAAGCGAAGAGGTCCCGAATGAACCTTACCCGCCGACCGTGGCGTGGTGTGGTGACGAACACGAACCGGTAGTTGGTTCCTTCCGGCCGGAGGTAGCGTCGTGCATAGTTGACGCACCAGACCATCTCGCCCAGAGTCCCCCAAACCCTTCGATCATCACGGTTGAAGACCCGTATAAGGCAGAGAGCGCTGCGATGCTTGTGCATGAGCGCTGCCATGGTGCACGGCATGTCGTCCCGGTCGCAACCAGGCGCAACCATTACGACACCGTCTTCGTCTTCCCATGCCAATTTCTCGGCGGTCTTGTAGCGAATGACCGTGTTGCCACAGACATCGAGTCCTTCAGGCTTAAGATCGCGCCCAAGCGGCACGAAAATGGTTACCCTTGCGATCAACTAAACCTCCATTTCAAGAGTACTGATTTCTCTCTTATAATAGCACAAAAATACTATTTCGTCAATATACCTGCCACTCTGGTCACATCCCCTGCCCCCATCACTACAATTACGTGTTCAGTATCAGCCATCTCTTTAGCGGCCAATGCTGCAGCTTCATGGGTATGGAAGAACTGCGCTGTAGTGCCAAGTTTTTCGATCGCTTCACACAGCTGTTCGCTAGTCACTCCAGAAACGTTTTCCTCACGTGCAGCATAGATAGGCAACATGAGCACCCGGTCTGCTTTCGCGAGTGCAGCTGCAAAGTCGTCAAACAATTCAGTAGTTCGAGTGTACGTGTGCGACTGGAACACCGCAATCAACTTCTTTTCTGGATAGAGTTCTCGTACACCAGCTATTGTTGCTGCTATCTCAGTTGGGTGGTGGGCGTAGTCGTCGTACACCGGAGCATCGTTGACCATGCCTTTGTACTCGAAGCGGCGCCACGTTCCGGCAAAGTTTTCAAGCGCCGTTCGTGTTACCTCACCATCGATCTTGAGTACGTTTGCAACACCTGCAGCTGCAGCTGCATTAAGCCGGTTGTGAAGGCCTGGCATGTGCAATTTCAGTGACAGATCGATGTGTTTTTTGTAGTCAATGATCGTAGCAGCTATACCTTCAAGTACAGGAAGAAGATTGGGGTGTGAGCTATCGGCAATGATGAAACCGCTTGCAGGTACTTTCAGTGCAAGCTCGTGAAAAGCAGCTTGAACGTCGGCGAGACTCTTGTAGTAATCAACGTGCTCGTGCTCAATGTTGGTGATGACGAGCACCTCAGGCTCTAGACTCAGAAAATCGCGACGGTATTCGCACGCCTCCACCACAGCCCAGGAACCCTTCCCAGCGCGGAAGTTGCTGCCGCTCTTAGAGCGCAGTGAACCGATGACAGCCGTAGGATCGAAACTCGCCTCTTCAAGAATGTCGACGATCATAGCGGTCGTCGTCGTCTTGCCATGACTTCCCGCCACTGCAATGAGGTGGTACTGGTTTGCGACGAGACCAAGCGCATCGAAGTAGTTCATCATCGGCACCCCGAGCGCTTTTGCTGCCACCATCTCTTCGTGATCATGTGCCATCGCTTCGGTGTACACGACCATGCCGATGTCAGAAGTGATGTTCTCTTTTATCTGAGACGGAAAGAACGTAACTCCCTCCTTTTCGAGCTCATCTGTGATGGCTGACGGTGCACGATCGCTGCCTGATACTTGCTTCTTCTCGTGCAGAAAAAAACGAGCCAGCGCCGACATGCCAATACCCCCGACACCAATAAAATGTATCCTGTCGATGCTACTGAGCTTCATAGGAATTGATGATACTTACAAATTGGTCATTGCGGTCGTACTCGTTCTTGAACATACCGAAAGAAGCGAAGCCTGGTGAGAACAAGAGGGTATCGCCTACCTCTGCCCTTTCGAGCGCGGCCTCGACAGCTGCTGGGAGCGTTTCGAACACGTCAGCACTAAGTTCATCCGCAATGCGGTCTGTGCCAGAACCAGCGAGCAGTGCGACGTACTTAGTGGTGCGATCTACCACGTCGAGCAGGGGTGTCGGATCAATATCCTTGTACGCACCACCTGCAATAAGAACAATGTTCCTTTGCCCGTCGGCTGCGAGAGCTTCGAGACCAGCGATGGTTGCTTGCGGGGTGGTCGAATTATTGTCGTTGTATACACGAACACCGTTCACTTCACCAATGAACTGCAGACGCCCTTCAACTCCAGGGAAACTGGAGAGTGCTTCAAAGATCTCTTCGTCGAGCAGGTTGAGTGATGCAAGGGTGCGGTACGCGAGAGCGGCATTGAGACGATTATGTTCGCCTGGCATTGAGAGCAGTATGTCGTCGGGCAGTATCGACGCATCAACGAGCGCGACCTCCTGCGTCAATGGCTTCCCGGCCTTCTGTGCGTAGGCTTCTGCCAAGGTAAAGACCTCGGGGGTAGTGATGAGCATGTCGGTGTCCTTCTGGTTCATGAAAATATTCGCCTTGTCGGCAAAGTAGCGACCCATGGCCGTTTCGAAAGCAGAGCTTCCCTCCAGCGCTCGCTCGGAAGTGCTTGAGCCAGCTCCAGCACTTCGCTCGCTCGCTCGGAGGTAGTAGTTCTGATGATCAGGCATGAAGTTTGTGAACACTGCTACCTGCGGACTGATGCCTGCCCAACCGAAGCCTTGGAGCTGCCACGAATCGAGCTCCATGACCGCTATCGAGTCATCACGTACATCACTAAGAAGCTGTAGGTTGGAAACGCCACGGATGTTGCCACCGAGAATAATCTGTTCGCCGGTAACCACTGAGAGCACATGATGGATCATGTGCGTCACTGTCGACTTGCCCCGAGTACCAGTGATGCCGATCATTGGAATACCTGCGAGTTCCTGAAATAAAGCTGCGCTTTGCGCAAGGCGCACACCTGCCTTCCGTGCGTGCGCGAGGTATGGCGAATCCATCGGCACGCCTGCAGCCACCAGTATGAGGTCTCGGTTCTCAAAATCTTCGAGCCGGTGTTCACCTAGCACAAAGCGTACATTCGATAGACCAGACAAAGCAGCTACCGATACTGCCAGCTCTGTCTCCGACTTCAGGTCGGTCACGATGACCTCGGCCGCACCAGAGGCGGCTATATAGGCAGCGTCACCCACGCCGCGGCCAAGTAGTCCCAAACCCATGACAGTGACACGTTTGCCGATGAAGAATTCGTTGCCGTTCATGAATCAATCATATGTAAAAAAGACCTATATTACCAGACACCCCTGCTATACTGGATACATGAAGCACACACTAGAATCACACCGCGTGTTCCCATACGTTGCATGGGGCTTGGTCATATTGTTCGCAGGCTTCACCTGCAACCTAGCGATCGCAATGCAGCGCGAGATCGCACAGATCAGCGAGTCCACTGAGCGCATCGAGCAAGCGCTGTTGGAAGCAAATATGATGGAGACCGCAGAGTAGTGGCCTTCCCTATGCGCAAACTTTTTAGCCCTCGCAAGATCATTCACGCGAGCCTTTTGCTCTGCGTGTTCGCACTTGCGCTCGTTACATCACTGTACATGGCGAGAGCGGTCGAACAGAGCAACATCGCCCAGGAACTGGTCGCTGAGGTGAACTATCTCGGAGTACTCATCGTCGCTATAATCGCCGGACTCAATGCGCTCGTACCGATACCAGCCGCGACCTTTGTTCCTATTTTTCTAGCTGGAGGTTTGTCATTACCTATCGTCGTAGCGACGCTGGTTGCAGGCACACTCATCGCTGACCTCGCTGGTTTTTACTTCGGCAGAC
>CAYTYF010000002.1:19335-47001 GCA_964442205.1 uncultured Candidatus Saccharibacteria bacterium | reverse complement strand
TTATTACTCCGGTTTGTGGTACCGGCTATCCGGGTTCGATTCCCGGTAGCCGCCCTAGTTAAAATGATGGGTATTTCATGTTGCAACTCCTAGTCATTTGAAATTGGCTCGAACTGACCCAAATGGGAAATGAGTACTATTTTCTCACTGAAATAGATGAAAAACTCAATGTTCTGCTTCTCTCTGTACAAAGTGTAAAAACTTCTGTAGTTTACGTCTTGCCGCTTTCAAGATGTCTTGAGAGCCTGTTCTTTTAATTTAGGAAGGCTGAAATGAACAAAAGGTTGACCATCAATCGACACACCTCAATCAGGCAGAAAATCTGGCCCGACCTACAGGACAGCCTGCAAACTGTTGGGTGGGCATTGCTGCAAGTAGAGGACGTTAATGAGAAAGTGGAGAGCGATATGCTCACAATTTCCACTCTCGTTGGCCAGATGCTACAAAGCATCAATATGGGCTATCACACACTTGACAGCACTGGTTCGGACGAAATCCTCTCGGTTCATACTGAAGGTATTTCAAACACGAGCGGAATTATTCCCTACTTCGCACTTGGGTGCGTAATTCCGTCGGACACAGGCGGAGAGACTCGATTGTTTGACGGACGTCTTGCCGCCCAAAGAGTGTCTGCTGAGCCAGAACTTTCTGGAGCGATCATTGAGTACTCCGCTCTTGCAAATCCAACTGAGCGCGTACGCTATCCATTAGTGGTTCCAGACTCGGGTGGCACATTGCGTTTCCGTTCGAAAGTTGTCACCAACCGAGTCATCAGTTCTGGTAGCCTGTCCGAGGACGAGATGTATGCAAGGATAGACCAAATTCTGGACGAAAGTCTGATTGTCACTCATAAATGGAGTATTGGTGAGCTGATGTTCGTGAACAACATCATCACTCTTCATGATCGACTTCCTTTCTCTGGGCGGAGAAGAATGCTGCGAGTCCGCTATAATGACGAGATCAATGCGAGGATAAGGTACTAATTGGTATGAGTCTCAAACAATACATCCTCTGGCTCGTAATGCCCACTGTGCGGCTGTACTGGCGTGTTCGCAAGCCACAAACGTTCGGTGTGAAAGTCCTCTTGCGACACCCTGAGCGACCGAACGAAGTGCTCATCATCCGGCACACATATGGTAACCGGAACCTCTGGAATATTCCGGGCGGTGGCTATAATCCAGAAAAGGAGTCACCTCAACAAGCTGCTGTCCGAGAAGTACGAGAGGAACTTGGTGTCGATGTTGTAGATCTGGTACAGATCGGTGAATACCAAACAGTAGGTGAAGGTAAGCGCGACACAGTTGTAATGTTCTCCGGAACTATCACCGACCTCAATATGCTGAAACCAAATGCTGAGGTAGAGGAGGTCTCTTGGCAAAACTACGAGACTCTTGGTGGACGCATTGACGTCGCTCGGGTAGCCAGGCGTGCTGCAGAAAAAATCACCCGTTCTTGACCCTCCGCCTTCCCTCTTGTGGGGAGGCGGTTTCTTTATGCAAACACTGGAATAAAAATACTCATATCATTCTTTTGCTCAAACACGGTTCGAACATCCTCTACAACGTCGCCCATGGAAAATCTCCCTTTGGGAGATTTTTTCGTGGGCGGCTTAAGAAAGTGCCCTGCGGCACTTTCGTCCGGGAATCGAACGGCGGAGCCATGTTTCGGCTATTCCTAATGCCAAAACAGGTGAGTCGCGTCCAGCGTTCTTAACGAGCGTAGTGGGTTTAGAAAAAGCGGGACAATTCCCGGTAGCCGCCCTCGATTTCTACAATGCGACGCGCATGGGCACGATGGTCACCCCCGTAGTAAGGCTCCAAAGTGTTGTGCATCATCTCGGCGATGACCGGTAGGTCATCTGGCCTTACCTTTCTAACTCGTATCATCAAAGGACTCCTTTGTTGACTTGTTGCGAGGAGTAGTACTCCTTGAGCAACAAAAGGTTTACGTGCCCTCGTTGGATACGGTCCGTACAATACTTATCTACTATTAGTTAGTCAATGAGCTGAAGACGTATTCCTACCACTCCGTATTTTTGCTCGTCTTCGTCAGAGTAAAACTGTTTGATCTGATTCAAAAGAAAATCCCTGTCCTGCTCTCCAAAGAGTGCTGGGTTGAGATCAGCAAATAGTTCATTAAAGGTTTTGTAACGAAGCAATCCTTTTACAATTGTTTTCGCCTTGTTGTCAGAATTGTCATTTTCGCTAAACTCGATTTCATCACCCATAGCTATTTGCTGACGTTTTTCATCGTAAAGACGAGACTCGATAACCTTTGCTCCTGAAGCAACTTTGTTGAATGGTTCAGTGGCAAGTTTCATTTGATGTTGCATGATGGTGTGTTTTTAAATGTATGGAAGTTGCTCATTTATATCACAAAATCATCTATTTCATTGCCGCACATCAGCGAAACTCCCTATCATCGCCAACTTTTCTTTCACTCCACTCATATATTCCTGGTCTGAGAGGATGGTTAAAATAAGATTCGGACTCTGGCCCACATACAACAAACTCCTTCGGGAGTTTTTTGTATGTGGGCGGCTACAGCAAGTGACCAATGTCACTTGCGTCGGGAATCGAACGGCGGAGCCATGTTTCGGCTATTCCTAATGCCAAAACAGGTGAGTCGCGTCCAGCGTTCTTAACGAGCGTAGTGGGTTTAGAAAAAGCGGGACGATTCCCGGTAGCCGCCAGATTGAGCAGATTGAGTAATTGACATAAATAATACCAAAATATATACTTTGGTATATGAATACACACACTATTTTAAATATCAAAACTGACAAAAAACTAAAAGCTGAAGCTAAGAAAGTGTCAGAGGAATTGGGTGTGCCTTTGAGTACCGTCATTAATGCATTCCTTAAGCAGTTTGTGCGTGATAAAGAAATCACTCTTTCTGCCAACCAATACCGCCCTACTCCGTATCTGGAGAGTATTCTTGAGCAAGCTCAGGCTGAATACGAAGCTGGTGATTTCGTTGGTCCGTTCAAAACTGGAGAGGATTTTATTGCTCACCTGAAGTCTCTGTGATATGCAATACGTTCTTTCAAAGCGATTTGAGAAAGATTTTGCTAAATTATCGAAAGCAACCAAAGAGAAAGCTGTTGCTACTTTGGAAAAATTTGTGAAGAATCCACAAAATCCCACTCTGCGCAATCATCGTCTTTCTGGTAAATGGAAAGACCACTTTAGTATCAACGTTACTGGAGACACCCGAGCTGTGTATTTTGTTATCGATAATAATATCGTGAGATTTGTTGCTATTGGTTCACATAGTGAGCTGTACGGATAGTCTACACGCATCTCCTTACCAACCCAGAGGAACCACTTTCTCCCCTATCACCGGAAACAAACCCTTGTCTCGCTTAATCAAGCAAGGCACAGTTCCCACTCGAGGACTGAGAGCCGCCCCTCTTGGTTGAAACCTTCCTCTTCGTGGGTATCGACAATGTAATTGCTATTGAAATGAAAGTGCTTTGCGGTTCTCTTATCGAATGTAAATTTATTTATTTAGGACCACCCGACAACCCGAAAGCACTAAATCACTTATTTCAGTTTCATTAATGACTTCTCCTGTCGCCGTCTTTACAGTTACTGAACCATCATGAAGTTCACAGGTATAGTTATTATTGCAGTTTTTGTATCGCTTCAAAAATGCCTTCATTCCGGCAACAAAGCCCTCACGGTCAAAAGCGTTGTATACGTGCTGTGAGCAATGATCTTTGTAGAGACAGACAATACGGTTCTCCTTTGGGATTGCGTACCAGTAGAGTCGTATCACCGCTTTACACAAGGACGCTAACATAAACTATTTTTCGAAGATGACGAGTTGGAATGTTTTTACTTCCTCTTTGCCACCAATTGACGCACAGCCAGTCGGCTTCACTGTGGTTGACATTGACTGCAATGAGACGAATCGCCAACCCTGACTGCTCTGGGTTTTAATGATGTCCTCTAACTCTTTAGCGGCTTGTGAAAAGCCAGCTTTGTCTGTCACTGTTGGATGAAAAGGTATCACTTTATGTTCCATAATTGTTGCTTACTATTTAGTTAATCCATAGTATACCTACCAAATATAAATTGAGTATCCATGGTTTCTTCTAAAATACCTTGTTTTGACAGCTCCCGAATCTAGGAAAAAGCCTATTTTAATTGGTCAAAAGCGTTGGAAACTAGACCTTCACGCCATGCCGCTCCAGTTACATTTGAGACTTAGGTGTGAGTTATGGTCATGTAGAGCAGGGGACCAAGATTTATCCTTTGCTGACCACAGACCGACACGGTATGCTTGTCGCCATGTCTCTGATACGCAACACCTTCTTTTGGCCATCAATTCTCTGCTTTAGTATTTTTCTAGGTATCTGGTACGAGCTCGGCTTCAACGCATTTTTGCTCGTTGCGATACTGACCGCACTTGAGGTCACGCTGTCCTTCGACAACGCTGTGGTTAACGCGCGTATTCTGAAGCGTATGAGTCCTGTGTGGCAGAAGCGCTTTCTTACCTGGGGTATTCTGCTCGCGGTCTTCGGTACTCGCTTCGTGCTGCCGATAGTGATCGTGAGCATTGCGGTGGCCGCTTCTCCCTTCTACATCACTTCCCTGGTCTTCAACGACCCTGTCGAATACAGCCACTTGCTAGAAGCAGTGCACGGAACCATAACTGCCTTCGGCGGCGTGTTCCTCCTCATGGTGTCGCTTAAGTACTTCTTCAATAAAGCAAAATCGGTTCATTGGATACACGTGATAGAACAGCACTTGGTGCGCTGGGGCCACATCGAGGCGATTGAGATAGCGCTCGCACTCACCGTACTCGTAGGACTCTCGTACTTCACCGCCTACGATCAATCTGAGATCCTGGTAGCAGGACTCTTTGGACTTATTCTTTTCATCATCATGGAGGGTGTCGCTGGCAGCCTCTCCATCGAGAGCACCGAGGTAGCGGCGACCGGAGCTACCCTCTTCATCTACCTCAACGTGCTCGACTCAGCGTTCTCACTCGATGGCGTCATTGGAGCATTCGCTCTCACTAACAATCTCATAATCATCATGGTGGGCCTTGGTATCGGCGCCTACTTCGTGCGCGCCATCACCCTTCACTTCGTTCGCCGCAACACCCTAAGCGAGCTCGTCTACCTCGAACACGGCGCGCACTGGGCGATACTCGGTCTCTCGGTGGCCATGTTGGCAAACCTGGTCGCGCACGTGCCGGAAACCTTCACCGGTCTCATTGGTCTCGGGTTTGTACTCCTCGCCTACTACACCTCGCTAAGAGAGGGAAAGAATGCATGACGCTTGCCGAGGTGTGGCGCGGGGAGTATAGTGCCTGTCTGTTTTTTATTGATAACGACCACTAAGCACTATGCTGACAGCAAACGCGACACTTGCCATCTTCACCATGCTCGGCATCTCGAGCCTTGCGATTTTCTGGGCAAAGCGTGTACGGTTGCCCCACACCGTCTTTCTCGTCATCATTGGCCTCGTCATCGGTCTCCTCTCGCACTTCCCTGCACTTCACTTTTTTGGTGAATTTCACCTTACCCCCGGCTTGCTTTTCTATCTCCTTTTGCCGACGCTCATCTTCGAGTCGGCGTACAACATAAATGTACGTCGGATGGTCGAAGAATCTTGGATCATTATCGTTCTCTCGGTCGTGAGCCTTCTCGTATCGACCATCGCCATCGCGGCCGGTCTCTACTTCATACTTGATCTCTTTGGCATCGGAATACCTTTCATGGTGGCGTTACTTTTTGGAGCGCTCATTTCTGCCACCGACCCGGTCGCAGTGCTCGCACTCTTCAAGGAATACGGTGCTCCGCGGCGCCTCTCGCTCATATTCGAAGGCGAGAGCCTCTTCAACGATGCCACTGCGGTTGCGCTCTTTCTCGTCATCCTCGATGTGGCTCTCTACGGCGCACACGGCGCCACGAGCTTCATCGAGGGCTCTATGGGCTTCCTCTCGATGATGATCGGCGGTACGCTCTTCGGCGTCGTGGTCGGAGGCATCTTCGCAAAACTGGTGGGCCTCGCGCGTGAGAATGAAACTGCAAGCATTACTCTCACCATTGTACTGGCGCACATCACCTTCATTGGCGCAGAAGTGGCATCGCACTACCTACACTTCGGTTCGCTTCACTTCCCCCTTTCTCCGATCATCGCCACCACCATCGCTGCCCTCCTCATGGGCAACTACGGTCGCAGTAAGCTCGATCCGAAAACAGAAGAATTCGTAGAGAAATTATGGGGACAGCTAGCATTTCTCGCCAACTCACTCATTTTCATCCTGATGGGTGCAATTGTTGCCTCGGTCATCGAGCTGAGTGCTTCAATGGTCAGCACTATTGCCATCACCATCTTCGTAGTGGCGGTCGCTCGCGCCCTTTCAATATATCCGGTCGTAGAGATGTTCAATGTTTTCGCCGGTGAGAAAAAACGTATACCGCGTGCATGGCAGCACTTGCTCTCGTGGGGATCACTGCGAGGTGCACTCGCGGTAACGATGGTACTTCTCATCCCAGATGATCTTGCAGTTGCTGGTTGGACCTACGCCACCTCTCCAAAGGATTTCCTTCTCGCAATAACCATCGGCTGCATAAGCGCCACTCTGTTCATCAAGGCGCCTACCATGCAGACGCTCATGCGCCGCTTACAGCTCGATGTGCTGACACCGATAGAGGCGGTCGAGTCGCTTGAAGCACGCGCCCTCATTCACAGCGAAGTGACCGAGAGGCTCAAACGCTACCGAGAGCGCGGTTACATTGATGGAGGGGTGGCCGACGAACTCCTCACAGCGCACGAGACTGAGTACCGGCGAAATTGCGCTGCACTTCAAACAGGAAATGCTGGCAACCTTCCCGAGCGCGTGTTGCGCATCTTTGCCATTGGAATAGAGAAGCGCCACCTGAAGGAACTCTACCAGCACGGTGAAGTGAGTGAAGCTGTCTTCAAACATTTGAACGGCAAATTGCAGCTCCAGCTTGAGGCTATCGAGAACGGCAACCTGCAGCCTGACATGTCAGTGCACAGCGATGGTAAGGACGTTTTTGAACACCTCGCTAACCTGCTTCGACATTTTCTCAAACCTGAGACCGAGCAAGAACGCATCGACCACCTCTTTATGTACTACCGAGCGCAGAGCATCATCTCACGCAAAGTACTCAAGGAGCTTGGGACTATCGGCAATGAGCACGTGGAGCATATTTTTACACCTGGTGCCCACGACCGCGTCACCCAGCTCTATCGAGCATTCCAGGAACGTTCGGAAGCAAAAATGCGTGAAGTAGCAGCGTCGCACGAAGATCGCTATACGGAACTTGCTCGCCTACTTGCGCAGCGCGCCGTTGCCACTATAGAAGAAAACTTACTTGAAGAACTGTTCGAGCGCCAACTGATTACCCCGAAACTCTTTGTGACGCTCAAGGAGGAATTTCGTCAATAAAATGTTCAGTGTGTCTGTCCATAGCAAAAACCGCCTGACGGCGGTTTTTGTTTTAGCTTATAAGCCGAGATCTGTTACAGCGTCGACGGCAGTATTTGTCTGTACATTCGTATCGATGATGTCGGTATCTACGTCCACGTTGGCACCTGCATCTACCTTGAGGTCAACATCTTTCCGCTCTTCCTTTTCGGTCGAGGTAGCTGTCTGGTCTCCGTTTGAGGTCTTACTGTTGGTACTCGTGTTCGTGTTGAGCACGCCCTCGAAGAGATCACCAGCCTTGATGTTCACCTTAGTCTCGATGCGCAGTGCGCTGTCGATCATGGCCTCAGCTTCGTTCGCGATGCGGATAGCCTCCTGAACCGCAGTGTACGACTGGCTGTAGAGTTCTGACTGAAGTTTAACGCGTGCGTCAGCTTGGGCTTTCACAGCAGCGTCGAGACGAGCGTCCACCCAGGCATGCGTTTCGTTGGAGAGCTTGGTTTCAGCGCGACCGAGCTTTGCTTCAACCGTCGCGATGAGCTGATCAGTGTTCACAATTGCAGCCTCGATAGCGGTTCGGTGTTCGGCAGATACCCGAGCGGTCGCGGTAGCATCGGTGGTCGCGATCAAGTTCGTGAAGCCGTCGATACCGCTGAGCAAGGAGGTACTGTCGTTACCCTCCACTTCTCCGGAGAGACGAACGAGGATACTTGCGTACGTCGAGAGTGTTCCAGCAAGTTCGGCGCGGACTGAGGCAGCGGTCTCGAGGTCGCCAGCCGCTTCTGCCTCACTGCTGTATGCCAGCGCTGCGTCCACGTGTTCCTTGAGGTGAGTAGCAAGCTGCGCTGAAGCGTCGGCGCCGAGTTCGCCGCGAAGGGCGAGGGTCTCAGCTTCCTCAAGGCGTTCCTTGGCGAGTTCGGCCTGAAGTGCAGCTTCGGCACTAGTGGTAATGGCGAAAGCGCTTTTGACGTTCTCGTTCACTTCTACCTTTACAGGATAGAGAAGGTCGCCGGGAACGCTGCCTGCAGCCGCGAACGAGGTTCCGCCACTAAGCACGAGTGCGATGATAATTAGAGCGTTCATAGGTTTCAGTGTCGTGTTATAGATTCGTCTAAATAGTGAAGCACCTTGTGGTACTCGCTCTATAGAACGACCTTCCACCCCTGCTCTTACACCCTCCCCTGCCGTATGAAAATGGGCGTACGCAGCAAGCTCGTCGCGCATCCGGGCACGGGAAGTCTCCGAGAGCCTCACTGAGCCCAACTTTTCGAGATATTCTTTTGTGCGAGTGTCTGGTTCCATATGCGTTATGTTGCGTGCAGGTGCTTTTTGAGCCGCTCCATCGCTCGGTTCAAGCGGACCGAGATGGCGTTTGGTGTTCCTCCGAGTATGGCGGCAATATCCTTCGGTTCCAACCCATCAATGTGCCGAAGCATGAGCACCTCTCTGTCTTCAACTTCCAGCTCCTCGAGAGAATCGAGCACTTCCTGGTAGCTTGCGTTGAGCTCTGGACTGCTAAGCTGCAGATCCCTCGGTTCGAAGCCGCTTTCCATCTTGGCGTCGAGTGAATCGGACTTCTTTTTCTTGTACCAGTCCTTGGCCAAGTTATTGGCGATGGTGTAGAGGTAGGAGCGGGTGTTGGTCATTTCTTTCCCTTCCCGAAGCGACTGCCAGTACCGGGTGAACGTTTCTTGCGTCATGTCTTCAGCTAACTCTACGTTCGATACTTTGACGAGGCAGAATCGGAAAATGGCGTCGCCGTAGGCGTCGAAGCTTTCGATGAACGCTGTTTCAAGAGTGTTCAGACCCATATAACGACTGACATGCTCCACTGTTACACCCTCACCCTCTCTTGGCAAGGAAATAGCGCGGCCAGCATGAATGCTGGCCGCGCTATTTCGGCATTAGACTAACGCTGCCAGTTTCGGCGCAAGAAGCGGTAGAGGAAGCGGCCGATGAGGAGGAGTAGTCCTCCGTAGACAACGAGCTGCACGAGCCAGAGTGCGAACATACCAAGGCCGATCGTGAGACTGATGAGCGTCTGAATGAAATTGTCCTTGAGGTCTTCAAAGGCACCTGCCCATGCACGATCGAAGCGATCAGGAGCGATCTCGGTGGTGCGGCGTACGTCGACCGAGAACTGCACCTTGCCGATGCGCTCCTCAAGGTCTGTCGACTGCTGCAATAGCCAGCGTAGTTGGTTGGCTTCGTTCAATCGACGCTGATTGAGCTGATCGAGTATCTCATACTGGCTCTGGATGGCACGATTGAGAGCTGTCGGTTCACCCTCCTGGTAAGCAAGCTTTACGATATCTTCGTATTGCCTGGTGACCGTGGCCAAGGTGGCTTCGGTGTGGGCAAGTTGCGCTCGAAGCACATCGACCTGGTCGAGAATATCTTCCCTCGCCCGGGTCACCGATACGGTACTACGCTCAATGACAATGTTTTCAATTCCTGACAAACGATCGCGCACATTGTTTGCCTGCCCTTCGTCCACGAAGAACACTGCCGAGCAGTGATTCAGATCTTCTGAGAATGAACGGTAGTGGATGGCGCTGTCGGCTTTCATCTCACGCAAGAGTCCACATGCCGGATCGAAAGCGTTGGTAAGCGCGGTCGCTCGATAGTCGGTCGTTTCGTACGCTTCGAGGTTCGGTACGTACGGCTGCATCGGAGCGGGCATCGTCGGAGAGATGCTGACCTTGCCTGCACGATACGATTCATCAGCTGCTTCTTGGGTAGCGAAGCCATCGGTACTGTAGCCCATACCCATGTCGCGATCGGCCATAGGAGGCATTGGGGCCATCCCAACCGATACTCCTTCACCGTATGAATTTGAGTTTCGATGTCCACCGGGAGCACCACCGGCAGCGGTGAGAAGCACCACCAGTACGAGCGCCGCGGCTGCCAAGCCGAAGATCGAAAAGACGAAGTATTTCTGGGTCTGCGTCAGTCTTGTAAAAAGAGTTTGAGGGTTCATGCGAACGAAGTTACGCTAGTATCCTTAAATGATAGCACCGAGATCGACGCTGCGTTTCTGAAAATCCCAACATTCTGCAATGTATGAGGTCATTTTGGCGGGCTCTACGGGATGGCGCACTGGAGGTACGGCAACACCCTATCAGCTACGATAGCGTAGCCTTCGTTGTCAGGATGCACGAGGTCGCTCATCAGCGACGGTCGGCCAATGATGTTATTGAGTGCGTCAGGCACATACAATGAGCCGGTCTCCTCAGCAACTGCCTGGTAACGTGTTTCGAGATCCTCATCAATGACGCCTCCGCTGAAACCGACCACGATGGTAACGGCTCCGCCAGCCTGGATGCGCTCTATGATCTCGGTCAGGTTCGCGAATGTCTCGTCTTCTGTGATGCCCGTGGTGTCTGGTATCTTGCCAGTGAGACGCAACGCGAGGAGCTTCAGCCAATCGATGGTGCTCACATTTTCTAGACCATCTTCGACACGCTCGTAGAAACGACCAATGATGTCATTGCCGCCGAGCCAAACGATCACTACTGATGGATCACGAGCGAGTACATCGCTCTGGAGTCGATCGAGCGCTTCTTCAGTAGTGTCGCCAGACACACCCTCATTGATGATGGTCACCCCAGCCTTGCGCTCGAGTTGACTCACGTAGTCTTGGTTTGCCGTAGCACCCACGCCAGCGGTCAGGCTGTCGCCAAAGGCAACGATCGGTCCTGCTTCAGGTGGGAAGTTAGTGACCTGATCGAGGTCGGCCACAGTACACTGACCGCCGCCTCCACCGCCACCGCTTCCGGCAACAGTGACCCGCGGTGAAGTGGCAACTTTTGTGAAGCCGTTGTTCTTAAAGTATCGAAATTCGTACGTGCCAGCCGCTGCCGGAACAAAACTAAGAGAACCTGAACTGCCCGAGCCAATGTATTCCCAATCGACATAAGCTCGATCAGATTCACCAACGCGATACATGCCGACCCAATCACTCACTCGATTCACCCCACCAGGAGCTGCGTATGAGACTGTTATTGTTTGGCCTGGAGCAGCTGACGTTGGAGAGACAGCAAGCGAATATGAGGAGGTGGTCGTGCCACCACCCCCGCCACCTCCCCCTCCCCCTCCGCCACCATTCACAGCTACCGTAAAGGTGTTTGGAGAAGTAGCGACTTTTGTGAAGCCATTGCTTGTGAATACACGCGCCTGATACGTTCCTTCTCGTGATATGTTGAACGTCAGCGTACCGTTTCCTGCGCTATTCGGAATATATTTCCACGCTACGAACGCCCGATCGCTAGCGTTCGCAGGATAGATACCAACCCAATCGCTACTCGTTGTACGCGGAGACGGGACAGTGAAAGAGACCGTGACCGGAGCATTTGGAGCATAGGTGCCTGCGGCAACCGACACTGTGTATGCACCACCCCCGCCACCTCCCCCTCCCCCTCCGCCACCACCTTGAGCTGGCGCCACAGTGAGGTTGCCGGCAGCTGTTGCCGCCAGCGTGTACGCATTGTTGGTAAGTAGTCGGGCCTCATACTCACCGGGAGTATTGAGCGTGAACGAGAGCGTGCCAGAAGTACCTGTGTCTGGAATATACTTCCAAGCCACGAAGGCGCTGTTGCCGCTTCCTGGTCGATATATCCCGACCCAATCATGAGAGCGCGTTCCTCCCGGCGCTTGCCAGCTGACCGCGACAGCATCACCCGCCTCGACGGTAGTGTCAGAAAAAGAAACTGCGTACCCGGCGTTCTGCGCACTCACAGTGCCGGGAAGCACATACGAAAAAGCTGCAACGGCGATAAGCACTACGAGTTGTAGGTAGGTTCGCGACACAATAAAGCACGGGAGAAACTCCCTGATACGGACACGATACTCCTACCACCCTGCTTGTCAAACAGAGATGTAAAAAACCTTCATGTAGATTTCACTAGAGTCCTAAGTTGGCGCGCAGGCGATCACGCTCGGATACGAGTGAGGTATCGGCGTAGAAAAAACGGAGCTTGTTCTCGATGGTGGAGTTGCCGTCAGGGTACCCTTCTTCTACGAACAATCCGAAGGTCTCAGCCATGTCTTCATTCGGATTCAGCATAGCGTAACCGCTGGCAAACTGACCACCTAGACCTTCATGGGCATCTTCTAGTGCACCGTAGCCCCCTCGCTCATAGAGACGCTTGGCGCGAGCACTCTCACGGTACGTGCCATCACCCCAAAAACGATTCGTGTATGCAGCGGTGAAGGTGGGTTCAGCATCGAGGAGTATGTGCGCATATTCGTGCACAAACAATTCTTTGAATAGCTCCCGCTCCTCGTCGTTGAGCGGCTTGGTGCCATCGCGCCGCAAGGTGAGCACCCACTGGTTTGAATCAGACAGCATTTCTACGTACCCCTCGATGTAGTTCTCCTGCGAACTATCGCGAACATGACCGACTCGAAACTCTCCAATGTACTGCTCCACTGCCGACCTGCCTATCACTTCTTTCAGCTCCGTGAAAAGTTCTTGGTGGGTAGATCGTGGTTCAGCTCGACCACGCACGAGCTGACCGTCGACAACGGTGTACCTTGTTTCGGCGGTACTGGAGTAAAAAGTATCGTCGTCCTTCAACCGCTCCGCGAGCAAAGCCTGCAATCGAGCAACTTCCTTGGTGAGCACTTCTATTTGCTTAAGTAGCGCTTGCCGCTCTACGTTCGCCGCCAAACTCACGTTCGGCACCAGGATAAGTCCAAGCACCACACCCAATATCGCCTTTTTGAACATGGGCGTAGTGTATCACAAAGCTAATTTTAGCTTTATTTGTAGCTCTAAACCTTGCGTAATTGAGTCTGCAGCTCTTCGATCAGCTCTCGCTTCGATTCGTGGGTCAGTTTTTCGCGCGCATCCTCAAGTTCGAACCAGCCAGCTTCACTGACCTCTTTTTCCTGCAGCGTACTTTCTAGATCTTCGATGTAACCTAAGTAGTAGGTAACAGTCTTTTCGATCTCTGTGTCGCCTTCTTTGAAAGCGTAGTACTCGGTGAAGACGCAATGGCTATCTATGCTCGATGCCACGAGGCCGGTCTCCTCTTTTAGTTCGCGCTCAGCTGTTTCTAGTCCTCCTTCTTCCCCTTCCGCATGACCCTTAGGGAAGGCCCAGAAGGAATCACCATGACGACTTATCTGGTGGATGAGGAACACCTTCCACACTCCGTCGATCTTGGCGACCGGAATGATACCGAACCCTTCCTCTTGTTTTGTTTCCATGGCAGTAGTATAGCAGGCTTGATGCAATGACTGGATCAGGTCACACAGAACTTTTGATCACGAATCGGTCAAGACTGGATTTGGCGTCCAACTCTAATTCGCTACGCTCATAAGAGTTACCTGCCCAGGCATCACTGGCTCGGGGCATTAAGAATTGCCCCTCACGTCGCTCGCCTTCTAAATCCAGTCCTGGGCACATGCAAAAGACGCGCCTAAGCGCGTCCTTATATTGCATGTGTCCAGGACTGGATTTGAACCAGCACGGGATAACTCCCACTACCCCCTCAAGGTAGCGCGTCTACCAATTTCGCCACCTGGACAGATCGCGTTTTCGCGGCTGGGCCATTATGCACTAGAGTTGTTGCTAATTCAAGATAATGTGGCACGAAAAAGGCCAGACTGAAGGTCGGCCTTTTTCGTGCGGCTTTATGCCTCCTCCTTCTTTTCTTCTTCAACAGCTGCTTCGGGAGCTTCGGGTTCTGCAACTTCTGCTTCCGGTGCTGGTTCAGGTGCAGCAGCTGCTTCAGCAGCAGCCTTGGCATCAGCAGCTTCCTTCTCCTTGAGTTCAGCCTCCTCGAGTGCGAGCTTCTCTGCTGCCTCAGCAGCCTTCGCTTCAGCCTCGATACGGTTTGCTTCTTCTGCCTCAGAGAGTGAGGTAACAGAGAGCAGGCTCATGCGACGCATCTGACGCTTGATCTCGCGAGCAACCTTCTCACGGATGAAGTAGAGCTTGGCACGACGAACCTTGGCGCGCTTCACGATCTCGATCTTATCGATGTTCGGTGAGTAGAGTGGGTAGATCTTTTCTACGCCGACACCGCTCGCTACCTTGCGAACAGTGAACGTAGCGCCCGGCTCTGTGCCGTGCTTGCGAGCGAGGACAATGCCCTCGAACACCTGGATACGGGTCTTGCCCTTATCCTGGATCTTCTGGTGAACGCGCACGGTATCGCCAGCCTTGAGGCCGAGCTCCTTGCGGTTATCCATCGCGACCGGAGAGATGGCGATGCCTGTGAGTGTCGTGTTCATATAATAGATAATAAAATAGCGCTTTAAAAGCTCGGGTACTCTACCACACCAATTACTGCTCTGCAATGCGTTCTGCAGCCTCCTCAAATACGGGCGGCAAAGGTGCGATCAGGCGCTCGAGTGAGCCATTTGGCAAGGTCAATTCGAGCAAATGCGCGTGGAGTGCCAAGCGTTCCAGCCCCAGATTCGAGGAACGTTCGACGAAAGATGGAGCATACAAAGCATCACCGACGATCGGCCGATCGATAGCTTTCAAGTGTACTCGCAGCTGGTGGGTCCGTCCTGTCTTCGGCTTAAGCTTCACGTACGAGAACAGTTCACCTTGGTACTGACCAGCAGCAATGCGTTCCCAGTCCGTTACCGCATCACGCATAGTTCCCTTTGCTCCCTTTTGCGCCGAACGAAGACGGAAATCAGAAGCACTCCTACCGATCTGGCGATCAATGGTCCCCCAGCGTTCACGCATTGCGCCGTACACGAAGGCACGGTACTCCTTCTGTGCTAACCGATCATGAAACTGTGCTTTGAGGTGCGTGAATGCATCCTGTGTCTTGGCGAGCACCATGATGCCTGAGGTCTCACGGTCCAAACGGTGTACCACTCCCGAACGCTTGAGCTCTTTCCCATCATCGCCACGCTGAGGTTCACCCACCCCGATGGCAGTCGGACAGCGAGACTCGAACCAGTCGACCACGGTAGTTTCATTGCTGCGACCATCAGCGTGCACGAGCAAACCGGCTGGTTTGTTGATCGCCACCATCGCTTCATCCTCATATATGATCGTTGGTTCTGTATGCATGTCAGTGATGAATTGAAAAATCATCAAATGTTACCTTTGGTGACTTCCAGTCGACGGAGACCGCATCGACCCGGGCCAAGAGCGATCCCTCGTGGAGATATTCAATGAATTCTTTAAGTATATCGGGTAAAGCCTGAGCGCACACGAGCACGGTACCATCTTCCACATTTCTTACGTACCCCACAACTCCAAGCTCGGTCGCCGACACCTGCACAAAATCGCGATACCGAACGCCCTGCACCTTCCCTGAAATGACGCATTGTATCTCTACCATGGCGCAAGTATAGTTGAGATTGAATAATTCTCAAAAACCAGTACTATGATGCGTACTAAATTTGCGCGATTAGCTCAGTTGGTAGAGCAGCTCGTTTACACCGAGAAGGTCGGGAGTTCAAGTCTCTCATCGCGCACGAGTATAAAAATCAGCTCACCTTTGTGTGGGCGATTTTTTATTCGTGCACGATGAGGAAAGCACCTGCGTGCTTTCCGTAGAGACTTGAACAGCGGAAGGATGTTTTGGCTATCTTAATGCCAAAACGAGTGGGCTGCGTCCAGCATTCTTAGCGAACGTAGTGAGTTTAGAAAAAGCGGGACAAATCTCTCATTATTTATCAGAAAAGATCCATGAGAGTGACCAAGTCTCACCACACCGTTTACAAATTAAAATTTCAGCGTATCGTACTTTTATCCTCGCTCTATTTCGGACGAGGAAAGAGGAACGCTCAAATGGCTAACCCTGATGAAGACGAGCCGCTGAAGCCGCGCCTTGATTTCGATGCGAAGCTCGAGCCTGTGCACGATAATGAGCATCCGGACGACGAAGCGGAGATCCGTACACTCCGAGAACGGGATGCCGCACGGGCTAACCGCGATCTAGGCCCAGTTTCACCGCCTCGCTATCGTGAACGAGATTGGTGAATATACAGCGCCGCATTAAGCGGCGCCTTCTTTTTTATACACAGGTACAGATTGATAAAAATTGCTTTTTTAAAAATTATGTGGTGTTATAAGTAGACGGAGGTGAAGGAAGGGAGAAATGGCACAAGACACATCAAACCACATCTATCCCCATCCAGGACAGCAGCATGGGGATGGCGGGTACCAGGACAGGAGACAGCAAGGCGATTCCGATGACCGTGAGCGACACATGCAAGCACAAACGCCCAAGAAGGACGGACCAGGCACTGCTAATCTGTTGCTCACAGTAAGGCCTCAGAAACCCATGCGTTTCACTGACTGGGCTGACATCTGACCCCGTTCGCACGCAACGCAAAGGTGTATGTACATAACGTAGGGCGCCCACTGTTGTGGACGCCTTTGTTTTCTTTCGTTTCCCCCACCTTAGATATTTGGTATTGTGGTAGCGCCCGTCCCCATAGTTCAATGGATAGAACAGGAGACTTCTAAGCTCTTGATGTAGGTTCGATTCCTGCTGGGGGCACCCAATAGTGAGACCTGGCGGCTAATGACCTCAATAAAATTGAAGACCAAGTCGCAGCTGATTCTGTCCGACAATACAACCTTGCCAAACAAGGTGGTGACGCAATTGAAATATGCGTACAAGCAGGAATGGTCACAGCCGCCTATCTGCAAGCCGAAGACCAGCCAAACTACCTTAAGTGGAAAGATATTGAGAAAGCAGACTGCGCGAGGGCGGGAATGTAAAAATAAACCACTGACGTACAGTGGTTTATTTTTTATCCTTCCCAATCGTCGGGGTGACCTCCATTCTCGATAAACTCTCGATATCGCTCAAGGCGAGCGATAGTTGGAATGGAGGTAATCGTGATTGGTGGTGTCATCTCTTCAAGACGGTACGGTGAAGTGGTCTTCTTCGGATGATAATCATCGTGACAGTTACTCAACTGAAACTTGATGGCTGGAAAGTAGCCTTCACTGATACTTCGCATAAGCTGATTATGCGCCAAGTCATTTACATAACTCTTGCCGTCACCAATCGCTTTATCAGCCTGTACTGCAAAGTCTTCATCCTCCTTCATCCAGCGATAGTACGTCTCTCGACTGAGACCAGCCTTCTTGCACGCAAAGCTCACGTTACCCGATTCACGCAGAGACTGGAGTACTTTCTCTTGCTGTTTCAGGATCCGCTCCTGTATCCGCTTCTCGCGCTTGTCCATTACCAGTGAGTTTTAGCCAGCGAGCAACGATGGTTTCGCAATATTCTGGATCCATCTCGACCGTAATACACTTACGCTTCGTATGCTCGCAGGCAATCAAGGTTGAGCCACTGCCACCAAATGGGTCATAGACGGTGTCACCAACCTTCGTACTGTTAAGAATCAGTCTGCGGAGTAGTCCGACTGGTTTCATCGTCGGGTGGAGTTTGCTTTGCGAAGGCTTTGGGTAGAACGCGACTGACTTGTCTTTGCCACGCTTGAAGTCGTGCGTACCTTTCCAGCCGTAGAGAATGAGTTCGTGTTGCGGCAGGTAGTCGAGTCTCCCGACAATCGCTCGATCCTTCACCCAGACGATAAGTTGGGCAATTTTCATACCTGCCTCAAGGCAGGCCTGACGGAGAGCGAAGATCATCTTGTCGGAATTGAAGATGTAGATGCTGTTTTTCTTGGACAGCTTCACCAGTGCTGGAGAAAGCCAGCTCTTCGTGAACTCAACGTACTGTTGGTCGGACATAAATCCGTCATTAGAGATGTCTTTATCCTTGGCAATCTTGCCGATGCCACGCTTGCTTTCAGCGTAGTCCACGCCGTACGGCGGGTCGGTCAGCAAGAGGTCGATGTTCCCGTAGACAGAGAGGTCTACCTTGGAAGAATCACCGCAGATAAGGACGTGCTCACCAAGACAGATGATGTCCCCCGTCTTAATTGATCTTGGTAGCTTTGGTGCCAGTGAATTTTTCATAGCGGTTGATGATTACCTGAACAAAGACGGGGTTGAGCTCGACCAGAAACGCATTACGTTTCATTTGCTCACACGCAAGGAGGGTTGAACCTGAACCACCACAGAGATCGAGTACGTTATCACCGATCTTGGTGCAACGGTTAAGTGGTCGCTCATGCAGAGACAGCGGTTTCTGCGTTGGGTGATCGTAGGATTGACCTGCGTCACGCTTAGCGAGCCAGATATCGATCATGTCAGTGACATCATCGATGGTAGCGTTACCAATACCGATATCTTTATTCAGAATCTCGGCGAGCTTGGTGTGTTTCTTAGAGAGGTACGGTTTACCAATCGTGCCGTAGAGCGCAGGCTCGTAGATTTTCGAGAACGCTACTTGTGGCGTTGGATTGATACCGTTTTTGATCCAAAGTGCAGTGCGTTTGTATGCGATACCTGCCTCAACGAATAGGTTTTGAAGCATGCCTACATACGCTGAATCGCAGTACCAGATGTGGTGCGAGTCCTTAGCAGAAACGTCCACCGCATTTTGCATTAGTGTACGTACAAAGGTGCGGTACTCAGCGTCTGTCTTCTTATCGTCAACGACACCGCCGTAGCTCTTCTTGCCACCGATGCCTTTATCGTACGAAAGTCCGATATTGTACGGAATATCTACATATGACATGTCGATCTTGGTATCACCAACGAGTCGCTTCACTGTCTCGGGGTTCGTGCTGTCACCACAGATGAGATAGTGGCTACCGAGCTTGAAGAAGTCACCAGACTTAATGTCAGTTTTCTCAGCTTTCTTCAGCTCCTTCTCTGGATTGAACTCATCGTCATCAATCTCGAGCACATCGTCCCAGATGTCAGAGAGGTCGCCGTCATCGAATCCGATATCCAAGAGGAATTCAGTATCGAAGCCTTGCAAGAGCTCGTAGTCCCACGAGCCGGTATTCTTATTGGAACGCAGGAGGTATTCCTCGAACTCTTTTTTGGTAAGGGTGCGGTTTGGTACTCGCACGTCAATTTTTTCTTGCCCGCGACCGAGTAGTTGCATTACCTTCAGTCTGGCGTGCCCTGCCACGATAGTGTTATCGGTGTTGATCGCAGGAATCTCCGCTAGAGAGAACTTGATAATGCTCGCTTCAAGGTCTTTACGTTGTTTGTCCGACAAGGTGCGAGGGTTCTTGTCGTATGGCACGAGATCATCGACTTTGCGAGTCTCGGTGTGCCAAGTAATTTTATTACTCATAGTAGATTGCGAGGGTGTTTTATATTAATGGTCCCTCTACCATCTACTGCTGAGATTTCAGCGAAAACCTTGCTTTTTATCAAAATAATGGCATTATGCAGCCAGACACCAATTTTCGCACCAATGGAGGTGGTTCAATGATCTACTCAATGTGTCTTCTGAAACCTGACTGTGTCGAGCGCGAACTCGTCGAGCAGTGTCTTGAAATGATCACCAACAGCGGGTTGGAGATCGTTATGCAAGACCGTCGCAGTCTCACTCTTCCTGAGGCGAGGCTGTTCTATCAACAATGTGCCGAGGAAGCCTACTTCGCAGACCTCTGCCGGCACATCACTTCTGGCGAGTGTCACGGAATAATCGTCACCGGCCGCAGAGCAGTTGATCGCCTGAACTTTCTGGTCGGCATCAACGAACCGCAGCTCAGTCCGCCGGGAACCATTCGGAAGATGGGGACCGACATAGCCAACAACCTCGCACATTCGAGCATGAACTTCGACCAGTTCTTCCGAGAAGCTGTGATCTTTTTCTCGAAGGAGCGAGTTATGTCACTATTCTGATACGAAACACGCTCCATAACCAACACCCTCGACCATGTCCGGTCGAGGGTGTTCTAAATTACAATGTGTTTAGGATCTCTACCGTTGCAAAAATCTTGCGCTGCCAAGAAAAGTCTCAAGTACAATGCATCGTCGGTAAAATTCTTGAATGCCTCGTTTGTGAGAGTCAGATTCATTTCTGTACTATTTACATCTTTTGCAGACACCTCAACTTCCACTCTCCCACCAGTTAACAAATCGACTGTGTCATCAATCGGGATTTCTAAAACTGTCTTCACTTCAGCATCATCCATACCAACATTTTGTAGTACGTTCTCAAAACTCACTAGATAAAAATACATGAACTCACGGTTTACAAAATCCTCCGTTGGCTCGAACGATACTTGATACACACCTAGAAAATGTATGTTCAACGCTTGAGATGCTTCCAAACCGAGCTCTTCATGCAGTTCGCGAGCCATCTCACTTTTCATATCATCACCCTGAACATGACCACCATTCATCTTGATAAAAAAGGTGTCCTTATCGAATTGATCTAGAGTCTTTGAATCTTGAAAGATTAGAGTCCGCTTTTGCTGATCGAGAACTAAGTAGTTCACTGACCGGTGCCATAAACCGTTTTTATGCACTTCAGATCGATCAGCTTTCCCAATGGGCTGATTGAAGGCGTTGTAAGTGGTTAATTGTTCATTTTCCATACTAATTATTCAAGCTTATTCTTCTCTACAAAGGCTTCTGACTCTAGGATCATTTTGTCGAAAGCTTTATGCAAATTGACCTTATAGAAATCAAGCACTGCCATAGCAGCGTCAAACGCTTCTAGGAGAACTTTCTTTAAGTCTTCTTTCTTTGCTTTATCTTCCACCACTTCAGTAACCATGCTCGCAAGTAAGGCAGACTGTTTTGACAGCTCAAGCATTGCCTGACTAATCTGTTCTTCAGACTCAATTCGCTTTCCCTCAACCAACTGCGCACTGTCTACTATTTCCGTTCGCTTTAAACCCATTTCATCCCGAAGTAAGTTCGGCAACGACAAAGAAAATTCGTCGGCAATTGAAAATATATTTAATATCACATCGCTAATTTCATCAGCCAAAGCATCAGCGTTTTCCTCTTCAGAACGCTTGTTAAGTTTGTGCTCTTGTCGCAACACTAAATCAGAAAGGTGTCCAACCTGCACCATTAACTCAAGTGCGTACTGTTCAGCACCCCACTGAATTCTTTCTACTGAGCGAAACAGATTGCGAGTATACTGGGCACGTTCCCAGATAACATCAATATCAAAATTTTCTGAAGCATACGGTAGGTGCATTGATTCCCTGTTTGATGCTTGACCAGCCCATTCATTGGTGCTCGAAAAATCACCACGTGTTTTGATTGGATAGTTAAGTTTCTGTCTCAGGTAGATAAGTTGTCCGTGACTAACATCACCGTCAACATAAATCATCTTCTCTTCTTCGTTTAGATCAAAAGTGTAATCTAAATCCATTTGATCTAAGGCTTCCTGTACGGCATCGTTCGTCGGCTTATATCCAAGAAGATTAATAGCGCATCGTTCTCGTTGTTCTGGAGGGCAATGATTTTCGGCACATACCGTTCCTTCAAACATGGCATTGAAATCAGGTCGTTGCAGTGCATAAGCTAATGCGCACGAATTCACCCAAAACAACGGATAGTCTGGATGTCGCTCACTCGTATACTGCTCTACATAATCTCTCACGCCTTCAGGCCAGACATCAGCGGACTGATTTGCCAGATCAGCATTTTCACCAAGCTCAGGCCACGCTGCTATCAAGTGCTTAATGATTTCATCATTACTCTTTAGACCAACTGCTACACTACATGTAGCTTGTTCTGCCACATAATCAATAATCTCTCGAATCTTTTCACGATGAGAATTCTGTGGGAGAAACGGTCGCCAGTAATGGATAGTTGGAATCTCCGCGTCTTTGAGTCTCTCAAAGTTACTTCTAATCTGATCTCCTTTTATTCCAGGTTCCAGTGTCTGTGGCAAACCTGAGTAGCTCAAATAAAAAACTGTTTTAATTGCTTCATTTGCCTTTATAAGTTCAATGAATTCATCTGGAATTTTGCACTTAGTCGAGAACACAAGTGGATTTGGCAACTCTCGTTCGGCGTAAGTTTTAAACAGCTCTGTGAAATAGTCGATGTTTGACCGATTCATAAAAGCATCAGTCTCGCTACCAACCATGATTGGACTATCCTCTCTGTAATTTTCGAACGAAATAATCTGGTCAACAGCCTTTTCTGTCGACATAATCGGCATACCTGGTTTCTGAGTCTTGTCATAACCTTGAAGAAAACAGTAGTTGCAGTTTTTAGCACACCCAACTACTGGATCAGATGTGATCCACGTTTCATCTTGCCGAATTCCTCGTTCGATTGACATAAAACCTATTTTATCACAGTAAACCCTTATTTATATGGGCACTATAAAGCTAGTCGTCTTGGTATATTACGTCCTCAAAGTCTACCGCTCCTGAATGATGTAGTTCACCATCGCCACGCATCTCTTTTTCAGGCAGAAGGGTGAACTTGGGCTGGTAGCCAGTTTCGTGTGTATATCGCTCAAACGGATCTTCTTGGATGCCAAACGCAAGGCGTAGCCCTTTAGCTAGATCACTCTTTTGTTTTTCAACTGCATTCTGGGATTTCACTCCGCAGACGTTCATTAGATGATCCTTCGTCATCACCATCTTTGGCTCAAACTTACTAGCGACTGCCAGTACTGTTAAAAGAGCCCAGCGTCGGTCTGGTTTTTTCCACTCAGTATTATCTTGAGCAAAGCCTAAGTCCTCGTGTGAATACTCACCGATGGTTGTGTCTCCGTATTTCACCTTAATATCTTGGCTACTGATGAAACTGATGGTGAGTTTCTCCCATTTAGCGTTAAGTGGGAGTTTTACTATCGCCTCAGTGAATAAGACCTCCTTCTTGGTCTTTGGCTTTACCTGCTTCACTGGCTCTAGAGCTGGTTCCGCTGATATCTCAGCAACTGGCTCAGCGCCGTATACTTCCTGATAAATAGCCTGAAGTTCAGCGATAAAGCGAAGCGTTGGTTTTATTGGTTCTATCGCTTGCCGTACCTGATCCTCGATAGCTTTACGTCGTACGAGAGCTTGGCGGAGCGCAGAGAGTGTATTTCTTGTGTCCATATACCTCTATTATACTACCGGCTTTTTTAGCGATAATACCCTTATTTTGAGCCATATCCGTTTTAAAAAATCGCTCATTCGTTGCCTATTAAATGGCCGTTTGGGTGTCAGATTTGTAACATCTGGCTTTAAACAGGCCCTACCGAGAGGGGTCAGGAAAGACTGATTTCAGTCACCAAGAAACGCTTACAGGGCTTGATGGGTATTTTTCCGCAACGCCACGGGGGCACACATGACAAAAGACGGCTCAAGCCGTCTTTTGTCATGTGTGCCCCCAGAGTACGCAACCTCGTTGCGTACGTCAGGAATCGAAGCCGCGCAGCATATCGCTGGCTATTCCTAATGCCCGCGATGCGAGCGGCCGTCCAGGAACCTTAGCAAAATTGAACGTAGTGTAAATTTTGCTTAGGATTCCGGGGACGGTTCTATTTCCATTTCCACCCCTTTCTTTACACTTCGTCAAATCTGAGGTATGTGTTGGTGCAGAGCCTATATTTTTTAACTAATTTGCTACTATACCGAAAATGTTGTGCGGCACATGTATGCCAGCTCAACCTGTTCCTTGACAGAACTTTCTAGAACATGGAGCGGGCTTCCCTGCTCCACAGACAGCAATAACATAAGGAGGATACCAACAGCTACAGCGGTGAACTATGTCCGGGGTTGCTTTGGCAACTGCGGACTACAGTGTAACTCGCGCGGCAATTAATTGCCGCTGATAAGAAGGAAGTGCAGCATGCCTGCAGCAGGCTTTAGTTCGGACCTTGGGGGATCCGGTGGTTACGACCACAGTAACTCCCTCGGCAATAACAGTTACGGTAGCGACAGCTACAGTCTCGGCGGAAGCGGAGGCTACGACCACAGTGATTCTCTTGGTAACGGCTACGGGGGTCAAACCACTCCCGGTTACAGCGATCCCAGTTCGTATTCACCCAATGCCGGATCACCCGTATCGTCACCGAGCAGCTCAGGCAGCTCGGATCACAGCCCCCAAGGCAACAGCTTCGGCAGTGCCGGCGTTACGGACAACGGCAACGGGTCATCGTACGGTTACCCGACCGGCGGCATCGTCTCACGGCCAGAACCGCGTCCGACAGCGACGGTCACTCCGTCGAAAGTCGCTATTGAGCTGAGCAATCCTCCGAGCGACTTCAAGCTCGGCGACCTGATGGGGAGCGTTTCAACAGGCGCTCTGAGTGCTGGATTGGGCAGCCCAATGACGGTCGAAGGTGCAGCCGAGCATGCGCTCGGTCTTTCGCCACTTCCGACCAACCTGGGAACCATCGACGGCATCACTCACCCCGACTTCGGCAATGAGTCCTCCTCTTCGGGAGGCATCATGTCGCTTGCGGGGGTACTCGACCTGCCGGCTTCGACAGACGGCCCACTCGGGTACACCGTCGGGCAGATGGTCGACGGGCCTCGTGCTCGACCAGAAGTGACCGTCTCCTACGACGACACTTCGAAGCTCACGCTCGCCAGTCTCGCGCCTAATGCGTCATTCTCGCTCGACCCCGGTCAGGGGTTGGACGGGGTCACGATGGCGCGCCCACCTCTCGACTCACCGGTCACGGGCAGCTTCGTTCCGGACGAGCAATCGCTCGGAGATGCGCTCGACCTGCCCAATACTGGTCCTCTGGGCTTCGGCGGAGAAATGGTCACCAGGCCAGAACCACGGCCCGCGCCGGAACAACTCGTCATGAATCAAGTCATGGCGAGCCTGCAACGGCCGGTCGACGGACCTTCTACCGACGCAGTTGATGCCGGTCCCCTTCGACCGATGGCACGGCCAGGATTCATGCCCGACCCTGCTACCGAAATCGAAGCGGGCGATCTGCTTGATCGCCCGCTTGCACCGGGCGAGCTCGATAACCTGGAGAAGATGGCGGTCGGCGACATTGACCGCGCGGCCACCAGGAACCTCCAGCTTACTCAGCCGTCAACTGAGCCTTACGGCAATGCCTACGGCTTGCCCGAGTACCGAGCTGAGCTCGGTGCAAAAGGTATCGACGACGCGCACGCCAATCTGGTTGGAGTGCAGATCCTCGACGCTGCGGTACAGGCTGTCGTCAACAGTCCGAGCCTCGCGGAGCAACTCCGTACGGAACGGGATGACGACATCGCCGATA
Source organism: uncultured Candidatus Saccharibacteria bacterium (assembly GCA_964442205.1). GTDB lineage: Bacteria > Patescibacteriota > Minisyncoccia > Phycocordibacterales > UBA918 > OLB19. Next base: position 21,571 of record CAYTYF010000002.1, on the reverse strand, counting down.
CCAAGCGTTTGGTGGGTGAGGCGGTGAACGCTGCGGAGTATGCAGCAGGCGTTGCGGATGGTAGACCTTCCCTTAATAGTGATGTTGTCTACGCACAGTATAATGCGGACCAGGCGAAAGCGGCTCTTGAAGAGCATCTCAATCCATCTGATCCGGTCAAGTTCGGTAACATTGTAGTTCGCGCACTGGTCGGCGGTGAGATCCCTGAAGATCCTCGTCTCGACGACCTGACCCCAGAACAAGCACATCGACTGCAGGCCATGGAGCGGTACGCTCCAGGCATGGCGTCAACGATGCTCTCACTGCAAGTTACTCCGTACATAAGTGGCGCGATAAGGGAGTATGCGCCCGGACTGGTCGCAAATCCCTTCCTCAAGGCTGGGACCGACATCTTCACTGGCACAATGCTCAGTCGCGGAACTACCCCGCCAGCAATGGCAGTCTCCGACACTGTCTACTACGGTCTCGACGTCCCCATCGTCGATAGGGCGCCGGGCATCTTTACGCTCGACAACGTACCAGGCGATGTTGTGCCGGGTGCTGCAAGTACAGCAGCTGCTATGGGCACCGGCGCCCTCATCAGAGCGGGCATTCCCGCTGGCGCAGCTCTTCTCGGTGTCTCTGTTCCACCGGCAGCTGTGACTGGTGCCGCTTTGGTCGGCGGAGCGGCTGTCTCGTCTGAAACCTTTACGTACGTGGATACAGCGATACGTAATGGTTTCTATGACATCAACGATCCCGCCGACGTCAAAAACACGCTCGACAACATGACGCCGGCTCAAGTTCGCGAACATAACGACCGCCAGGACCTGCTCGAGCAGATGGAGGACCACAACGCCGGTAAGGCGACCGCGAACGAAGGTCTCTTGAACCGTCCTGGTCAAGCGCCGATCAGCTTCAACCAGGACGATGGCGGTCCGGTCATGTGGGACATCGAGCCCGCCGCACCGAACGGCCTAGACAGAAACGCTATCGAGGACTACCTCGACGACGTGGACCACGAGGCTCAAGAGCCGGTCATGTGGGACATCAAACCCCACGTCATCGACGAAGGAAGCGGTCTGTTCGGACTCTTCTAAAACCAAAAACGAACTGGGCGGACCCCGCCCAGTTCAAAACTACGGAGGCCCCACGGCCTCCTTTTTCTTTACCTCAGCTTCATTGACTTTTTACCCAAAATATAGTATAAATAATGCAGCATCAACGTACGTTGAGGAGACAAAAGGTGACCATTTATTGCGAAGGAATGGACGGGCACCCCTGCTGTAGCAGGAAGCAGCCTGCGCGCGTGAAGCATCAGACACTGAAGGATGTCGGGCTCTGCGATGCATGCGCTCGAGCTTGGCTCAAACGCGTTCAACTCAGCGTGGCGGAATCGAGAGAAGTCGATTGGGTGCACGTTCGAGTACGAACCCAAAAGTTCGACCTCATGGGGCGACTCATCGACATCGAAGTGCTCGGACTGGATGGGAAGTGGGAGGGTGTTACTAAAGCACCTCGACTCAAAGCCGCCCTCGGGGCCTACGCATTCGGCTGAACCTCTTGCAACTGCCGTTGCTCGACACAATTCGAGCAACGGCATTTTTTATACATTACAGATCTACTCCACCTGCATTGCTCCCTCTACTGCCGGTGTTGGCTCGGGTTCTGGTGTTGGGAGTGATACCGGCGCAGTTGTTGTAGCTGGCGCTACCGGCTCTGTTGGCAACGGTGCACCAGTGCTGAGGATATGTTTGAAGGTGGCTGTTCGGCCTTTGAATTTAGTGAGTGCATCATCCACCTGTTTTTGGTTGTACCGAGGCATGGTGATGTCGGTGGACGCGCTCTCGATGGTGGTCGAACTGTACCGCATGAACATGAGTCCGCTCGCAACACTGCCGCACGCAACGATCACGGTGAAGAAAAAGATGCCAAAGAGCCAGTCGCGGCCAGGTCGCATCGGGCGCGGTTTGAAACGGTTCGCACCACCGCGACCTTTCCGACCGAATTTTGAAAAGATGTTGTTAAAGCTACTCATAGGTTTGCACGCTCACGAGCAATGACACCGAACCAGCTACCGTCGACAATCCGTCGCCTCTTCCCTGCACGCTGTATGAGAACATTTCGATGCTACTCGCGTACGGCAGAGCCTCGAGCAGGGTCAAGAATCGCTCAGCATCCTTTGCACTACCTTCGAAGTTCATTACGACGTTGAGGGTCGCGAACGGTGTTGAGCCATCACTTTCTGCAACATTGA
>CAYTYF010000002.1:0-19325 GCA_964442205.1 uncultured Candidatus Saccharibacteria bacterium | reverse complement strand
ATAGCGAGACCGAGCGAACGACCTGCTTGTTCGAGTTCAGCCAGGAACGAAACGATGTCATCTTCTTTTAGGAGATGCTCTTCGAGCGCCTCCCGCTCAGCTTCGCTCTCAGAAATGAGCGACGTGAGTTTTGCGTACTCATCTTCGTAGGCCAAGCTGGCAGCGATCACTCCTACCTGGGCTTCGAGTTCGTTACTCTCCCGTCGCAGCCACAAAAGCATAAGGACGAGTACGGCAATGGCTGCTGCCGCAACCGCGGCGCCGATGATGAGAGCAAATTTTGTCCTGGTCTCTAGCATACGATTCATTGCACTGCTTTAGGTACAAGCTGCATCGAGAAGTCGATGTTCCGCTCGCTCGCAAGACTTGAGATCGGAAGCTCGACTCGTTCAAAGCTGCCCGTTTCTTCGAGCGCTTCTTTGTATGCAGCTAGCTTCGATCGGGTACTAGCGCGGCCGCCGACCACGATCGGGTCAGTGCCTTTAGGTACTACAAACTGCGTGATGGTGACGCCGTCACTTGCAGCACCGGTCACAACCTTAAGGTACTCGGAGATCGCAACCGAACGATTCTCGTTGAGGAGCGTGGCTGCAACCGAATTCGAACGAGTAATGGTATCGCTTATTTCTGCGAACTCGCCGCTCTGCCCTGCTGCCGCATCGTACTGTCCGGCGTACGCTTTGGTCTGGTTCTCGATGAGCACGTACACCGGCAGCAACAAAAGCGCGACCACGCTGATCCCAGCGGCGATGAGAAATAGCCACACGGCCGCTACCCGCGCGAAGTACTCGCGGCGTACTCTCTTCAGTGCTTGTGGTGGGATCAGGTTTGCCATAGATTCTTATATGTATGCCCCGAGCGCCAGGCCTATGGCTGTTGCATATCCGTACGCGAAGCGCTGCTCGATAGGCGGTACGTCATCGTTCAGAGAAAGTACATTCTCCCACACGTTGGCGCGGTAGGCGGTGATGCCGAGGTGATCGGTAACGTAGCGCTGAATACCCTTCATGTTCGCGCTGCCGCCACAGAGGATTATGGCCTCAATATGCCTGATATCGTCGTTCACACTGCGAGTATTCCAGTACTCAATACGCATCTTTAACTCACTCAAGATACTGTTGAAGGTCTCGATCATCGCCTTCGTCACTTCCGGCTCTTTAGGGTTGGTTATGAGGCCTTCTGTGTTCTTGCGCTCTGTGAGCTCGGATTCTGGCACGTCGCCGAGGTGTGCCCGCAGCGCACGTGAAAGGTCTCCCCCGCCGATCTCAATGGTCGAGGTGTACATAAGAACACCCTGGTGAACAATGCCGACACCGGTCCTCGTTTTCCCAAAATCGACGATCATGTAGGTACCTGGATCATGCTCGGTGATGGTAGCCCGGGCGATCGCCTGCGCTTCGACCTCGAACGAAAGCGGAAGCAGCCCTGCCGCCAAACAAGCTTCGTAGTAGCTTTCGATGGTCTCTCTCGCGTAAACGGTCACGAGAACGCGGTACTCAGATGCACTTGAGGCATCTGGAATGATCTCGTAGTCGAAGTAGGCGTCTCGAGGCGAGAGTGGCACGTTCTCTTCGAGGCGAAATTCGAGAAGTCCACGAATGTCTGCCGGTGCGGTGTTTCGCTTAACGTTGGTCTCAAAGAGATAGGCTCGTTCTTCCGGCAGCGATACACGAACCATGTTGATCCCAGTGCGCGCTTTCACCTCCTTGAGGGCCGCCACTAGCTTGATGGGTTCCTGTACAACACCACGACTGAGTGCGCCGTCGTCAATGTCGATATCTCCCCAGGAGCGTATGGAAAAGGTCTCACTATGGTGCCCTTTGGGCGTCACTTCTATGTACTTGAGCGAGGTGTCAGAGATATCTACGCCAAGGCTCCGCATCTCCAAAAATGCTGGCGGCGGCAGTATCGAACCGAGCGTGACCAAGAGCGACATACACCATAAGTATACGTTACGCGACCGGTTGCTTTCAGTGCTAACTCACACGAGAAGTTAGCGAACGGCGGTACCTGGAGGCAGCTCGACGTGGGGATTGAGGAGTGCGAATTTTTCGTCGTTAGCTGCAGCTAGTATCATCCCTTGGCTTTCCAGTCCACGAATGGTACGCGGCTCGAGATTGGTGAGGAAAGGACCCTGTTTGCCAACAAGTTCGGACGGATCCGCAAAGTACTCACGGATACCTGAAACGATCTGTCTTGGAGTCTCTTCTCCGATGTCGACAGTAAGTCGGAGGAGTTTATCCGCACCCTCGACCACCTCAGCGGTCAGAATGGTACCGATGCGTATCTCTAATTTTGCAAAATCATCGTAGGAGATCATGAGGCTTGTTTGGTTCTGGTAAGGTAACTCTCAAGAATGAGTGCGGCAGCTGATGCGTCAGTCATCTCGGTACGGCCTTGGAGTCGCAATGCCGCCTGAGTTGAGTACTGCTCCGGCTCCAGCTCTATCGGTAGGCCAGTTTCGAGTGTTAGGTCACCAATTAGCTCGGTGATGCCTTGCTGCACTTTGTTGTCGCTGCCATCTAGGTTCATTGAGTGACCAATGATTATGGTGCCCACCTTTTTCTCGCCAGCGAGTGAGCTTATCGTAGCCACGAGTTTGTTGTCGTTTGGCACGACCGCGTGCGGGAACGCCATCGCCCCGCCCTCATCAGTGAAAGCGATGCCTACCCGCTTGGTGCCATAATCAATACCCATCGATCGCATACTGCGAAAGCATACCATAGTTGGAAAGCGTGTGGTTTTCTGCTACTATCCTCGAGCGTATCCAGGGAGGGGTGCGTGAGTGGTTGAAACGAGCGGTCTTGAAAACCGCCATACCGAAAGGTATCGAGGGTTCGAATCCCTCCCCCTCCGCCAATACAAAACAGCGCCTTCGGGCGCATATTTTGTTGGCGGAGGGGAGCAAGCAAACTGCTTTGCTTGCGTTGGGGATTCGAAGCCCGATTGAGCTATTTTGTGAGTGAGAAGTGCTGGCAGCACTTCGAACCGAAACAAAATAGCCAATTGGGGTACTGAACATGTAGTGTTCGAATACCCCGACAAAGTAATGTACTGCGAGCGGCTGTCCCGTAACCTTAGGACAAACCTTTGGCGGAGCTAAAGATTTTACTTAGAATTCCGAGGACGAATCCCTAAAAATATGCAAGGCCGCGGTGTTACCCGCGGCCTTAGGTTATGCAGCAGCCGTAGCTACAGCACTCTGCATTCTAAAAAAACACAACAACCGCTTCAGCATGTCCTTGGCCGGAATGAAAAGGGGGTTGAAAGAATGTTCCCAGTGGTACCCATGCTTTGTGCGCACCACTCTCAGTGCTTCACTCACCAATTCATCGAACTCGTTACTCTCGATGCGTATCTCAAAGATAAACAACATGGTGCTGCCAATGAACTGCCTGGATCTTTCGGAAAAGCCGGGCTCTCTGCGCCCTCCGAGCATGCACTCGATCTCGGCCTCACTCAACTCTTTTGCACTGCTGCTGAGCAGGCGAAATCCCATCTCCTCAAACACGTTAGTGACCGTATTGTTCACGCCTTCCATCGTTCCCGCAGGGGGAACACAGACCACACAGGGCCTTGGCGCTACTTCGGCAAGTGTCATGCGTCACTCCTCACCTGGAACATGGCCGCACCATGCGACCAGTCCGGACGGGACTATACTCCAAAGGGTGGCAATTATCAATCCAGCCTCACTTCCTGTCAAATGCAGCGTGCTATACTTTTTTTATGCAACCGCAGCTGCAGAGCGTAACGTGGGAGGCACCGGAGCACTACCATACCGAAAAAAAAGGAGACTGGTATTGGGCGCTCGGTATCCTTACCGTGACCGCAGCCTTTGCAGCGATCTTTCTCGGAAACCCACTCCTCGGTATCCTCATCATTGTCGGTGGTGCTGTGATGGCCATGCTCGCCAGCCGCGAGCCCGCCGTCATTCCTTTTGCTGTCACCACACGCGGAGTACGTGTGAACAACCGACTCTACCCTTACGGTACGCTTGAATCCTACTGCATCGATACCGAGAGCGCTGTTGACCCGCTCCTCATCATTAAGTCTGAACATATGTTCATGCCGCTCATCGTTATCCCTCTTCCTGAAGAGTACATAGACGAGGTGGAAAGCCTCATCGAACCGAGACTCCAGCAAGAGCATCTCGAGGAACCATTCGCCACCAAATTGCTGGAGTTTTTCGGATTTTAAGGTGAGAAATGCCGGGGGCATTTCGCAAGACCTTTTGTGACATTTCTTGAGCTGGAGCGAAAAGAAATATCCAAAAGGTGTACCGCTCCTGTAAGGAGGGCTGTACGCACACTATTACTAAAATGTAATTTCTGTGTTATCATCGCAGCCGCACGGCCTACTCGGCTGATGCTTTGCTCTCATAGTTTAATGGATAGAACGCAGGTTTGCGGTACCTGTAATCCAGGTTCGATTCCTGGTGAGAGCACAGACTAGTGCTAATTCAAGTGACCGAGTGGCATGTAGCCACTATGGGTTGGTTTTGTGAACCCAACCAGCCTTTAGTCGCTCAAGAACTTTTCGATAAATTTATCGTAACGGAACTTCTGAATCTTCGGCCATTTGTGCATGCGTACCAGTAACCAGACTGCCCTAGTAAACTCAAAGTCCGACTGGAAATCGGAGAGTCTTGGCAGACCTTGCTCATTGCAGATTTCATCAAGAAGGTCGAGATATTTTTTCTTCTGTTCTTCAGAAAACCTGTACTTTGCAAAATACTCAAATTCTTTTGAATCAGGGAAATAGTCTATGGATACAATTCCTCCAATCAGATCGTGGCCGAAGGGCGCATGATAAGAGTCCTCTAAGTCTATAGCTCCTCCAGGATAGAGGTTGTGTGGGTTGTAATCCCCATGACTAATTACAAAAGGCAGCCCTGATGTTCTTTCCTGTAATTCCTTAAATCTTGTTTGTATTTTTTCCGCATAATCTGGTAGCTCCTGGCAGAGAATGTCCAAATGAATACCATCAGCAAACCCCTCAAAATCTCTTTCGGGTGTTTGGGTGCACAACTGGGCACGAGCAAATTGATCAGTGATGTTTAGAAACTGATTGAAACTTTCCTCACTTATTGCTCCTTCGGTTTCAGCCTCCTCGGCGAATGTGGTGCTGAGAGTTTTCTCACCTACCGAAGATTCTATAAAATAGGCTTTTCCGTTTAGCTCTCCCTCCGCAATTAGCTTCGCTACAGGGAATCCAGCCGACTCCATTCGTTTATGAAGAGCCAGATCAGAATGTATTTTGTGTGCCTCTCCTATTCGTAGATATGAGTCAGAGCTTTTATATACAGCCGAATTACCGTCGCGCTGTCCTTTTACGAACACAAAGGCAATCCCTTCTAGCTCAATTGTCTCAGGCATCTCTGGCATTATCTCTTTCTTACTTTCTATTCCCATTAACTAATCTTATCAAAATCCAAGAACAATTGCTTTATCCCTCAACACCAACTTACTCTTCAGACAAGACAGCAACTCCCGCTTCTCGGTAATTGTCCCGTCCTTGAGGAGATACTTCGCATATGCTCGTACGTCTATTTTCACACCTCGATCTTTATTCTTTGCGCCAAGCACCCCGAGACGGAATTTGTTGTACCGCGCAACCTCTTCCTCGATTTTCTCTCGCATACCAATCTCATCAAGGTCTATCGTGTCGAGCAGTTTGGATAGCTCTTCGATAAGCAGAGGTTCATTGATAGCAGGATTGGTGCACTCAACGCCTTTCCCCTTGGTGCAGCGGTAGTAGACATGGCGGTTGGTGCCGCCGTCCTTGAGTTTCTTGAATTTCTCGTCTGCGGTGATGCCACTCTCGCAGTATCCGCACTTGATGAGTTTGGTGAAGGCGAACTCCTTGCTCTCGGTCTTTGGTATGTACTGATCACGCAGGTTGTTCTGTACTTTCTCGTATAGCTCGCGTGTTATGAGCGGTTCGTGCGCTCCCTGATACCATTCACCGCTTCCGACCGGGTACTCGAACTCGCCGTAGTAGAAGGGGTTGCGGAGGGTGATGTATAGATTGGAGAGCGAGAACCGTTTTCCCGTTCGTGTCTTGAATCCAGTCTTTTCAAGCCACTTGTGCGCCTGCCGTCCGCTCCAGTTGTCGTTCCCGACTTTCTCGAAGAGCTGTTTGATGACGGGTCCGCGCTTTGGGTCAATACGCACCTGGCACTTTTTATCCAAGTGCCGCTCGCTCAAGTATCCGGTTGGCGACACTGATGGTCGCAGTCCCATTTCGCACCGCGCCCGCAGTCCTCGCTTCACGTTGATGATTTTCTGATCGTTCTCAAGTTTTGCTTGGCTCCCGAGAATCATCAGCATGAACTTCTCGTTTGGGTTGTTGGTGAAGGTTTGGGTATAGGTGCGTATCTCGACGAGCTTCTGCTGGTCGAGGAGGTCGACGACCGCACCGAGGTCTCCGGCATTTCTTGAGAGCCGGTCCGGTGCCCAGGTGAGGATACCGTTGAACTTTCCTTCACGTATTTCTTGCAGAAGTTCGTTGTATACCGCCCGTTGCCCAACCTCTTTGGAGGAGTGCGCCTCGCGCTTGATCTCGACGATTTCCAAACCCTCTCTCGCCGCAAGTGCCGTCATTTCTCGCACCTGGCTCTCGATGGACAGAGCTTGCTTGTCCTCTTCCTCGGTACTCTTTCTTGCGTATAGGCAGTACCTCACTTGTATGGGTTCCGCCTTGACGACCTGCCTGATACCGCCAACGGGTCCTTTTGTTGCTATATGTGTCATACGACACAAGGGATGACGCAACTCGTCCCAGGAGTCCAGAGCGCACGAGTTGGCTAAAAAGTGACACGGGGATGTCCCGTTCTCGTGTCACATTCGTCACTTTCCGAGTGCTAGAAAATTGGCATTTGTTGGCATTTGAAACCCGTGTCCACTGTCAGATTTGTCAGGTTTTGGTGTAAGTGAGACAGACCAAAAACCTGAGAATAGTGTCTTATTTGTCTCATTCACCCTGGAAACCCTTCTTTTTAGGAGTGTCGCATTGTCGCACTCGAAATGCCAAGGGGGTGTCAGGTTTGTAAAGTAAACCCAGACCGAGTGGGGTCGGTCTGGTATTCTGAACTTCGCCAAAGAACCCTTGTGGTGCCTTGCAGGGCAAGGTTACAGAGCGGGTCGGGGCACTCGTTGAAAAGGTCCAGCCCTCGTGGCTGGGCTTTTTCAATGAGCCCAAGGAATCGAAGCCCGATTGAGCTATTTTGTGAGTGGAGCGAAACAAAATAGCCAATACTTCCTGGTGAGATAAACTTACTTCCGATCTCCTATATCCCATACATCACCGCCACCACTCCACCTGCAGAATGAATGACCTCGGGTTCAAGTGCGCGGCCCATGGAATCGAAAGCCCTCGGAGGCGTGCTGTTCCCTGCCTCTATGATAGGCAATCCAGAAAAGCGAGCGTTTGTTTTAAGCATCATATCAAGTTGATTCCACAATGTGTCGGGATCTTGGAACCAACCATGCGAGACCATGTGCGCGATGAATGGAGTGTCGCTATTTCTAGACCTAAAAAATGCAAGGTATGGGGAGATATTCTCTGAACAGAAGAGTACGCGAGGCAGATCGCTCGGCGTATCGATGGGATCCTTTGAACCACCGTCGTATACAACTCGACCATCGAGCACTTCTTCTGTTGTGATGCCGGCAACACTAAATAACAGCTTCATGTGGTATGGAAAATATTCTCCATACGGCAGCAGGTATTGTTTATGCACGATGTGCACCTCATTTCGCCCAGTATCATATACGGCCGCCGCAACATTTGCAGCGCTACTCTGCTCATTGTCAACAAAAGAATCTACCAGGACAGCCGGCCCTCTCGCATTTTCTCGAATGAAAGCCAGGTTTCTCTCGGTGTCACTGGGATCAGAAAATACACTCACTGTCTCTGGCATCACTACATACCCGGCACCAGCTTGCAGAGCAGCTTTTGCTGCGTCCCTGATAGCGTCTTGCTGTTCAACACGTGCCCTTTTTGATGCTTCGTTGTTAGCTGTGTAGAACGTGTAGATCGCAGCCACCTTGGTCTCACCGGGCACACTCTTAGGCTCGAATGCACCTACAGCCAGGCAAACGACCACGAACAGCAAACAACTTGCCTGCGTGAAGCGACTTCGAATCTCTGCATTTCGGAATAGTATCACCAGTGCAAGAGCCAGGAGCGCTATGAGCACCGTGAGCGCATACACTCCCCCAGCGACTGCAAAGAGTCCGAGCCAGTAATGGTGCGCAAGTGTGTATCCCAGATACCCGAAACTGAAGTCAAAACTCAAAAACGAACTCGTGTCACCGAGCGTGAACAACCCGAAGGCAAGCGAACCAATGACTTCGACCCCCACGAGCACTAGTGGTAAGTACAGAAAACGTAGTTTGGAGTTTCTAAGTTTTAGTACTGAGAGCGTGAATAGGCCGAACGGCATGCCCATAGATAGACTGCAGCCTATCCATACGAATCCGATGGCAAACATGAGCGCAAAATAACTGCTCATCTGCAGCAGGTCACCGAACCCCATCGACCATAGCCAGTTGAGTACAAAGAGCACTTTGACCGTTCCTGCTACTGCACCACCCCAAAAGGCATGCTGAGTGGTTGCTGCTTTTTCGGCTCTAATGAGCGCAATAACAAGTCCAACCAGTGCCAACCACCACAGCCACGGGTGAAGGAAGGAAGCGCCCAATAAACCGCCGATGGCCACCCACTCTAGGTAGTAGAAAAGCCTCGCAAACATACCGAAAATAGTAACACGCCGCCCTGTGTGGGCGGCGTGTTGGCGTGATCGGTGCTAGATCTTAGGTCTCCTCTATAGTTGGTAGTACTCGTACGCGAACCGTTGCTTCAGCGGGTGGAGTGGTCACACCTACACACACGAGCGAGAAAGTGGTCTCGGCGTTCAGTGGCGGAGAAACAATGGTGCCACCAGCTCCAGTAAGAGCGCCAGTGATGGCAACACCATTTGCCTGGATCACACAGCTGGTCTGCGAGGTGAGGCTTGGGTCAGCGGACCAGGTGAGATCGGTACGGTCACCTTTTCTGACCACGATAGGATCTGCCTCCAGGTCCATCGTGTTACCGAGATTATTGAGGTTAGGCACGATGACCTGTTCAGTGTCGGTAGCTGGACCATTCGGACCAGTACAGCTGACGGTGTAGGTAGTGTTGTTGTTTGGCGACGCATTACCAGAACCATCCGCACCACCGCTTACATTTACACCAGGACCAGTGAGCGTACACGAGGTGACATTGGTACCATCCCAGGTCAGGACAACATTGTCGCCAGGACCGGTTGAAGGATCTGTAATGGTGAGTTCTACATCTGGTGTGTTATCTGGGGTCACCGATATCATTTCGCTGTCATTGGCAGGGCCATTCGGACCGGTACAGTTGACCGTGTACGTGGTGTCAACATTTGGCGCGACCGTGGTATTACCATCGGTACCGCCTGACACGTTGATGCCGCCGCCAGTCACCGTACACGAGGTGACATTGGTACCATCCCAGGTCAGGACAACACTGTCGCCAGGACCGGTTGAAGGATTCGGATTACCCTTAAGTATAACCTTCGGCGTGGTCGAGCCACTGCCACCAGTATTGAGCCCGGCAGAAGCTTCGATGATCTCAGCCTCTCCACTTGAATTGAGCACTACGAGAACAGTATCGGTGACTCGTTCGCCAGTGACGGCATTCGTACACGTGAGAGAGTAGGTGGTGTTCGCGAAGACACTCGCAGTGGTCACGCCGGAGAGTGGAATGGTGCCGTTCTTGTACCAATTGTCGACTCGTGAACCGTTGATGATGACGTCGTCTTTGGTACAGCTCGAGACATTCTCACCTGTCCAGTTGAGTCGTACCTGCTGCACGTTGTTCTTTGGACCGATAGCAACAGCGTCAAGTTCGAGATCTGCCACCGCCCCGCTTCCCCCTACACCCACCGTTATCGTGTGGTTGGCGGTCGCAGATTTGCCATCAGTACTCCTTGTGCACTTCAACTCGAGCTTAGTGGTCTGATTCACGAAGATGTCGAAGGACTGATTCAAGTTGAGGGTGGTATGGTGATTCGTCCAGCCGTTCACAGTGATCGCTGTTCCAGCCTGATTGAAAGCTTTGAAAGTACAGCTGTTGGCATACTGGGTTTTGGTTTCAACTTGCACGCGTGCTGGAAGGTTACTAGCCTGAGGAACAGTGACGCTATCTGGAGCGAAGATGGCTGCGGTCGGATTGGTCGTGCTTGCACCCGTTGAGCCTGCCGGCGGAACTCCCGTTACTGTGAAGAGGAGGGTTTTCGTCACCCAGTCATTGGTGGACGTACGGCCACAACGCAATTCAAAGGTGGTCGTGTCAGTGATAGTAGTTACGAAACCTCCTGACACCCAATCGGTACCGCTACCAGTTAGATTCTCCGCCGTCCACCCTTGGAGGGCATACTTATTGCCATTTTTATCTTTGGCTGTTCGTATACACTTGTTGGTGTTCGTACTTTGGAATTGCACTTTCAAATTAACGCCTGCCCACTGTGCGCTCCATGGTGCAGTCGTACCCTTATTGGTAGTGAAAGTGGTTATTTGCGGAGGCCCGAATGGTACAAAGGTGACCGTCTGGGACTCAGTATCTGATTGACCATTCTGTGCATTGATACAGGTAAGCGTATACGTGGTGTTTCCATTGATCTTGTCACTCCGTTTACCGCTCACAGGTTCGTTAGCGTTTGTGAAGAGCGTTCGCGTAACTCCGGTCTGGTTATTCTTGGCGGTAAGTTTTGTACACTTTGTAGCGTTAACAGCGTTCCAGTTCACCGTTACATCAGCAGACCCACCAGCAACATCCGGTGACGCCTGGGCCGGCGTGGTGTAGAGATCTACGTATGGCTTTACACTCACAGTCACAGTGCTCGATTGGGCACCTGAACACGCAATGGTGTAGGTGACCGCCCCAGAACTTGGTGCAGTGACTGTACGCGTGCCCGTGTTTGGAACAGCGCCAACGCCGTTGTTGATCGTACAATTGGTCACTCCTACGGCTTCCCACTTCAGGGTCACATTGGAACCTGCTTGCACGTTGGCACTGGCAGAACCGTTGATGGTGAGTACTACACTTGCAGCGGAAGCATCGGCGGTTCCAATGCAGAACCAGAGCAGTACCGCAGCCGCCAGCACCAGGAAGCGTGCGGTGAAATTGAGTGCTGAATGTGTTGTTGTCATGATTGCTTGCTTACTCATAAATGTTCTTTACGTGTTTGGTTGGCTAGGACCGTTTCCACCCACATCTTTGTTCACAGTTCTGCGTCGCATAACGAGCGGATAGATGTTGCAGAAGAAGATCGCGAGGACAGTAATGAGGATCGCGAGCGTCGCTAGTTTCATACCGAGCATGAGAGCGCCCATACCAATTCCTAGTATGGTGCGATCAGTGCCGGTACCACCCATCTCTGGTGAAAGCGTGCAGCCAAAATCAGGATCACACTGATAGCGAACCTCCCGAACATCTACTACTTCCCCGTCCTTGAGTACATCGAGGCGGACCATGAATTCATCAGTACTTGCGAAAGCTTTTGAGATGCCGAGATCGGGAATGCCGCCACCGAGTTCTGCGCTACCTTCGGTTGTCGCAATGAGGTCACTGCGTACTGGCTCGCCAGCTTCATCAATAGGATGAACTGTGAGTCGGTAGCTTACTGGGTAACTTGGTGCTAGTTCATCTTCGCTCAAGAGCGCACTCTCACGGTTGTCTATACAAGCAACGATCTCTGATTCGTCCCCCTTCGGAGCGACACCGACAAAGCTGACGGTTGGCAATGGCTGTGTAAGAGTACCGGCCGCGCCATCGCGCTGGAGCAGCACCAGGAATGATGATTGCGAACCATCTTCAGCCTTGAACTGTCCAGTGATGATGTACTGGTCGAAGTTAGCGCCGAAGTCGAGGTTGTAGGTGTAGCGTGAATCAGAAAGCAGTCGCGCTTCGAAGGTCTCGGACTCAAGCTCACTGAGGCTGTGCGGGTAGAAGCTTTCGTAGACAGTCAAAGTGACCGGTCCGACCTGGGGGTTCTCCTTGAGTTGATTGACGATGTCTATTGAAAATTCAAGCTGCTCCGTATCAGCCGCGAAGGTATTGATCGCCTGGGCGGTCATGGCCTTGCCATTCACCTTGATAGAGGAGATGTCGAATTGTGCACCAGCTTGCGCCTCGCCAGTAACAGTGAAATCGAGGCTATCGGAGAGGGCGTCGCGTCCGAGAGCGCTCGTTAGAAGATGTGGCGTCTCTCCCTGCTGTATATAAACTGCAAGTTCATACGAACCGCTCTGCGCATTGTGTGGCACTGTCCAGGTAAGCGGTACCGCTTTTTGAGAATTTGCTCCTACCGTGATGTGAGATTCGGCAGTGAACCAGTCAAAAGGTACCGCATTGCCGTTGTAGAAGAGGACGGCACCGATGGTGAGGTCACGAAGCTCGTACTGATAGCTGTTCGAGATGGTGACCGGCACCATGAACTGAGCGCCTGGTTCAGTACTGGGCCGCTCTTCCAAATGAGGAACAAGTACGGCGAGACCGTTCTTTCCCCGAACATCATTACAGGTGAGTTGGGTGGATTCAGAAACATCGGAAACCTCAACCCCGTCGGGAGCCTGTGCTTCCGCAATGGTTGCGGTCATGAGTGTAGCGAGCAAACTTGCTACACAAGCTACTACTAGTAAGAGAGCGACGAATGAACGAGCGCGCAGCGCTATGAAATTGTACTTCATTACCGATAATTGTACCGTACCATTGTTATTATTTGCTTTGGTTCTAGGTGTATTGTGTATATCTGAAGCAAAAAAGAAGCCTGGTCTTCGACCAGGCTTCTTTTGTTGGAGCTTGTCCTACGATTCGATGAGCTTCGGCAGAACTCTGACGCTGGCGCTGAACGTCGCGGTCTGGACAGCGGTCGGTATCTGACAATCAATGGTGAAGACTCGCTGGACCTTCAGTGGCCTACTCGCAAAGGATCCGGTCGATGTTGAAACCGTGCTCGACTGCACAGTGAGCGGCACCTGCTCGTTGCCTTCGTAGAGTTTACAACCGGCAATAAGGTCTGGATGGGCGGTCCAGGTGACATTTGATGTCTCCTGCTGGCGAACAACAACCGGATTAGCGCTAATCGTCACTGAGCTGCGGTAGGCGTCTACCTGAGCCTGACTCAATGGCGGCGTTGAGGTCGGGGTTGAGGTCGAATTGACGTTGACTGTGACCGAGTCATCAACTACCACCTCCCCATTCACAAGATTCACCGTAACGCTTCCTGTCGAAGAAGTGCCAGTGACAGTATTGGTGCAGGTCAAAGAGTATGTCGTATTACTGTATACAGACACACCCTTTACACCCGCGAGCGGAACAGTTCCAGTGAACCAGGTATCGGTCACTGAACCGTTTTGTATGACATTGGCACTCTGACATTGGTTCACGTTGAGTCCGGTCCAGTAGAGCCGTACCGTCTGAGCATTATTGGCCATGCCGGTGGGAACTGCCGTCATGGTCACCTGCGGAGGTTGGTTAGCATTAACTGTAACGTTGACCGTAGCATCGTCTCTTACAACAGCACCGTCTGCAGTACGCGTACATTGATACCTGAGGCGTGTGCTCTCGTTGAGCAGGATCTCGAAGGTGCCTTCGCGTCGGAACCAGTCAGTTAGACGGTTGGTCCAGCCGGAAACGGTGGTCGTGGCGCTCGTACTGGCGTTATAGGCGAAGAATGAGCAGCGGTTGGTGTAGTCGGTCATGATCTGCACATTAACGCGCGCAGGCAGATCAGCTGCTGACGGCACCGCAATATTTGCTGGAGCGATCAGGTCAGCCGTAAGGGAAGTGGCAGAAGGTGTGGTGGTCGAACCAGGATTTACGGTGAACACAAGGTCCTGCATATCCCACTTATTGTCAGTGGTACGTCCGCAAATGAGCTTCAATTTGGTCGTGGCTGGCACAGTTGCGTGCCACCCCCCTTGGATCCAGTTTGTGGCACTTGCACTGGTTGCAGATGCGGTCCAGCCAGGCAGTGTGTACGGCGTGTTGGTTGCGTTATACGCGAGACGGATACATTTTTGAGCATTTGTTGAAGTGTAGTTGATGGTCATTTTCACACCAGCCCAGTTTGGATCCCAGGTGCCAGGATTGGTTCGATTCACGTCGAACGTCTCAATGAGGGGATCACCAGGAGCTCCATAGTTGACCGTATACGTACTGGTCCGACTTTGACCATTTTGAGGATTGCTACAGGTGATGGTGTACAAAGTTGGTTGGTTTATACTGTCGCCGACATTTGAATTTGCTGGTCGCACGTTCGAAAATATTGTCCTCGTGACATTGTTGGTCAGGCCCCGAGCAGTTAGTAGCGAACATTGGGTGGCGTTTACGGCATTCCAGTTGAGCGTTAGCGACCCCGAAGCACCAGCAGTTGCCGGTGTTACCGTACTGGGATTGCTCCACATCGATATGTAGGGTCTTACAGATACCGTCACGTTGTCACTTCCACCAGTACAGGTGATGCTGTAGGTGGCGCCATTATTTGGTGGTGTCACTATCCGTGAGCCGCTAAGACCCACTGAGCCAATGCCGTTATTGATAGAGCAGCTACTGACGCCACTCCCCTGCCATGCCAATGTTACAGTGTCGCCGGCATCGATAGACACTGAACTTCCTCCGTTGACGGAGAGTGTCACACCTGCCGCTTCAGCACTCGATGCGCCGAATGCAGCGTAGGTTCCAAGCATAACGACCGCGAAGAGCAACGCCTTCCAGTACGTGTAGCTACGAAGAGTTTGTTGTGAATTATTCATGGTCATACATTAGCTATTCGTAGTAGGGTCCTTCGGTTTCTGCACTTGGTTCTGCGGTGGCACTGCTGCTTTCCGACGCTTCAGGAATGGACGCAGCGTGAAGATGAAGAGTAGTGAGATACCTAAGAGTATGATCCAGGTGAAGAGCTTGAGATCACCGATCAACTCCTTTGCCATTTCAATGAATTGCGAGAGAGCGCTCCCCGGAGGAACTGTCTCAACTGGCGGAGGTGCGCAAGTTCGAGTGTCGTCGCAGAGGTAGCGAACCTCACGCATATCAAGCATCTCCTCTCCACGCTTGAGGGTCAGGCGTAGGGCGAACTGGTCTGGCAGATCCCCGAGTTCTTGAGTGAATCCAAAGGTGTCATTCTCACCCCCGAGGCTACCCTTACCAGAAAGCGTCTTGATCGGCTCACCGTCAGCGACTGCGCCACCTTCGAGAAGTCTATGCACACTCAATGTGTAATCAACCTCTCGCGCTGGCGTTACCCAACCAGTAGGCAGGAATGGATTCTCAATGTGGCCGAGGCACCCTACAAAACGCAGTGCACTCTGATCTGTTTCGACAAGTCCAAGATGCTCAACCACAGGGACCGGCCACATCATGGTCTCGAAATCAGTACGCTCCAGTGGGAGCATGAAAGCAGAGCGGGAGCCATCCTCTGCCAAGAACTGACCGGCCACGAGATATCGGTCGAAGTGGGTATTGAAACTCAGTGTCTTGGTAAACGTGACGCCAGAGATCAGTCTTCCTTCAGTACTCTCACTTTCCACGATCTTGGTTGGGTCAGGATAGAATCCCTCATACACCGTAATGGTCAAAGGGCCTCGAAAAGCCTCATCAGCAAAGGTATTTACAAGATCTATACTCACGTCTAGATTCTCGGCATCTGCAGCGAAGCGGTATGTTGAACCGAGCTTGACCGGCTTGCCACTCACCGTAACTGAATCAAGGTCAAAGTAGCCTGAAGGCACAACATCTCCTGTAATATTAAGTGGGAAAGTCTCTTCTGGAAGCGACCGACCCACCACATCAACTGCCGGGCTGGCATCACTTCCCTGCACCGCATAGACCTTCATTTCGTAGTCTCCGGCCGGTAGGTTGCGTGGTACATTCCATTCGAGCTTTGTCTCGGTCTCTGCACCAGACGCAAGCTTTAGATCACTCGCAACAGTGACCCAGTCTTGTGGCACAGAGCTGCCGGACTTATAGAGGGCAGCGGAGATATCAATATTCCTCAGTTCGTAGGGAAAACTGTTGGCGACCTCAAGCGTGACCGTGAAAATATCTCCAGGTTTTGCTGTAAGTTCCGAACCTTCTTTCCGTCCGACAAGCAAATCACCGACCGGAGCTACATCAGAACAGCGGACCTGTTCGTAGTTCTCCTCTGGCGCTTGCGCTTTCGCTGCGGCTCCTGGCACGCAGAGAGAAAGCAGCACTGTTAAAGTTATAAGTGTTAATGTGCGTATGGCGAAAGCACTCCGCCTCCCCTGCGAGTGGTACTTCATCACCATAAATTGTACCGCACTCTGGCACCCGTCCGGCAGTACTCAACTGTGTAATAGTAAAAACCACGACTCTTTCGGGTCGCGGTTTTCGGAAATAGTTTCCCTCTGCTTACTTGGCGGTGCGCTTGAGAGCGGCAACAAGGCGAGACTTCTTGCGAGCGGCAGTGTTCTTCTTGATGACACCGCGCTTCACTGCCTTGTCGATGGCCTGGTAGGCTGTTGGGAGCAGCTTCTCAGCTCCTGCAGCATCGCCTGCCACGACGCTCTTGCGGATCTTCTTGACCGCATCGTTCATGGCGCCGGTTCGGCGAACATTGAACACACGCTTTTTTTGCGATGAACGCATGGCCTTCTTGGCGCCTCGGGTGATTGGCATACAGCTAATTGATATAACGTTTAGTGGCCGCAACTATACCCCAATAGGGCGGCCATTGCAAGGCGAAGCCGTGGCTTCACCTTTTGCTATACTGTACGCACCAAAGCATGATACGGCGACTTAAAGGTACGTTGGTCAACCGAGACATTTTCTCGGTCGTACTTGATGTGAACGGCGTTGGCTATCTGGTATTCGTACCGAAGCTGTCTCCCAGCCATACTGTTGGCAGCTCCTGCACCCTCCTTACTCATCTTGCGGTACGCGAAAACGCCCTTGATCTCTATGGTTTTGAAACCGAATCAGAGCTAAACCTCTTTGAATTATTGATAACGCTGCCTAAAATAGGGCCGAAATCAGCCCTCCAGATACTGACCCAAGCCGATACGGCCATTTTAGAGAAGGCAGTTGCAGAACAAGATCCTGGCTACCTGTCCAAAATGACCGGTATGGGAAAGAAAACTGCTGAAAAAGTGGTTGCTGGCCTGGAAGACAAGCTGTCTGCCTTCAGTACAGGCTCCGCAGCCATTGATCCTGGCGACATTAGCGGAGGGGTTGGCTACATGACCGACGCCATTGATGCATTGGTTGCCCTCGGCTACCCGCAGAGTGACGCTCGTCGGGTGGTACAGCAGCTTCCAAGCACCGTCACGAGTGCAAATGAAGCAGTTCGAGAAGCCCTCAAGGTGCTAGGTTCATAGTACCAGTGCTCAAATGAAGCACGCGGACATTACTTTTCAGTATGGCCCCGAATCTCGAGTTCCTCGGTCGAGAACGCTCCACCTGGACTCACATCAAAGAGCGCCTGCGGCGAGAGTACGATGAGACCTCTGACAACTCGGCTCGGATTCCGCTCAGCGACCCATTCGACTGCGCTGTCAAAATCGGGACCGCTTGTGACGTACGTCACGTGAGCCTTGAGCTGAATGCCCACCATACCGTTCCAGCAGGCGAGCGAGGCCTTCTGACAGTTGGCGCAGTTGGTACTCGTTTTGCCCATGAAGAAATCGAACAGCCACACTGTCCCCTCGTGGACTCGCGCCATCGAGACCGGCACAACATTGACCCAGTCGCCATCGAATGTGGCGAATGCCCTGGCGGGAGCGTTTTCAATGGCTTCGACTACTTTTGGTGAGAATGTTGACATAGTGTGTGCGTTTAGATTGCTTAATGATCTGCTGCCGCCAGCGACGTACCAACGGTTTTGATCGAGCCACCGAGCAGGGTCGGATCGGCATCGACTTTCTTGTGCGGATTGAAGATGCGGTGCGGGTCGAAAATGTCTTTTATTTCCAGGAACACATCAAGCATTTCTGGACTGAACATCTTGTGGAGGAATGGTGTGCGAATGAGCCCGTCATTGTGCTCGCCGGTTATGGAGCCACGGTACTGACCGACGAGAGTGTACACCTCTTCGGAGAGCTCGGTAACGGTGGTTACGAAGTCGGGGCGTGAGAAGTCCATGAGCGGGATGATGTGGAAGTTGCCGTCACCGACGTGGCCCGCGACGGTGTACAGCAAGCGTCTTCGGTCGAGGAGCGCGTACAGTTTAGGGAGGAATTCCGGCAGGTGCTGTGGCTTGACCACAAAATCATCTATAAAGGGTGCGGTGTGCTTTCCCCGTACCTGCTCGCGCAGCAGCGCGAAGCTCTCACGGCGGATCGTCCAAAACTTCTCCGCCTCGTTCTGGTCACGAGTGATCCGGCTCGCGAGACCGTACGGCATGACTGACTGCTGCGCTGCTGCCGCCAGCTGCGTTGCTGCTTCGTCCGTGTCGGCAGTGAACTCGGCCATAAGTACAAGCTTCGGGAGACCACCCGTCAGCACCATTTTCACCTCCGGCCAAAAATTGTGGAGGACGCGGAATGGATTGCCGCCGAGTCGACCGAGCAGTTTTGGGAGGACCTGGAGCATGACCCAGAAGGTTTTGTCGTCGTACGATTCGAAGCTCTCCGGATGGTGTGCCAGCACCTTATTCACAATCTCACCGAGCTGCGGCACGTGCCGCGGACGGAGAAACAGGACGAGCATGCGCGAGGCAGGCTTCGGCTTCACGAGATCGAACGTGATCTCGGTGATAAGGCCGAGCGTACCCTGAGAACCGACGAACAACTGCGTCAGGTCGAACGTATCGGACTGCTTATCCCACACATTCCAGATGCTGTAGCCGGCCGAGTTCTTGCTCACGCGCGGCCGGGCAGATTCGATCTGACGCTCATGCTCCTGAATGAGTGCCTCGACGCGCCGATACACCTCTCCTTCGTAGGTCTGTAAGGCCTTCTTCTGCTCTAATTCGTCCCGATTGAGCTTCATGAACTCGTACTCAATCCCATCTTGCAACACCACCTTGAGCGACCGCACGTAGCGCTCGGTCTTACCGTAGGTGAGCGACTTCTCTCCTGCCGAATTGTTAGCCACCATACCTCCTACCGTAGTGAGCTCTCGGCTTGCAGTGTAGCTCGGCCTGATAACTCCGTGCTTGAGTGTCTCGCGCTCAAAGTCACGGTAGTACACACCTGGCTCAGTGACAGCGTGGTTGCCATCAACAGCGTGAATGTGGTTAAAGTAGCGCAAAAAATCGACCACGAGGTCTCTCGTAAGCGGTCCGCCCGACA
>CAYTYF010000001.1:23361-47676 GCA_964442205.1 uncultured Candidatus Saccharibacteria bacterium | reverse complement strand
GGCGTTCCAATGAGTGAGTATCACATGGTTGAAGTAATCCAAAAACGCAGGAGTGGGCGTGACGTGCTCAAGCAGCTGCATAAACGCACTCTCAACATCCGCCTTGCGTAGCGTCCTCCCGTACATCGGACACCCCTTGGTGTAGCAATGATATTTAGGGTACGTGCCGCCGTTGCCTCGTGAGGCACTGCCGGTCACATACTCATTGCACAAAGAGCACCGGACAGTCCGGCGCATTGGATAGTCCGGATTATCACGTTCACGAACGGTTCGCATTTTCTTTCCGCTCTTAATGTATTGGATAGCGTACATCTCATCATCGTCGATCATGGGCGCATGCTTGCCTTTGATATAGCGGTCATGCTCGCCCTCATGCCACGGATTAGGAAGCCATCCGGCGTAATAGCGCAGGTGCTTGGTGAGCAAACGATCAACGAGTTGAGGAGTTGGCTTCTGCCCCGTCAGTTTTTTGAAGCGTGTTTTTTGTAGTTCACGCACGGCGTCGCTTTGCGTATATATGCCGCGTGCGATGCCTTTTAGCACACCTTGAATGATGGGAAAGACCTCTTTATTCGGCTCATCTTGTTTCGTCTTCTTTTCGCCGTGCTTCTTATGCTGGGCGCACGCATAGCCAACAGGTGGCTTCCAAGGCCATATGCCCTGCAACAGACGCGCTTGCATTCCGCCAGCGCAACGTTGTGCGCGTATGTCGTTATCAAACTCTGCGAAACCAGCGAGCATTGTTTCCATCAACTTTTCTGTCGGACTGTCCCCGATTGGTTCGGTAACTGACCGCAGCAATGTCCCGTACTCGGAGAGTGTCTTTCGGATGAGCACATGGTCCTCTCTGTTTCGGGCGAATCGATCCACTTTCCACACGATGAATGCGTCCACCATGCCTTTGTTCTTGCGGCAAAACTCGATTGCCTTAAGAAACTCCTTCCTGTCAGCGCTCTTTGCACTCTCTCCCTCCTCGCGGAAGACGGCGAGCACCTCGTATCCTTGTTCCTCGCAATATCGGCGGCAACGTGCCTCTTGGTCGTCAAGGGAAGTCCCTTTGACCTGTTCGTCGCCGCTCACGCGTATATAGATGATCGCGTAGCGCTTACCATTTTTTGTTACTTTTTTAATCTTCGATTTCATACCATTTTGGTTATATTGTATTCCTTTCAGCTAGTGCTTGTTATCCACCTATACCCAATGTGATGTTGGAACCAATAGCACTCTCAATCGACCTTGGGGTGGATAGTTCCTAACGATTCGCTTTGCGGCGAGCCCAGGCCCGCTTTGCCCTCTCGCTTCGCGAGTGGCTTTCATAGTCAGCGAAAGCTGCCTGCAGATTTTCCTGGAACTTGCTTATAGCGTCGCTACGAACGAGGCGGTCAATCTTACGCACAGTTATTTTCTTCATATTGATTACTGATTATTTCCTTTAAGTTTTTCAATCTCACATGCAAGGTAGTCCGTCACGTCTTTATCGGCGCACTCGTTGAGTGCGATAGACATGGCTCTTGCCTCCGCTTCTGATTCCACCAGCGCCTCGTAGAGCGCCTTCGCGTTTATCGTGCCGCGCTTGCCCGGCACATACGTCTCAAGAAAGATCGTTTTTGATAACTCCCGAGACACTCTCGTTATTGTGATCATAATTTTTTAGTGCTTAGAACGGAATCTCTTCCGGCTTGATATCGTCTTCCTCGTCCGCCGCCTGCGGCTCCTCTGCGTCTGCTTCTTCAGCGGTTTCTTCCTCATCAGCGGGGGCAAGTTCGTAGTAGTAAGCACCGCGTGCTCGCCGTGTGGCAATAATCTCCTCTGTCGCGAGTAGTGTCTTAAGCGCCTCCGAGATAACGCTCTTTGAGGCATCGTCTATCTCGTCGCGAATGGTCTTGAGCGATATTGCTTCGCTCGCGCTCCCGAGAAGCGCTTTGATCTCCTCCGCAACCTCAAGAATCCTGTCTTGTCGCGTCGTGTCGGTGCCGTCGTAGTTGAAGGCGATGCCGCTGTTCTCTTTGAGAGCAATCCGCACCTTGAATGGCTCAAGCTGGTTCTGAACTCGGAGCTTGTTCTGGCTAAGAATAAGATGATCCTCTTTGCGCTCGACAGATATATGGCAGTCGAGCGAAGCGAATATATCGCTTGAACCTCGCACGCTCTGTCCGCCACTCTTGCGCTGGAATCCCTGATCTTTTTTGTGGTGGTGAATAACCACTACGGCGCGATCGTCGGCAGTGAGCCTGCGTATTTCGCTCATTACTTTCGACATCTCGGTCGCGCTGTTCTCCTCCTTACTGTGGAAGCGCACGAGTGAGTCCAACACAACGAGTGCCGGACGTTCTTTATCGAGCACTTCCTTGAGCGCCCGGGCGTAGTTGTCCTTGTCGAGCTTGATGCCGCACTGTGAGAGAAAGTGAACGTCATTCGACGGTTCCATACCCATCTCCTCAAAACGTTTTCGGATAAAGCGTCGATGATTCTCTTCATCCACGATAAGCACTTTGCCTTTGGGTGCTGCGAAGTTGCCGAGGAACGGCTGTCCCTGCGCTACACTCATGGCAAGCGCGATAGTCAGGAACGATTTATAGGTGTTCGAGTCGCCGGTAATCGCCGTAACGCCACCGAGTGGGATAAGATTCTCCGCAAGCCACAATACCGGTGGAAACTCCTCCTGGAAGAGTTCAGTGAGCGTGAATGGCGTAAGAGCGACGTCTGTCTCATCATAAGTATCGCTTCGCGAAGCCAACGCCCGCCCTTTGATGCTGTCGAACACTGATCGCAGTTCACGCTCCTCAAGCGGCGATTCGGTCAGGGTGGTATTCCATTCTTTAAGTGCTCCCCATCCCGCCGTTTGCCACAGCTTTGTCGGGAGAGCATTGAGCACGTGACCGACAAACCGCGTTGCCGCATCGTTGCGTTGCCCGACAGGGACTTTCTCGCCCACTTGTTCGTTCGGCTTTGTCTCTGATTCTTTGCGGAAGGAAGCAATGAGTTCTGCCGGATAGTCAGCCATTGCGTTGTCCTCCGGCGGTAGTGCCCATGAGTAGCCTCCTTTGTCGCTCACGCTCGGGGGGGCAACCACAAAACCGCCATCGCCTCTGATGTCCGTGAGTTCCGTGATACGTGTCGCATTCTTCACGTCCTTGCCCAGGTGCTTGTAATAGAGATGCCAACCACCACCCCCTGTGCGAGCCGCAACAGTAGGGGGAAAGCCAGCAGTGCTACCACCAGCTTCTACGTCCACGACCGCGATACCGGAGATCGCACCAGTCACAACCCCGATATTCATTTCGGGGTACTGCGTGAACCACGCGTCTATCTGTTCATGCGAGACGTGCTCGCTCTGGTATTTTTTCCAACTCCCAAGTAATGGACGCTTGTCGCGACCAACGGGAATGATCGACCATCCACGATCCCGATACTGGTGCGCCATTTCGCGCATTTTATTTTCCTGTTCGCTCATGCTTGTGTTCCTTGCGCTTCTCGAACCAGTCGTCCACAACAACCTCCGCGAGCATGTCGCAGATATCGCGAACCTCCTCAAGCTCCTTGTCGGAAAGCTTGAGGCTCGCGAGCATCTTCTGCGTTGTCTCGATTGGTGTCATTCGGGTTGCGCATGGTGTTTTTTAGATATAAGCGACGGTAAAAAAGAAACACCGACTTTCACTGTCGGTGCGAGGATATAAAAAAGTGAGTGAGTCACTTCCGACTCACCGTGAATCACCCGTGGTTTCTGACGATGTTCTGGCTCTTGCGTGAGAAAAGCTCGTCGTCTGTGTTGACGACTTCTTTGATCCTGTCGTTGAGGCGATACATCGTGTCCATCAATGTTTTTTCCTTTATGCCCTGGCGTCCCATCTCGCGCTCAACATCCTCGACAATGGTGTCCCACGACACCGGCTCTCCGGCGGGGCGCTCCCACATGACGCGGGCGAAGTAGTGTTCGTATTTATACGGGGGCAAAGGACAACGTTTTCCACCCACTGAAATCAGCGCGTTATCGTCATCAAAGGTGATCCGTTGGTCCACGAGGCGTACCTTCGGCTGGTCGCCGGAACCGCCTCGCTCAACGCGCCGCGCGATAAGGTCGCTCGTCTCGACAATAACCGCCTCGATGTCGGGGATTGGCTCTTGTCCAACCGCTCCCATGCGCGTCGCCAGCTTCTTTAGATCGCCGTATGCGGCGTATATATTCTCACGCGCCTCCTCGATTGTCTGACCCCTCTCTCGCAGGGCTTTCCCAGCGTGAGACAAGGTGTCGAAAGGTATGTAGTTCTCCGGCATCGCCACGCGAAGCTCCGCTACAAGCCCGCGAAGCGTAGGCACAAGCCGACGGATATAGAGCACATCCATGTCGCCAGGCGACTGGGATATATCGCGCAAATAAAGCGCCACAAGGTCCTTATAGACCTCGTACAGGTTCAAGAGCGCGTTGAGGCGCTTTCTATGTTCCGCCGCCGGAAGTCGTGGCGGCGTTGTGGCAGCCCTTGGCATACGCGACGATACTAGCAAAATAGACGCTTCGTTGCATCATTTTATTTTTTCCGCACCCGAGCGAGGATACAGGATTTCGTTCCTGTATTCAGGGAAAACCTCGTCTCGCGTGTGTCTATAAACAGACAACTGATTATTCTTCTTGGCGTTGTAGATGCGTCGAAGCATGTAGTCCGGGACCATCTTCACCACTTTGCGTGCCGGTAGGCGCACGCGCATCTTGCCACACCACGCGGGGCGGCTTTTCTGCTCGACAAGGGCGATCGTGCCAACGTGCGGGATTCTCACCACGCCATGTCGGTTCAGTTCCTGCCCAATAACCTGCAACGCGGACATATGCACCAAATACACAAGGTCGCGGCTCACGCCAAGACCAGTTTCAGCGCACTTCTCCGTGAGGAGTTTGTAGTACCTCTCGGTGCCCAGGAGTTGTCTTTTCTCTCGTATTTCTGGCGGCTGCTTTGTGCTCATAGAAACAATCATACAAAAGTCCTGTATTGAGAAAATCTGGCTGTCATACCGGTATCGTATGGAACCGCTTAGCCCGGATGGGACCCAACAAACCACTCCGGGTACCCCTTTTCGGATGTGTAGGACTTGGGTAAGTGAAAAGCATATTAATCATTCAGCACACCAAGCTTTTTGCGTGCTCACAGTCGTATGCATGCGTGTGGTCATTACTCACTAACATGAAATCAATAGGTGAAGTCATGGAAGACTCACTCGTGTCCCCGTGGCGCGGTTCGGAACAAACAGCCGAGCACGTCCGCGAACAGATACGCGAACGCTACGGCGACCAGATCGCCGAGGAGTTCGATCCGGCTACAGACGCCATGCCCTTGCTTAGCTGGGCTGCGTACGGATTCCGTGTCCGCAAGGGTGAGCGAGCGCTCAAGTCGATCTCGTATGTCGAGGTCAAAAACGACAAAGGCGAAGTTGAGAAGAAGATACGCCGTGTGGTGAATCTCTTTCATCGCCGCCAGGTCGAGAAGGTCGCATAGCCACCTTCAATTACTAACTCACTTATTCAATCGTTATGAAAACAGCTTATACCTACCGTCCCCGCGTCGCATCGCCTGTGCATCCGGCACAGGTGTTGCGCAAGCAGGCGACGGACACTAAGAATCCGAAGCACCCAGCTCGTGCAGAGATCGAGAAATGCTTGGGAACGCATAACCTCACGGCGGTTGTCGAGGAGGATATGCAAACACTCACGGCTCTACGCCATGTCGAGGGGCTTGTCGCTTTCCTCGTGACGCTCACGAAGGATGGCAAGCCCATCGCGCAGGGGCGCGGAACAGCGGTCCTCAATCCGATGAACAGATTCATCAGCAGAACCATCGCATCAGCGTTTAACTCTGCGATTGCCGACGCCGCGATTCGTGCGACGCGTGTACTCGACACCTTCCGCAACAAGCCGGAGGGTAATGAAATCGATGAAGCGTACAGGGCGGCAGCGTCCGAGCCAGCGACGGAGAAGCAAAAGAACTATCTCCGCGAGCTTGTCCAGATCAACATGACTGACGAGGACGAGCGGGAGCGTGTGCTCGCAAGCATCGAGGAAATCACCAAGAGTGAAGCCTCGCGGATGATCGAGAGCTACAAAAGATAGCGTCTCGCGACACTAAGCGGCGATCTACCCCAGGTCGCCGTTTCGTGTTGAATATACGGCTCAATAAGAGTATTCTAAAAGTGCGTATCGCTGTGTCGGTGCGCCACAGTTGAATATCGACTGTCCGAGAGGACAGCGACCTAAACCGTCAGAAATGGCGGCATGGTCGAAAAGTCAGGTAATGCGTAAAAACCCCGCCATGGGGTCGCATTACCTGCCGTATCGGGAAACTGGTACGTACGCGCAAGCGTAGCTCCGTGGCGGGATTTTTGCGTTTGGGGAAGCGCAAGACCGCGACGGCTTACAAGTTATCCGTATCGGTTATGAAAAAAGCATCCCTACTCCTTGCAGTGTTTTTGTTCTTTCCCCTTAGCACAGCGTTCGCGTTCGGAGAGTTCGACCCCGGTGGCGTCTACAACCCCATCCATGTCGAGGTTCAGCCGACTGATCAATATAAAAATCAAAATCTCGAATCGTCGTTAAAGTCGCAGTACGGTAGTTCCGCGTTTTATTCCTGCATGAACAAGGTAAGCGCGTGCAGTGGCGATCAGAGCGATCCATCGCGCCGGTACGCCTGTCTGCAAAACATAGAGTACGCGTTCCAGACACCGCTATGCCGGGCGCAACAGCCGGTCCAGTGCCAAGCGGGCTACACCTTGGTCAACGGCTCGTGTGTGCGCCAACAGGTAGTGCCTACGGCGTGCCCGAATGGCTATATGTTCATCGGCACGGGTTGCACTCCGTTCTCGTGTGGCGCGGGTTATGTTCCGCAGGGCAATCAATGCGTGAAGACGCAACAGAACATCGTGCCATCTCAACCGGCGACACAACAACAGCCGGTCTGGAATGGGAACATCACGATTGAACAGGTGGGTGCCGCTAGTGGCTCAACCGGAGGCGGTTCATCTAGCGGCGGCAATGGTCCCGCCCTCGAATCATGTGTGCGCAAGGTTCTTGGCGCGGACACAAACTTCGGCGTGCTCTCACCCGATGAGTGCTACGCGACATGGCAGGCGGCAGTAGAGGCGGCTGTCGCGGACAACGAATTATCGCAAGCGCTGAATACCAAAGAAAAAGAGCAAGTCGCTTCTGCCGCCCTCGCCGATTGGCACGCTCCCACCGTTGAAGCGAAATCGTCACAGTCGGAACCTCGTCGCGGCTTTTGGTCGTGGATCAAATCATTGTTCGGATTCTAGTCTATGAGCGCCAAGGACGAGTTAGCGGAGCTGATAAAGAAGGAGTACGAGCAGAAGGGTCAATCCCTCTCCGACTCGGAAGCTCAAGAAGCCGCCCGCAACCTCGTCGGATACTTCGATATCCTCTACAAAATATCGGTTCGCATCGCGAAGCTCGACCGGCGACTCAAGACAGAGCCGGACGGCTTCCCGATAGAAGGTCCGCACACATGTATTCTTTGCAGCCGTTCGATTGATGCGTCGAGCGGCTGGTATCACCACGGAGGACAACGCTGTCTAACCTGTCACAAGGCGATTAAAGAGGGCGTTGTGCCTCCGTTTGTGTTGTGGGCGCACGACAGTTATTTCAAGACGTGGAAGCTCAAGGACTTCGGCGTGCATCCTGCAACCACACGCAAGTACGTGAGAGAAGGACGCTTGAAGGCGCGGATCATCATGGGAGAAAACGGACGCCCTTATGAGTACATCTTTCTCAAAAAGGAAAACCCGGAGCTAGTCGCGTGCGAAAAATGGAACCCGATCTACAAGTCACAGAAGCGGCACCGCGACAAAGTGTATGCGGGGTATTCACGCAAGGAAAAGGAGGAGTTTCGGCAAAAAATGGCTCAATAGAATAACAGCGCCGTTTCTGCTAAAATTATCTTCATCTATAGATACAGAGGCAAGCCCTACCTATCATGAACTTATCAGAAAACGAAAAACGAGATATCGTCAAGTACCTAGAAGCGGGTAAACCGTTGCCGGATAAATACCGCTTCCTGCTTTTTGATGATAAGCGCGAGGTAGAGCTGGTGTGGAATGGCAAGACAGACGAGGTGACAAATACCGTCCTGCCGTTTCAAGTCATCGAGCAGGTGGACGAGCCGCGGAGTGAGGAGCATAAACGATTGCAGAGCAGCCTCTTTGATACGAGCGGACGACAGATCAAGGGGTGGACGAACAAGCTAATCTGGGGAGACAACAAGCTTATTCTCTCGTCTCTTAAGAACGGTCCGCTTCGTGAGGAAATCGAGGAACAAGGCGGATTGAAATTAATTTATATAGACCCCCCTTTCGATGTGGGAGCGGACTTTTCAATGAACATCGAAATCGGAGACGAGGAGTTTACGAAGGAGCCGTCGGTGCTTGAAGAACTTGCATACCGCGATACGTGGGGCAAAGGCGCAGATAGCTTTGTCGCCATGATAAATGAACGCATTTCACTGATGCATGGGCTTCTTGCTGATGATGGTGTCATATACGTTCACTGCGACTGGAAAACAAGTGCCTATATGCGCCTTGTTTTGGACGAGGTGTTTGGTAAACAAATGTTCCGCAATGAGATCGTTTGGCATTACTACAATAAAATGCAAGGCAATGTCGGACGCTTTGCATCAAATCATGATGTCATTTTCTCATATTCTAAAAATGAGAAGCCCATCTTCCATACTATTCGGGAGGAGCGAGAAAAGGCTAAGAAACAACAAAAGCGGGTTTGGGATAAGGAAACGCAATCTCTTAAACAGGCACGCGATGCGGAAGGAAATCTTGTTTATTATGACGATACCCACAGAACGATTGATGACGTGTGGCGTCTTCCGTACTTGATGCCTGCAGATCGCAAGGAAAAGCTGGATTATCCGACCCAGAAACCGGAGCGTCTGATTGAACGTATCATCGAATCATCAACGAACCCGGGAGATCTCGTCGCTGATTTTTTCGTAGGCTCTGGCACCACATTAGCTGTAGCAGAAAAAATGGGACGTAAATGGATTGGTTCAGACCTCGGCAAGTTTTCTATACATACGACGCGCAAGCGCATGATAGGCGTACAGCGCGAGCTCAAGAAGGCGGGCAAGGACTACCGCGCCTTTGAGATTTTGAACCTCGGCAAGTACGAACGCCAGCACTATATCGGCGTGAACGAAGATCTGCGCGAAGAACAGAAGCGCCAACAGATCGCACAGAAAGAAAAAGAGTTTGTGTCGCTCATCCTCGGTGCATACAAAGCAGAGTCGATAGACGGCTTTAAGACCTTTTACGGCAAGAAGGCGTCCCGTCTCGTTGCGATTGGTCCTATCAACCTGCCCGTATCGCGCCTCTTTGTAGAGGCGGTCATCGATGAATGCCTAGAGAAGAAGATCACAAAGGTAGATATTCTCGCCTTCGAGTTCGAAATGGGCTTGTTCCCCAACATTCAGGAGGAGGCGAAGAGCAAGGGCATTGATCTTGCGCTCAAGTACATTCCCCGCGATGTCTTCGACAAGCGGGCTATCGAAAAGAGCCAAGTGATTTTCCACGATGTCGCGTACATCGAGGTGAAGCCAGTCGTGAAGAAGGGGTCGGTGTCTATCGAGCTCACCGACTTCTCCGTGCACTACAACCAGGACTCGCTTAAAGAGGTTGAGGAAAACCTAAAGAACGGTGGCAAGAAGCTCATTATCGAGAATGGACAGATCATCAAGGTGTCGAAGGATAAGAGCGGCGTTGTTGAGCGTGAAGTTCTGACGAAAAAGTGGACGGACTGGATAGACTACTGGGCTATCGATTTTAACTTTGAGGATAAAAAAGAAATCATCCGTGTGAAGAACGCAGAGACCGGCGAGTGGCAGGAGCAGTGGACCGGCAGCTACATATTTGAGAACGAATGGCAGTCGTTTCGTACCAAGAAAGATCGCGCTCTTGAACTGACGAGCGCCCCTCAAGAACTCACCGGCGGCAAGCACAAAATCGCCGTAAAGGTCGTGGATATTTTCGGCAACGACACGATGAAAATAATCGAGCTCAATGTCTAACCTATATGGCTCTACACCCAAAGTTTCCAAAATCACCATATGAGGTACTCGACCCGGCTTCGCGGTGGTTTCCTGCTGACGAGGCGTTGCGTGAACAGGGGCACGAGAAGCTCTTACCGCCGTTAGTAGCAGAGCTCCGCAAGAAAGTACGCGATTGGCGTCTTTCCGGCTATGACGGTGCAAGCGATACCACAAAGGCACTACTTCGCTGGTGGTTCCATACCGACCACGCGATGCTAAACGGCGATGGCGAGACGTATCTTTTTCAATACTACTTCGCCCAGCGAGAGGCAGTAGAGACTGTCATATGGCTCTACGAAGTCGCTAAGGCACGAGACAAATACGAGCTTATGAAGTTTGACGCCTCCGGCTTCATTCGCGCGGGGCTTTTTGATGAGACGTGGACGCGCTACGTGGTAAAGATGGCTACTGGCTCGGGCAAGACAAAGGTGCTCTCGCTCATCCTCGCGTGGTCATATTTTCACAAACAGTACGAAGCAGATTCAGAGCTTGCCCGGAACTTCCTCGTTATCGCCCCCAACATCATCGTGCTCGATCGTTTGCTCGCTGATTTCAACGGACTGAAGATTTTCTTTGAGGACCCGGTTCTTCCTGATAATGGCTACGAGGGACAAAACTGGCGAGACGATTTCCAAATGACGCTGCACGTGCAGGACGACATCGGCGCTGTGCGCAAGACCGGCAACATCTTCCTTACAAACATCCACCGTGTGTATCAAGGAGCAACGGAATCTGCGACTTTCGAAGATGAGGACACAGCGGATTATTTCCTCGGCAAGAAACCCGCTGGCAAGACGAATGAGTCAAAGCTCGACCTCGGCGACATCGTGCGCAACATAGATGAGCTCGTGGTGTTGAACGATGAGGCACACCACATTCACGACCCTCGCCTTGCGTGGTTCAAGGCAATCGAGGACATCCACAACCGGCTCGTTATGAAGGGCGACAAGCTTGCGCTACAAGTGGACGTGACGGCAACGCCAAAGCACAACAACGGCTCTATTTTCGTACAGACAGTATCGGACTATCCATTGGTCGAAGCAATCCATCAGGACGTGGTGAAGCATCCGGTCCTGCCAGACAGTGCAAGTCGCGCCAAGCTACAGGAGCACAAGAGCCCGAAGTACAGCGAGAAGTACAAGGACTACATTCACCTCGGCTATCTCGAATGGAAGAAGGTGTACGACGAGCACATAAAGCTCAACAAGAAGGCGGTGTTTTTCGTCATGACCGACGATACAAAAAACTGCGACGAAGTCGCGCAGTATCTTGAGAGCACCTACCCCGAACTGAAAGACGCCGTGCTCGTCATTCACACCAAAGACAACGGTGAAATCTCCGAAAGCGTCTCCGGAAAGAACGCGGAGGATCTCAAGGCACTCCGGGACGCCTCAAACGCCATAGACCGCCTTGATAGCCCTTACAAAGCCATTGTGTCGGTTCTTATGCTCAAAGAGGGCTGGGACGTGCGCAACGTGACCACCATCGTTGGTCTCCGCGCCTACTCCTCAAAAAGCAACATACTCCCAGAGCAGACACTAGGTCGCGGTCTTCGCCGCATGTATCGCGGCGCTGATCTCTCCGAGTTCGTGAGCGTCGTAGGTACTGATGCATTTATGGACTTCGTAGAGTCAATCAAGAACGAAGGCGTCGAGCTTGAGCATCGCAAGATGGGAGAAGGAAGCGGTCCTAAAGCCCCCCTGGTCGTGGAAGTCGATAAAGAGAATCTGAAAAAAGATATCGAGAAGCTCGACATTGAGATACCAGTACTCACGCCGCGCATCTACCGCGAGTATAAGAACCTCTCCGAGCTTGATGTGGCGGCGTTTGAACACAGGAAGCTGTTAGTGAAGCAGTTTACCGATGAAGAGAAGCGCGAGATCGTTTTCCGCGATATTACGAGCGGCGACGTAACGCACAAGACAGAACTCGATAGCAACTTCATCCCCGATTATGAGAGCGTGGGGCGATATTTCGCGGAGGTTATCAGGAAAGAATTACGCCTCGTCTCCGGCTATGACATTCTCTACGGCAAGGTGAAGGAGTTTATTGAGTCGCATCTATTTGAAAAGAAGGTAGACCTCAGCGACCTCAACACGCTCCGCAATCTTTCTGAAATCGAAGCTACCCGCACCATTGTCGAGACGTTCAAAAAGCAGATAAACGATCTCACCGTGCTCGATAAGGGCGAGGCGGAGATACGCGACTACATCAAAGTGAGCCGTAGCCGCCCCTTCGTGGTGAAGGATCAGGGCTACATCGTTCCGAAAAAAAGCGTGTTCAATAAAGTTATCACCGACAGTCACTTCGAGCTTGAGTTCGCGTCGTTCCTTGAGGACTGCGACGACATCGTGTCATACGTCAAAAACTATTTTGCGGTGCACTTTAAGATCGACTATCGCAATGCGGACGGCAGTATCTCCGACTACTATCCGGACTTTATTGTGAAGGTATCGCCGAAGGAGTATTACGTGGTCGAGACAAAGGGACGCGAGGATCTGGACGATGTTGAAAAGATACAGCGCCTTGAGCAGTGGTGTGAGGACGTGAACGCCAACCAGCGCAACGCCACTTACCACATGCTCTATGTGAAGCAGGAGGACTGGGATAAAGCCGGTCAAAAACCTCACAGCTTCAATGAGGCAGTCCGGGCATTCATCAGCATATAAGCACTATGGATACTACACAGCCACAAAATCCTGTGAATGGTGTACCGAAACAGGCTTTTGAACAGTTTTTGGAAGCGTTAAAAAACAAAGGGGTCTCGTCCGAGGTAATAGAGCGTTTACGAAAGACACTTGTCGAACGAGGTGATGTTTCCGAAGCCGCAATAAAAGCGGCGCTTTTTCCAGATAACAACAATGGCGCATGATTTTTGTTGAGGAAATAAGCATCGAAGAGTTTCGCGGTATACGCCAGCTTACTCTCAACTTCAAAGGGAAAAACTTTGCTGTATGTGGTCCAAATGGAACGGGTAAGAGCGGTGTTGTTGATGCTCTTGAGTTTGGGCTGACTGGCAACATTTCGCGGCTTTCTGGTGGGGGTACCGGAGCTATATCTTTAAAGAAACATGCACCGCACGTTGATAGTCGAGATTACCCAGAAAAGGCAAAGATAAAGTTGGTGTTGCGGATCCCGTCATTAAAAAATGTGCGCGTTACGCTTGAGCGTAACGTGAGAGATGCGAACGCACCAACGATCTCCCCAAATACCCCGGAGGTACTTAACGTGCTTAAGCAGCTAGAAAACCATCCGGAGTTCGTGCTCTCTCGTCGTGAGCTTATCGCTTATGTCCTCGCTCAGCCAGGCAAGCGTTCAGAAGAAATACAGGCGTTACTGCGTCTCGACGAAGTTGGCGAGCTGCGCAGCTCGTTAAAGACCTTGTCTAACTCATGTAAAAAAGAAGCAGAGGCATATAAAAAAGTTAGAAATGAAGCACGAGATCACTTAGCAAAAGCGCTTGAAATACCGGAGTTTACGTCCGAAAAACTCTTAGAGGCAGCGAACTCGCGGCGGACATTGTTAGGACTACCTAGTATTGAAGCTCTTACCGGCACGACATCTCTGCATGATGGACTGAAAACAGTTGGCAAAGGCGCTCCTGCTGTAAAGCTGAATAAAGCCGAGGCAGTTGCCGATCTTAAAGTCGTCCGTGACTCCTGCGCCGCTCTATCCGCTCCCGACATGGCAAGCAAGTGCGCTGACATTCTGA
Organism: uncultured Candidatus Saccharibacteria bacterium; assembly: GCA_964442205.1. Classification (GTDB taxonomy): domain Bacteria; phylum Patescibacteriota; class Minisyncoccia; order Phycocordibacterales; family UBA918; genus OLB19. Next base: position 33,876 of record CAYTYF010000001.1, on the reverse strand, counting down.
ACCAAGTGACCGAGCTCAGCGCTGATCCAACGGTTGCAGAGAGTGTCTCGCGTGAAAAGTTCTTACGCTCGGCGATTGATTTCGTTACAGACGAGTCCTGCCCCGTGTGCGGGACTGAGTGGGACATCAACACGCTAAAGGAGCTTGTACAAACAAAGCTAAAAAAGTTTGAAGAGACAACAAAGAAGCGAGAGGCTTTGGAAAAAGAGCTTGTACCGGTCATAGCTGCGCTTGATGCAGTGAGAAGTGCGATTCATAGCGTTGAAAAGCATGCCAAAGTTGCCGCGTCGGAACATACGGCGTCTTTGATCGCGTATAACGCCGCGCTTACTGCAAAGACAAAAGCGCTTGAGAGTTTTTTGCCGCTTTCCGACACGCTCAGTGGGTTGAATGATGTGACGAACGTCCCGAATGAAATAGATGTCGCGATTGCCGCCATTGAAGCGGCTGTGGCGGCGATACCGGAACCAAGCCAGCAAGAGGCAGCGCGAGACTACCTTATCCTATGTCAGGATCGTTTAGAAACTTATAGGGAGGCGGCGCGTGACGCTAAACGTGCTGAAGAACATGCCGAGCTTGCGCTCACAGCACACGATATATACGCAGAAGAAAGCAACAAAGTGCTTGAAGGTGTATACAAAGAGGTTGAGGATGAGTTTGGGGGCTTTTATCGGTTCATCAATAGCGATGACGAGGAAGCCTTTAGCGCGAAGCTAACCCCGTCTATAGGCAAGCTTAGCTTTGAAGTCGAGTTTTATAACCGCGGTCATTTTCCTCCGGGTGCATATCACAGTGAAGGACATCAGGACGGTATGGGGCTTTGCCTCTACCTTGCTCTCATGCAGCGCCTGCAAGGTAGTAACTTCACGTTTGCTGTTTTGGACGACGTGCTGATGTCAGTGGATACTGGACACCGCCGCGAAGTCTGCAATCTGCTCAAGCAACATTTCCCCAATACGCAGTTCGTGCTTACAACGCATGATGAGGTATGGCTCAAACACATGATGAGCGCAGGTCTCATTGATGCGACCAGTGCCGTGCGGTTCAGTAGCTGGACACCCGATCAGGGACCCACTGAATGGAATAGTCGAGACATCTGGTCAGAGATAAACGATGCGTTAAAGAAGAATGACGTGCATACCGCCGCTAGTATTCTCCGCTATTACCTAGAGCACATTTTCAAAGATATAAGCCATAACCTTAGGGCTCCCGTTGTTTTTCATGGTGATGGACGCTATGAACTTGGTGATGTTCTTCCTCCGGCAGTGAGGCGCTTCCGCGACCTGCTCGACTTAGGGAAAAAGGCTGCTGAATCTTGGGGGCGCACTGATGATGTTAAGGCGCTCGAAGAGCGCGAAAAGGTCCTTGCGGACGCTTTTCGCGCTTCCAACGCAGAGCAATGGCAGATTAACCCTGCTGTTCACTACAATGAATGGGCAAATCTAACTGCCGCTGATTTCCAGCCCGTGTCGGATGCTTTCCATACACTCGTGCGAAAGTTTTTCTGCGAGAAGGAGGGTTGCGAGGGGTTGTTCTATCTCGTCGGAACAACACCAAAGGATACAGACACCTTAAGGTGTTCGTGCGGAGATACCACTGTTAATCTCAAGAAAAAGTAGATTTTATGGAACCTCGGGAAGAAGATGTTAAACGTTTGATGAAAGATCACCTTATCGACGAGGATACTGCAGAGAAGGCACAGGAGCTCATTGACGAGGGCTTGGACGAAGATGAGGCGATAGAGGTCGCAGAGGAGATATAAACATGCTTTCCTTAGACAAAATCCGGAAGACGCTCCCTCCCGAGTGTAAGGATTGGTCGGACGAGCAGGTGAAAAAGTTGAGCGACCAGATGTACCAAATCGCGGACGCGGTGTTTGATATGTGGCTCGTCGAGCGAAATAAAGAGAAGCCGCCGCAACTATAGCAGTTTTCAGCTTCCCAGCACTATTACACACTGACAAGCTGCGAACTGACGAAGGCTCGATAATCCCGTGTTATTTGGGCAAACGCCTGCATTTCCTGTACTACGGAGTGCCAATCATTTATGATAGAGTCCACATCACAAGAAAAGACTGGCTTCTCGCCAGTCTTTTCTTGTGAGGGCTGGGTGTTGGGAGGATTCGAAAGCCGCAGCGAAGCGAGGCGGGGTCGCGAGCACTTTGTATTTTGCGAATACTTGGAGCAAAATACTTAGTGACTCGTGACCGAATCCTCTCGGGTCCACTGTAGAAAATCTTAGCCGCACATCCGTGCGGCTTTTGATTTTCCAGTGGACCCGAAGTAAAGCGCCTGCGCGCTTTACGTGAGGATTCGTACAGCGGAGCGCTGTGAGCTTGCGAACAAGCGAGCTGCGTCCAGCGGGTAGTGAGTTTGTTTTTTGTTAGTCAGGAACACGGAGCGAATACCCACCGACTAAACCTAAAACAAAACCGGCCCGCATTTCTGCGAGCCGATACTAGCTTCCTCGATCACACCAACTCATGATCTGATAGTGACCACTTTCGAAGCATCGAAACTCTTTTCTGTGATTCGAAACATATCCATCCACGGATTTGTCGGATCACCGAATGTTTGAGTATACGCTACAGTTGTGTGAAGTAACCCATCAATGTCCTCGGGTCCCAACCACCTACGATCGTGAAGCTCAGCCACACCAAGGTACTTGAACAGATCACCAAAGAAGGTTTCCATTCCAAGCGCGAAGTGCGCATAAGAAACCATGTACACGGGCGGTGGTGCAACGATGCGTTGTCTTTTGAAAAGGATCATGAGACGCCACCACTTCGCGTACTCGATCAGCAACTGATCAAGCATGTCATGGGTGACACCAACGGAAATAGTTTTCAGAACTGGAGCGTCCTCAGCAGACACATACAAAGGCACCTTGTCTTCGATCCTTGCGGTGGCAAATAAGCTCCCGAGCTTATCACGAAGAGAGTTCCGGTTGAGTGCGGGGGGTAAGTATCCTGGCAAGGTCATTGAACTGTCCTCCTATTCACTTAGACTAGCTAAAAATTACGCCAGTTCAGATGACTGGTCAAGACTTAGTTAATATCGAACATCTCCCTCAACTTCCTATACGTATGCAAGTGATCCTCAACCGACACTGTATCAATGACACCAATAACCGCTTCATCATTACCGCCAGGGAAGAGGCCGTCACCAAAATACACTGCATCCTCCCTATTCCAACCGAGATGCTCGATAAGCTTTGCCACATTTGTTCCCTTGTGTCTATCCTTGTGAATGTAGTCAAAGCTAGTTGAGCCACCGATCTTGACCACCAGGTCGTCAGAAAGGAAAGGTACTGACTCCAGAAGCCTCTCACGTTTCTTCCTGTCTGGGTCGTACACTTTCTTTAGATCATGCGGAGCTGTGTTGCCGATAGGACTGAAAGTTATCTGTGATCCACGGTCTTCGATCGGAGTCCAGTCATGGTTGAGTTCGTGGCCGAGTGCAGCCGTGACAGCCTCGATATGACGCAGTATCTCCTCACGATGCTGGTTATCGAGCGGAATACGCCACAGCTCGTTGTTTTCGACATCGGTCGCATGATTACCATTTTGGCCAAGCGTATAGGCAGGCAGATCGCGGCTTTGCCAGAGTATCTTGTCCACCTCTTGCCCAGAAACTATAGTTATGTCGACAGGCAGGGAAGTGAGCAATTCGTGCATTTCCGGCAACATGAGCTCACGAGCAGGAGCCACCGTTTGGTCCATATCAAAGAAAAGGTGTTTGTAGGCCATAGAATTTCCCATAAAGCATAGCAGATTCCAACACTTTTGGCTTGTAAAATAAGGCTTCTTTTGCTAGTATACGGGCGCAAAAGGGGGGCTTTTGCTAGAGCGTGCGTCAAAACCTCCAATTGCTGTGTTGTCTTCAACTCGTGCAGTTCATCGTATGTCCATATACGTCTCTCAGCACTCGTTTTGACGCCTTGCAATTGAAAATTTTGAAGACACACTCTTCTGTTCACTATGTCAGTCATTGCAACTGCTCACGCAGCAGAAGGTATCTCAGTAAAACTTTCGCCGTACGTCGTTGGCGAGTTTTTTGGTGTACCGATAACAGCCACCATGCTCACTACCTGGCTCTCGATGATCATTCTTATTACCCTCGCAGTAGTGGTAGGCAAGAATTTAAAAGCAGTACCAGGTAAACTCCAGAATGCCTTTGAAGTCATCATCGGTGGAACATACGACTTTGTCGCTGATACGCTAGAGAGCAAAACGCTTGCCACCAAATACTTTCCGATATTGATGACCATCTTCCTCTTTCTCCTTGCAATGAACTGGACCGGACTTTTGCCAGGAGTGACTTCAATCGGCTTCTTTGAAGGCCACGGCGAAGAGCATCATTTGATACCGCTTTTCTACCCGCCAGCCACCGATCTCAACCTAGCGATAGCTTTTGCCTTCATAGCCATGATCGTCATCGAAGTTGCGGGCATCACCGCGCTTGGCGCATGGAAGTACGGCAGCAAGTTCATCAGCTTCAGAGGTCACACAATTGGTGAACGCCTCATAAGCTTCATTGTTGGTCTTATCGAGCTTATCAGCGAACTTGGTCGACTCGTCTCATTTTCCTTCCGTCTTTTTGGCAACATCTTTGCTGGCAAAACGCTGCTAACCGTAGCGCTGTTCTTTGTACCGCTGCTTTTGCCGATACCGATCTTGGCATACGAGGTCTTCGTTGGATTCATTCAGGCCGGAGTGTTCGCATTCCTGACCTTGATATTCATCAAGTTGGCAGTGGCAGAACCGCACCATTAGTGGGTAATCACGAGTCTCTCGCTTGGACGCGCGACTCGTACTTGCTCATTAGTAGCTAATTAATAAATTTTATGACACCAGAAATGGAATTCGCCATGCAGGCAGCTGAGTTGAGTGCAGACTCGATCAAGGCTATCGCTATGGCTATCGCAGCCGGAGTCGGCGTACTTGGTCCGGGTATCGGCATCGGTCTTCTCGTTGCCCGTGCACTCGAGGCTATCGGACGTAACCCAGAGGCTGCACCGAAGATCCAGAGCACCATGATCCTCGGTATCGTGTTCGTCGAGGCGCTTGCGATATTTGCTCTAGTTGTCGCATTCATCATCAAGTTCGCTTAGTGAACGCGATTTAGTACCGTCTGCTTTGTCAGAACTTCGAATTTGTCGGTCACCGTATATTGAATACGTCTTCCTTCAAATTCTCGTTTCTTCGCGCATTCGGCACCAACTTGCGTCCCCTAACGTTGCTAGGAACAAATTATGGAACAACTTATTCACGCATTCGGCATAGACGTCAAACTGATCGTCATCCAGATCATCAACTTCACGGTCTTGGTGGCGCTTTTGTCGTACTTCCTGTACAAGCCTATCCTTAAGCTACTAAGCGAACGCGAAGCAAAGATAGAAAAGGGTATCAGAGATGCTGAAGCAGCTGCTGCAGCCAAGGCCGAAGCAGAGCAAGAGCGTAAGTCTATACTTGCATCAGCTCACGCTGAAGCGGAAGAGGTCAGTGCCCGCTCTAAAGAACACGCGAGCAAGGAGGCTGGCGAAATAGTTGCTAGCGCTCGCACTAAAGCTGAGAACGTCATTGCTGAAGCCGGAGAGCAGGCCAACGAGCTCAAGGCTCGTGCTCTTAAGGAGACTGAGGAAGAGGTCGCAAAAGCCGCCATCTTGGCAGCTGAAAAGATACTCAGGGAGCGTCTTTCGTAGCCTATGAAGCGTCACTACATCACAGCAGTTCGAGAACTACTCGCAGCCGGCCAAGAACCGGGGCATGTGATCAGTGGTCTTAAGAAGGTTTTGGAGGACAGGGGTCATACCGCACTCTTGCCAGCTATTCTTCGTGGCGTTGCTCGAGAGATGGAAGATGGTGCGAAAGATACAAAACCTCGCGTAACTGTCGCTAAAAAAGGTGATGAAAAGAGCGAACGCGAAGCTATTGAAAAGGCTCTTGCGTCACTTAAGGCAACCGATGAATTCGCGATTCACTACGATGAGAACATCATCGGCGGAGCGATTGTAGAAGCCAATCACGAACGTGTGGACATGAGCTACCGTCGTGCACTTATCAACCTGTACCACTCAATTACCAAGTAGTCACACAAATTATGAGCACCACCATCATCGAAAAGATAAAAAAGGAGATCGAACACCTCGACACCAAAGCGGTTCGAGACGAGATCGGTATAGTGACCAGCGTCGCAGACGGCGTAGCTGAGATAGATGGTCTCACTGACGCCCAAATGATGGAAATGGTCGTTTTCGAGGAGGGAAGCGGCAAGTCGCTTGAAGAGGCGCTAGCTGCCGATGATGCGCTTTACGGCCTCATCCTCAACCTCGAAGAGGACGCTGTGAAGGTGGTTGTGCTCGGTGAAGCGACCCGTGTGACCGAAGGTATGCGCGTCCATCGCACTAACAAACTTCTTTCCGTACAGGTAGGTGAGGACATCATCGGTCGCGTGGTTTCAGCGCTCGGCGAGCCTATCGACGGCCGAGGCGCCATCAAGACTGATAAGGCAATGCCGATCGAGCGTGTGGCGTACGGCGTTATGGATCGCGAAGGCGTGAACGAACCAATTCACACAGGTATCAAGGCTATCGACTCGATGATCCCCATCGGCCGCGGCCAGCGCGAGCTCATCATTGGTGACCGCCAGACCGGCAAGACCACCCTCGCTATCGACACCATCATCAACCAAAAGTACGAACCGAAGGAGAAGCGTCCAATTTGTATCTATGTAGCCATCGGACAAAAGCGTTCTAAGACTGCTAGCTTGATGGCTAAACTGCAGGAAGCTGGAGCGATGGAGTACACCATCATCGTTGCTACGTCTGCTTCAGAGGCTTCACCAATGCTGTTCTTGGCGCCGTTCACAGGTGCTGCTATCGGTGAGTACTTTATGCAGCAGGGAAAGGACGTACTGGTGGTGTTTGATGACCTCTCGAAGCACGCGAATGCGTATCGACAGATGTCACTCCTCCTTCGCCGCCCACCAGGACGTGAAGCCTACCCGGGTGACATCTTTTACCTCCACTCACGCCTCTTGGAGCGTTCTGCAAAGCTCAACAAGGAGCTTGGCGGTGGTTCTATAACTGCATTGCCTATCATTGAGACCCAAGAAGGCGACGTGTCGGCGTACATTCCAACCAACGTGATCTCGATCACCGACGGTCAGATCTTCCTCGAGACCGACCTCTTTAACAAAGGTATTCGTCCAGCGCTTAACGTCGGTATCTCAGTGTCGCGTGTAGGTAGCGCAGCACAGACCAAGGCCATGAAGAAGGTGGCTGGAAAGATCCGACTTGAGCTTGCCCAGTTCCGTGAACTTGAAGCCTTCATGCAGTTCGCTTCTGACCTCGACGAAGAGACTAAGACACGTATCGACAGCGGTCGTAAGTACGTCGAGCTCTTGAAGCAAAAGCAGAACGACCCAATGCCGTTCTACAAGCAAGTGGTCTCTATCTATGCTGCAAACACCGGTCTCTATGATGGCACCACTCCAGAGCGCGTACGACAGATCGAAACAGCCTTTCTCGAGTTCATTGCTCGCGATCGTAATGAGATACTCGATGAAGTAGAAACCAGTCGTGCACTTAGCGATGAGCTCATTGAAAAGCTCAATAAGGCAATTGTGGACTTCAAGGACGCACACGCACAGTTCTACGGTGTGTAAGCGAACCACTGACCTATGGCGCTTAAGCAGATCAAAAACAAAATAATCTCTACCAGGAAGACCGGGAAAGTCACCAAGGCCATGGAGTCTGTGTCTGCTGTAAAAATGCGGAAGAGTCAGGAGCGTGCCTTTCAGAGCCGCCCGTACGTGCACGCTGCTATGCGTATCCTCGAGCGACTCTCAGGCGCGAGCGAAATGATGAACCATCCACTCATGATGAAGCGTGCTTCAGGTAAAGTACTACTGGTCATTGTCACAAGTGACAAGGGTCTCGCTGGCAGCGTGAACAGCTCTGTCTTGAAGCAAGCTGAGCAAGTAATGGCTGCTACACCAGAAGTTGAGGTCATCGCTGTGGGGCGCAAAGCGTTAGAGTTCGCAGAGCGTAGCAAAAAGCCAGTTATCGCTTCGTACACGAACATCTCTGATGGTGTGACCATCGACGATGTATACAACATGGCAAAAACTGTTGTGTACTCTTACACCGACCGCGACTTCTCGCACGTATCGGTGATCTACCAAAACTTTGTATCTACCTTCGAGCAGAACCCAACTGTGCGCCAAGTGCTTCCACTTGATCCAGCTGAGATCCACTTTATCAAAACCGGCATCAAGCCAAAGACCGGTCGCTTCAGCGATTCAGAAGATGTACAAGACGGCAACATTGCGTACACCATTGAGCCGTCTGCGGAAGAAGTGCTGAATACACTTATTCCACGCTTAGTTGAGATCGTGCTGTATCACGCACTACTAGAAAGCAAGGCAAGTGAGCACTCTGCCCGCATGGTCGCCATGAAGAACGCGACCGACAAGAGCAAAGAAGTGGTCAAAGGTCTCACTGTCGTGTACAACAAGGCGCGTCAGGCCGCTATTACGGCGGAAGTGTCAGAGATAACCGCTGGCGTCGAAGCCATGAAAACATAAATTTGCGATACGACCCCATATGCTTTGTCGCAAAGAATGTTTTGTCAGTCGTAGTACTCTTTCGTACAACTTCTTCCAAAACACACTTTGCTTCGCGCCTCTGGGGCCGTCTCACAAATTTATGAGAAATGAAATTATCAATTTTATCCAAATTAACGAGCATTACCATGAGCACAGGAACAATCACACAGATCATCGGCCCTATCGTCGACGTTCACTTCAAGGAAGGAGTACCACCGCTTGAGACCGCTGTTACGGTCAAGAAAGAGGATGGCGGAACCATTACGCTTGAGATCGCGCAGCACGTCGGTCTTGACCGTGCCCGCGCTATTGCGATGGAAGACACGCAGGGTCTCACTCGCGGTATGGAGGTGAAGAACACTGGCGCACCTATCTCTGTGCCGGTCGGCGAAGCCTCGCTCGGTCGTTTGTTCAATGTGCTAGGTGCAACGCTCGATGGTAAGGAGGAGATCAAAGGTGCGCCACTGCGTGCCATCCACCAACAGGCTCCGGACTTCGTCGACCAGTCTACCAAGACCGAGGTCTTCGAAACCGGTATCAAGTCTGTGGACCTTCTCGCGCCGTTCATCAAAGGCGGTAAGGTCGGTCTATTCGGCGGTGCCGGTGTAGGAAAGACAGTGCTCATCCAGGAGCTTATTCACAACGTTGCGTCCGAGCATGGCGGATACTCTGTGTTTGCCGGTGTCGGTGAGCGCGTGCGCGAGGGCAACGACCTCTACCACGAAATGAAGGAGTCAGGCGTGCTTTCAAAGACCGCGCTCGTGTTTGGTCAAATGAACGAGGTGCCGGGCGCGCGTGCTCGCGTCGGTCTCACCGGACTCACCATGGCTGAAGCGCTTCGCGATGAAGGCGGAGGTAAGGACGTACTCTTCTTCATGGACAACGTCTTCCGCTTCACACAAGCTGGCCAGGAAGTGTCTTCACTCCTCGGCCGTGTGTCTTCAGCAGTAGGCTACCAGCCGACCCTTGCTGAGGAAATGGGTCGTATGCAGGAGCGTATCACTTCGACCAAGAAGGGCTCTATCACTTCAGTACAGGCCGTGTACGTACCTGCAGACGACCTCACCGACCCAGCTCCAGCGACCACGTTCGCCCACCTCGACTCGACCGTGGTGCTCTCACGCCAACTTGCTTCACTCGGTATCTACCCAGCTATCGATCCGCTCGAGAGTAACTCTTCAGCACTCGACCCAGAGATCGTCGGTGAAGAACACTACCGCGTCGCTCAGGGCGTGAAGCTCGTACTCCAGCGCTACAAGGACTTGCAGGACATCATCGCCATCCTTGGTATCGAAGAATTGTCTGAGGACGACAAGCAGACCGTGTACCGTGCTCGCAAGATCCAGCGCTTCCTTTCACAGCCGTTCAGCGTGGCCGAAGTCTTCACCGGCTCACCAGGTAAGTACGTAACACTTGCAGAGACCGTTCGTGGTTTTGGTGAGATCCTTGATGGAAAGCATGATGATAAGTCGGAACAGGCTTTCTATATGAAGGGCGGGATAGACGAAGTGGCCTAGGTCCATCTGCTTTGTTGTGCGTCGGCGGCGAGATGTTCATCGTACACTTGTACGTCTCACATCTCGCCTCTTGTACGCCGCGCAACTGAACCTATCCACTTCGTCAATCTAGGCGGTAGAAAAATCTAAGATTCAACATATGGCACAAAAGACATTCAAACTAACAATAACTCGCGTCGACGGACCGCTCTTTGATGGCGAGGCTGTTAGCGTGACAGTGCCCGGAGCGGCAGGGGAGATGACGCTTCTCGCACAGCACGAACCACTTATCTCACCACTTAAAACCGGAACCGTAGAAGTGACCGCTGTTGATGGAGAAAAGTCTTCGTACCAAGTCGTTTCCGGCACGCTTGAGGTCGCAAACAACCACATCACCATCTTGGTCTAGG
>CAYTYF010000001.1:22191-23351 GCA_964442205.1 uncultured Candidatus Saccharibacteria bacterium | reverse complement strand
GCGTACACAGGCTGGACTTGATGCTTGTGAAGCTGAAGGGTAGCATTGAAGTATGGATTGGATTCTTACTCTGGTGGCCATAGTGCAATCTATGGCAATTTCGCTTGGTGTAGGCGCTTCAACGATAGCCATTATCAATTTTTTCGTAGCGATCAAAGACGGCACCGTCGGCCCAGAGGAGCGACGCATCATGGGTGTTACATACATCGTACTCCGTGTGGCTATGGTAGCGATACTGGTAACTGTTGCTACTCGAACAATGCAAGGCTATGGCATCAATGGCAGTGAATTTATGTCACCGTTCGTGCTCAGCCAATGGATCCTCATACTCGTGCTGTACACGAACGCTATCCTCATGACCAAACGCATCATGCCGAGCACCTTCGGACCAGCCATACAGGCCTCTACCTGGTACACGCTCGGAATCATCACCTCGCTCGTACCGCTCGGACTCACGAACTACTCTATCTTCCACTTCATCCTTGGCTACATCGCGGCCTTCATCCTTGCTGTGTCAATAGTGAACGGCACCATGTCCATCATGAAGTCAAAACAGCCACCAAAACCACCAACGCCTCCTCAGCAGCCAGCAAGTAATTAAAAAAAATAATGACCCGCAGTAAGCGGGTCATTATCTTTTATAACTGGTTTAAGCAATTGCTTTTGCACGCTGCTTCTCCAGCTTCTTTTTCTCAGCTCGGTAGTAGAGGGTAGGGACGAGGATGAGTGTTAAGATCATCGCAAAGGTGAGACCGAACATGATAGCGAAAGCCAGCGGGCTCCAGAAGTCAGAGATGGTCGAGAGCGGGATCATGCCGATGACGGTCGTCACAGTCGTGAGGAAGATAGGGCGAAGTCGCGACACAGCTGCGTCAGCTACCTGGTCGAGAAGCGAGCTAGTCGCACCAGTTGAAGCCTTGTGTGTGATCATCGAGTCCATGAGTATGATGGCATGGTTGATGATAACGCCAGCGAGCGCAATGACGCCAAGCAGGGAAGTGAATGAGAGCGCAAGACCGGTCGCCGTGAGACCAATAAGTACACCAATGAGGGAGTACGGTACCGCGAGGAGAAGATAGAAGGAATAACGAATTGAATTGAAGGACAATACTAAAATGGCAAACATTAATAGCAGTCCAACCAACAAGGCGATACCCATT
>CAYTYF010000001.1:3237-22181 GCA_964442205.1 uncultured Candidatus Saccharibacteria bacterium | reverse complement strand
GTTTTCATAATGTCCTCTGCTTCGCCTCCATACGATACGGTGACTCCGTCAGGCATCTTGAGCTCAGCAGTGCGACCACGGAATTCAGCAAGTATCTTGGAGGCAGTTACACCGTCTTTAGTGTAAGCAGATACTGTCACAAGACGCTGTTTGTCTTCATGATTTATGGCGGCGTTAGCACCAGCCAAACGCTCGTTGAGAAGCGAGCCAAGCTGCACGGTGCGACCATCGAAGGTGGCCACTTCGAGATTCCGAAGCGCTTCAAGAGTGACCTCAGGAGTAGCTGCTGTGTCTTCTGCTGTTTTGTCGACATTAAGACGTACAACTACGTCGATATCTTCACCTTCACGGTTAATGGTCGTTGCAGTGATACCGAACACTGCTGCTCGAAGCGTCTCGCTTACTGCAGCCGGTGATACGCCAGCCGCGCTCGCCTTAGCCCTGTCGAGAGAAAGCACGAACTCGGTCGCGTTGCTCTTCGTACTTGCAGATACGTCACGGGTACCAGAAATGGTCTCTAGCACTGAAGCGGCGTCTTCCGCTACGCGGGCAAGTTCTTCGAGGTCATCACCAATGAACTTGATAAACACTGGCGCGCCGGTCGGTGGACCGTTCTGAAGCTCACTGATAGAGATATCAGCACCCTTGATGTCGTCAAAGTCAGCACGGAGGTCAGTAGCGATCTCAGCACTCGATTCTTCGCGATCTTCGTGCAGGGTTACCGAGATGTTGGCGAACTTGCCACCAGAACCAGTGTTGCCTGTAAATGCTGAAGCTGAGCCAGCTGTTGAACTGAAAGCGTTGATATACGGTTTATCATAGAGTTTCTCTTCTACTGCGCGTACAGTGAGGTCAGTTTCTTGAACGGGAGTACCTTGTTTGGTCTCAATTTCGATGAATACATAGTCAACGTCCTCAGGAGGAAAGAAGATGACGTTCATAAGGCCGAGTACTGGCAGGGTAAGGGAAGCTATGAATGCTACAAAAAGTCCCCAGAGGAATAACCGCTGTTGACGTCGGTTCTGAAGGAACGCAACGAGGTGCCTACGGTACCACGCCTGTGCTTTTTGCGTGTACTCTTCCTGCTTCTCCTCAAAGCGGTTGCTGTGTGAATGACTTGTCAGGTAGATGGCAATGAGCGGTACCATACCCAGCGCTACGAAGATAGAAGCAAGCAGCACGAAGATGATGGTGAAGGGAATAGAAGCGATGAATTCTCCTACAATGCCTGAAATAAAGAAAAGTGGAGCAAATACTGCGACGGTCGTTAACGTACCACCGATAAGTGGCCACGCGTACTCTTGGATAGCTTGCTTAGCAGCCAGGTCCGGGTCGCCATACTTGCGTGTTCGTGTGTGAATAGCCTCAGTCACCACAATACCGGAGTCGACAAGAATACCGATAGCAAGAATGAGTGCGAAGAGTGATACGAAGTTGATGGTGTTTCCTGAGGCATAGAGACCAATGAAGGCGATAACGAAGGAAAGTGGGATAGAAAGCGCCGCTACGAGCGATTCTCGCCAACCGATGGTCAAAAGAAGACAGAGAACAACCAAGAGAACGGTCTCAAAACCTACCTCCACTAGTTCATGTAAATCCTTTTTAATTTGATCACCTTGGTCGAAGACGATGAGAACCTGCGAGTTCTCAAGCAGCCCACCTTCACCCTGAAGTTCCTCAAGTTTCTCGTGCACGCCTGCAGACATCTTGGTCACGTCGAAGCCTGCCTTCTTGTACACCGAAAGAGTGAGCGCAGATTCAGCCGGCTGACCGTCCACAGAAACACGCGAGATGGAGTACTCTTTGTCGACGCTATCTGTCACTTCTGCAACGTCTCGCAGGTACACAGGTTGCCCAGTTTTGTTGGCTACTGGCAGTGCTTCGATCTCTGAAAGCTCAGCGAGCTTGCCCTCGAAACGAACCGAGTACTCAATACCTTCAGTAGATACGATTCCGACCGGTGAAGAGAGATTTCCGACAGCAAGTGACTGTGCAATGTCTCCGATAGAGACGCCGAAGGCTGCGAGGGCTTCTTCACGTACAATTACTCGCACTTGTCGCTGGCGGGTACCTGAAACCGCAACGTTCGCTGCGCCGCTTACACCTTCGAATTCATCCTTCAACGCCTCGCCAAGCTCAGTGAATTCGACCGGCGAAAGGTTCGACGAAATAGAAATGACGTGGATAGGGTCATTTGCAAAGTCCACCTTGGTGACGATAGGGTCGTTGGCATCGCGGGGTAGTTCACCCTTTGCGTTGTCCACAGCATCTTTGAGGTCTTGAATGGACTTATCAATATCAGCGCTTGCGCTGAATTCTGCTGTGATCACAGATACACCGTCGCGAGAGACCGAGGTGAGATTCTCAAGGTTGTCGACATTTTCGATATCATCCTCAAGTTTATCGGTGATGAGTTCTTCAATGTCGCCAGCTGGAGCACCGATGTAGACCGTCTGCACGATGCCGATCGGTACCACCACTTCAGGCGCTGATTCCTTCGGGATAGCGATAGCAGCGTATGCACCAAGCGCAATGAGCGAAGTGATCAGAAGCCAGCTGAACTGGCGCTTTTCCAGGAAAAAGTTCCAAAACCAATGCATATAGTAATTAGTTAGCGGTTACATCAACCTCTTCTCCTTCTTTGAGTCCCCGTGCGTCAGCTACGATACGAGTATCCAGAGAAAGTCCTTCAGTGACAGTTACACTTTCTCCTTCTACAGGACCGAGGGTGAGGGTGATCGTTTCAAGCTTATTGTCTCCTGACACCTTGAAAGCAACTGGGCCAGCGCCGGTCATCTTGATAGCGGTAAGCGGGATGATGATAGCTTCAGCTTTTTCGCTCTCGGTCTTCTTGATGAAACTTACGGTCACAGTAGTGCCATTGGTAAGCTTGCTTTCACCTTCAACACTTATCTTTACCGCCACTTTACCAGTAGTTGGATCCACAGCGTCTGCGATAGCAGTAACAACACCCTTTTCGGAACCTTCCAGTGTTACTTCGTCACCAACCTTGATAGCAGCACTATCTTCTTCGCTTACCGATGTGCTCACTTCCAAGCCGTTGTTGTTTGCGACAATAGCTGCGTCCTGCGAAGGGTTCACGTAGTCACCCTCCTTGAGGTACAAGGCATTGACGGTACCGCTTATCGGCGAACGAACAAGTGTCTTTTCATAGTTAGCTTGAGCTGCACGAAGTGAACCTAGCGCGATCTTCACCTGAGCGTTTGCAAGGGATACGCCGCTGCCGGTTCCTCCAATTTCTGCTCGGTTAAGACCTTCCTTTGCAGCTTCGAGCTCAGAACGAGCACTTTGTACCGAAGCGAGTGCAGCATTAAGAGCGCTGCGTTCGTTCAAAAGTCCTGCAGAGTAGGTTGATACAGGTGCTCCAAGAAGCAACTCGCTGTTACCAGCCTTTCCAGTTGCACTTATAAGAGAGTCAACGATAGCAATGAGCTGCTTGAGGTTTGTTTCTGCTTCTGAAAAGCGTGAGGAGAGTTCGGCTGTTCGTGCCGAATCGACATTGCTCTGCCAGCTCGGCATGGTTGTTTGCAATGCAACACGTGAACTGTTGAGGAAAGTGACCTCTGCACCATCAATTCGTACGCCAGGAACCTGACTATCCGGGTTTGAGAAGAATTGATCGATCGTCGTGAGGAGAGCACGATTAGCGGTAGTGTATGCAGCACGAACAGCACTCAATGAAGCGTCTTCTGCTGCTTTAAGTCTCGTCTGAGCATCGCGCACACCGCTGTCGCTCTGCTCAGCTCCTGCGAGTGCAGCCTCATATGATCCCTGTGCTTGCAGTACTGCTGCAGCTTCACGGCTATTCTCGATCATAGCGATGATCGAGCCAGCGCGAATGCTCTGACCTATTTCTGTATTGACCGTGGTAACGCGACCACCAGCTTCTGTCTTGAGCTTTGCCTCTGAGATGGCAGTCACAGTACCAACAGTGCTGATGTTCGCGCTTGTGGTCATTTCTGAAACAGCTTTGACCTCAACTGAAGGCTTTTCTGCCACAGCTTGCTGTTCTTCTTTGCCAGGACCTTTGAAGAGTATGTATACTCCCACACCGAGTAGAACAATGATCAAGCCGCCAATAGCCCAGACAGTGCGCTTTCCATACCACGAATACAGTTTTTGGATCATATAATATTTGTTTAAAATGAAGCCTTTTCTACTACATTTTGGGTTTATTGTCAATCAACAGTTGTTGATTTTCTGCTTTTGGCGACGAGCTGGTACAATGGCACCACTATGTTTGGAAAACTCAAAAATTTTGCGATGAAGAAGTTGCTTGAAAAGCAACTCAAGAACGTACCTGAAGACCAGCGGGAAATGATAATGACAATGATGGAGAAGGATCCGGCATTGTTCGAAAAGATCGCAAAAGAGATGCAAGAAGAGATGAAGAAGGGTGGTAACCAGATGGCTGTTGCGATGAAGGTGCTGCCTAAATACCAAAAGGAGATCATGGCCATCATGTCACCGGAAATGAAGGAAAAGTTGATGAAGCAACAGATGGGGTCTCAAGGGCAATTTAACCCCAACGGCACGATACGCAGATAGCTCATCCAAAAATGACTTGAAACTTTGTCGCACTTCGCGTCTCAAATCATTTTTGAACGACCTTTAACCTTTTTCAATTAATATGGAAACTCACAGGGGCACGTCCGAATGGACGTGCCCCTGTGCTATTGTTAAATCGAACATGAAAAAGAAGATCGTTCTCCTTCTCGGTCATACAGACACTGATACGTTCAGTGGTGCTATGGCAGATCATTACCAAGCTGGTGCAGAAGATGCTGGTCATGAAGTCGTACGTGTCAATATTGGCGAATTGAAGTTCGACCCCATTCTTCATAAAGGCTACAAAGAGATACAGCAGCTTGAGCCAGATCTCATTCAACTCCAGGAGGCTATCAAGTGGGCTGATCACGTGGTCATCGTGTATCCGAACTGGTGGTGCACCATGCCAGCCATTCTCAAGGGACTCTTTGATCGTATTTGGATCCCCGGTTTTGCCTTTAACTTCGACAAGCAGACAAAAAAGGTCATTCAACGCCTGAAAGGGAAGACTGGAAGGGTAATAATTGTCGCCGGATCACATAGTCCACTTAAAACCTGGTGGCTTTTCGGTGACTACACCAACGAGATCCAATTTGGTATTTTAGGCTTTGCAGGTATCAATACAGCGGTTTCAGCATTCGGCCCATGTGAGCGCATTACTGACGCACACCACGAAAAGTGGCTAAAGCAGGTAGAAGCTCTCGGTAAACGAGCTGGCTAACCAATAACTGGTAGTGAGTGCGTACTGGTATATACTAGTACGCATATTCGGTAGTTTTATTTCACTATGTCTAGAAATGTCATTATAGCCATCATCATTGTGCTCCTTTTGGTGTTGGCCGCCTATTTTTTCATGGGCAAAAGCGCCGATCAACAAGCCAACACAGGTACCGAACAAGAACAGCAGCAAGAGCAGACTGCAACAGCTGATCAACAGCTCGCAGCAAATTCAGATAGCGGCATTGGTTCCTTTATGGAGCTCTTGGGTATGGGTCGTGATGTCACTTGTTCATTCAGCACAGACGGTATGGATGCAGAGTATCCAAGCAACGGCACTATGTACACAAGCGGCGGCAAGTACCGTGTTGATTCAATCAGCATCGTTAACAACGAGGAAGTGAAGTACAGCATGATAGACGACGGTACCAACATGTACATGTGGGGAGAAAGTCTCGATGGCGAATTTGCTATGAAGATGGCACACATGGACATAGCTGAGCAGAGCTCAAACCCAAATGCACCTGATACCGCTTTTGATTACTCAGAGAGGGTAGAGTACGACTGTGATGCAGGCTCAGTGAGTGACAGCCAATTCGTACCACCATCAGACATAGAATTCATGGACATGGACGCTATGCGCAGCGGTGCGATGGATGCAGCAACCATGGAGCGTATGATGCAGCAGTACGGCGGAGGGGATCAATAAACTCTATGGAACCAGAAATAAAGCAAACTACAGCAACAGCTGAGAGCACGACACCAGTTACAGTCCCAAAGAAAAACTGGCGAGGGAACAAAAAGGTTCGTTTGGCGGTCATCATCGGTTTGATGATCATCGTTGCCATTCTCTTTGTACTTTGGGAGAAGGCTCGTATAGGCCTTGCTGTTGCATTCATCGCACTCTTGGCTGCGCTTGGTCTTGAAGCAAGCAACAACGATTGGGATGTTGAAAAGCTTATAGAAACTCGCTCCTTTGAACAATCAGAGGTAAGTCGAGATGAGTCTGGCAACGTACTGTTCGATAAACTCGGCAACACGACCAGCGACCCTTCGACAGGGAAAGGTGCTGATGAGTACAACTGTGACGATTTTGACACCCAACCTGAAGCCCAAAACTTCTTTGAGAAAGTTGGTGGAGTAGGTAATGACGTGAACCGCCTCGATGGCAACAAAGATGGCGAGGCCTGTGAATCACTTCCTAAGGGTGGCAATTAAAAACGTTTGAGAAAACAGCTAAATCTGCTAGTCTAGCGGTCTATGTCTTTGTCTGTAGGGATGGTAGGGAATCACCTAGATACAGAATAGACATACTAAATCCTAGACCAGAAAGACGAATCCCATTTAGAGTAGAAATAGCAATACCAATACCCCTACGGACCGGTATTGATTACGGGTTCAAGAAGGGTTCAAACAAGAGTCAGATAGGTAGCTGAAAAACAAAGATAGTCTTCCGAACGTTAAGTCAAAACTAAGATGCGTTCACTACACCGAAATGTAGGACATCAATACGACAAGCATTCTTTACTCGCGCTGAATGAAATACACCATCTTGTACAAAACCAGCTGCAGTGAGGACTTTTTGAACCCCAATGTTTCCAGCTTCAGCTTCTGCGCTGATACGAACTATATCTAAACTGTTGAATGCGTAGTCGATAATTGCTTTAACAACCTCAGTAGCAACGCCCTTGCCCCAATAACTCTTGTCACCGACAACGACCCCAAGTTCAGCAATCTTGTGGTATTTATTGATGTCAGTGAGTGCTACTGTGCCGATAGTTATCCCGTCTTTTGTTTCAATTGACCAGTAGTACCCGTCTTCCTCAGCTTCACATTCTTTGATGTATTCATGCTGCTCACTGATGTCTTGCGGTTCATTCACTGGTTCGGGCATTTGAGCCTGCACCTCAGGGTCAACATCCCAAACTTGCCATAGTTCAGCGTCACTGTCTCTAAACGGACGGATTGTGTAGTTGTCGGTTTCAATTATTGGAGATTTCATGCATAGTAGTATATCAGCAGTATGAAAATTAAGCCTCTTATACAACCTGATGAAAGTGCATGCGGACCGACGTCCGTTTTAATGTCGAGTAACTACTTTGGCTGCAACTATTCTTTTGACGATATAGCGAAGACAAGCCAGTACATTGAACGCGATGGATTAAGTGACGATGACTTAGTTGAGACACTACTTAAGCTTGGTTTTTCAGTAAGACAAAGGGATACGGTGCATTGGTCAGAACTAAAGAATGCCAATACTGATAAGTCAGTCGTTATCGTCTCCGAATCGAGACACTTACTCTAAAATGTGCCTCTAAAGAAGTGTCAGCTTTAGACGACAACTTATTGACTAAAATTGTCTGTTACGCACCCGATGCTTTACAGAACCTTTCATTTGAGGAAAAGCGAGGAATTGTATTAGATAGTATTTCTAATGTTGTTGCTGTACCTGGAACTTTAGATGTCACTGGTTCTGTAACAGTGCAAGAGGGAATTATGCTTACTGACCGAAATGAGTTGAAATTAAAGGGAAATAACGATAGTATTGCGTCACTTTATTATGTCTACCTCAAAACTATCAGTCGGTATCGTAGGGCTGCCAAACGTCGGTAAATCGACCTTATTCACTGCGCTCACTCAAAAGAGCGTATTGATAGCTAATTACCCATTTGCAACCATTGATCCGTCGGTCGGTATCGTAGCGGTACCTGACGGTCGATTGGCCACACTTACCGCCATCTCGAGCAGTCAGGAAACCATTCCCGCAGTGGTTGAATTTGTCGATATTGCTGGTCTAGTGAAAGGTGCATCTGCGGGTGAAGGGCTCGGCAATAAATTCCTTGCCAACATTCGAGAGACAGACATGATCCTCGAAGTGGTGCGTATCTTTGATGACGAAGATGTGCATCACGTTTCTGGCGCTATCGATCCGCTCGCTGACATTGAAGTGATCAATCTTGAACTTGTCATGGCTGATCTTGAGACGGTCACCAAACGCCTTTCAAACCTCGAGCGTGACGTGAAGCGAGGAGATAAAGCTGCTGTAGCAGAACATGCGATCCTAGCGAAGCTTTATCCTATCCTTGAGAATGGAAAGCTCGCCAATTCGCTTGAGATGACAGAAGACGAACAAAAACTGGTTCGCGGTCTACACCTGCTTACTATGAAGCCTTTCCTGTACGCCTGTAATAAGAAGAACGGTGCTTACAACTTTGACGAGAACAATGACGAACGTTGGCATGAGCTAGAAGCGTACTTTGAATCAACGAACGCCCAGTATGTGATGATCGATGCTGGAGTAGAGCATGAACTCAAAGACCTTGCACCAGATGAGAAGAATGAGTTCCGCCGTGAGTATGGCACGCAGGACAGCGGTGTTGATGCGCTGATTCGCGCTTGCTACAACCGACTCGGTCTCATGTCCTACTTCACGACCGGCGAAAAGGAAACACGCGCTTGGACCGTCGCTATCGGCTCAACTGGTCCGCAAGCAGGCGCTGCCATTCATACTGACTTTGAAAAGAAGTACATCCGCGCACAAGTGGTTTCATTTGATGACTTGGTTGAATGCGGTTCTATCAAGCAGGCCAGGGAAGAGGGAAAACTCCGCACTGAAGGCAAGGAATACATCGTAAAAGACGGCGACGTGATCGAATTTATGATCTAAATATCATATATGATATTTAGATCATGGTTTTGAGAATTGATACAGATTTGATCTTCAAGCTTTTATTGCTTACATGAACTGGAAGTCAGTTCCAGACACAGAAGGGTGTGAACTGCTGATTGCAGGACTCCCTGGTACGTCTTCGTATGTTGAAACTCAACAGGAGGTGAGTGTTTTCCTTGATAGCTCACGAAATACAGCTGACAAAGCCTTTCCAAAGAGGACACCTGGCTCAACTTCCACCTGAACGAAGAACCGCCCCTCTCGGGGCGGTTCTTCTTGTTATTCAACTATCAGTTTGCCGACCATTCCCATTGCTCGGTGGTTGCCGACCGAACAGTAGTATTCGAAGGTACCCGCTTCATCTGCCACAAAAGTGACACTGTCGCTACCACCAGTATTGATCTTTTCAGTGGCGGCATCGAACTCATCGATGACCCAGTCATGGAATCCCTCGCTATTGGTGAGATTGATGGTCACTGTGTCACCTTTTTTAACTCGCATCTCTTTTACAGAGAACGCATGATTGGTTGCAGCTACATTGAAGGTCTTATTCGTAGAAGCAGCAGGAGCACCATCATTTGTTGCTTCATCTTCATCTGTAACCACAGGAGTGGTAGTGCTCGTTGTCGCAACTGGTTGTTCAGGGGGCTGCTGCTGTTCAACTTCCACATTGATTGATGGGGTTGTGCTGGTCGCTGTATCAGTAAGTTCGGTGTCGTTACGCATTACAAAGACAACTGCAAGAATAGCGACGATCACTGCGATGATTATAAGAAGTGGTTTCATAAGATCTTGAATTGATTAAGGGGTTAATTATTCTACACCATTTAAAGTCCAAGCGATTGGGCTGCGATGAATGCTCCTACCCAGCTTATCGTAGATATGGCTCCGCTAATTAATAAGGGTGTACGCTCCTGCGGCGTGAGCTCTGTGAACGTTTTCTGCGACGCTACTTGTATGTGTTTACCAATAAAAAATGAATTCGCAACGAGAGCTACAATGAATACGGTTTTTGCGTAAAAGGCAGGGACAGTGAGCAGGTAGGATGCAGACTGGGAGAAGAGAAGCACTCCGCTCGTTATAGCAAGCACTAAACCTGCGTACAGTGAGTAGTGAAGTAGCATCAACGTTCGCAACGAAAGCAGTGGCTTCTTACCAAAGACCCACAGACCAGCCATCACGTCGGCCGTTACTACAATGGCGATGTTGTATATGAAGGCGCTTACATGAACTGCGAGCACCCACTCGTAAGGTATCCCAGCTATCATAAGGTTCTGATCAGCTTAACTCCGTTGGAGGATTTACTCGCTGAACCGGACTGACCACATTCGGGTTCCAGGTAGCTTTTATGTTGCCGTGCTTCTCTTCATAATCATGAACCTCATGAGATAAATACTGCATGAGGCGCTTGGCATGCTGTGGGGTAAGGGAGTAGGTCTCAGAAAATGAACCTGAGCTCAATCCCATGACAAAATACTCTTGCGTATAGCCTATCCTAATGTTTTCGCAGAACACTTTTTCGGCATTTTTTAGCTCTTCTGGTGACATATTTACATAATAGCAGAAAGGTACGGGTAGCGCTCTCATTCCCAAACAGACCTTTACAATATGGTGGAAAAGCACATACTTTATTGATATGGAACAAGCAAAACACTTTGCCTTGCAATTAGGCGCCCTTATTTCCCTCTACGTATCAATCACATCAGCCATTGTGCTCCTTTTTGGCATTATCAACCTCATGATCCCTGACGCCGCAGCAAGTATTTGGGAAAACGAAGGTTCAATGTCGAGTATCCGGTTCTCTATTGCTACACTGGTGGTCTTTTTTCCCGTCTATTTGTGGCTGACCAGGGTAGTGAACAAAATGCGTCGCTCTGGTGACGGGGGATACCTTGGTCTCACCAAGTGGCTCATCTACCTTTCACTACTCATTGGCGGCCTAGTTCTGCTTGGCAACTTCGTATCAGTCATCTACACCTTCCTCAATGGCGAACTGACCACACGCTTCTTGCTTAAAGCTCTTGCTCTCTTTGTGATCGTTGGCAGCGCTTTCACGTACTACATGCTCGATGCGCGCGGCCATTGGCAAAAGAATGAACAAATGTCTATTCGATTTGGCGCTCTCGCAGCAGTCTTCGCAGTTGCAATGGTAGTGACAGGGTACACGCAGATACAGGGTCCTGATGTCGTACGCGAGATGCGCATCGATGAACGACAGATCACGGACCTTCAAGACATGCAGTGGCGCATTGAAGAACACATCAGACTCGAAAAAGAAGCACCTGCAGATCTCACTACCGTTTACGGCGAAATGGAAGTACCGACCGCACCTGAAGGCCGAAATCCGTACCGATACGAACGAACTGGCGAAGGCTTCAATCTCTGTGCTGATTTCGTTGAACCAACTCCAAAGGAACAATACAGCTACGCAAAACCGTACGCACCAGAGATGGGTGCTATCATCCTGAACCCAAACAACTGGGAACACCCAGCTGGAGACTACTGTTTCGAGCGTGTTATCTCAGTAGAGTCTGCACCTGCGGTTGAAGAAAATTAAATTCTGTCGTAGTATGCAGGCCGAAAAAAGGAGCCACTGATGCATAGCAATCTGGTCGAGCTTTTTAGGTTCACTTTGTGGCCGCTTGTTGCTGTAGTGAATGTGATCGATTGCATCTTCTCGATGAAGTTGAGGCAGGCGATATACCACGTGTTCGTAGCAGCCACTCTTGTACTGCTCGTTGCCTGCATACCGTACTTAGTATTTTGGTTGTTTGGAGGTATTCGTTCCGATATGTCTACCGTTACGAGCAGGGTATTTGTGCTTGAGGTGGTCATCATCACGTACGTGCCGTACGTACTCTCCGGTCGGTTTTATCGAATACACCTTCGTGAGTCGTACCGATTCGATCCATTCTCACTTTTTTAAGGAGGCGTTATGCGCCTCCTTTGACTATTGTGGTGTTCACGGCATAATGTGAGTTCGTAATATGATCAAAAAATTCGACAACCAAGCGATCGAAAAGAAGTGGCAAGAGAAATGGTCCGCATCAAAGCTGTACGACGCTGGTGATCGAGATGCAAGCAAAGAGAAGCGCTACGTTTTGGTTGAGCTTCCGTACCCCTCTGGCAACCTACACATCGGCCACTGGTACGCTTTTGCTGTTCCAGACATATACGTTCGCTACCTACGCATGACCGGCAAGCAGGTCGTGTATCCTATGGGTTTCGATGCCTTCGGTTTGCCGGCTGAGAACGCTGCTATAAAACGTAACCTTGACCCTAGGAGCTGGACCAACAACAACATCGCCTTCATGCGCACACAGCTTGCGAGCATGGGGAATGCTTTTTCTTGGGACAAGACAGCGAGCACTACTGACCCAGACTACTATCGCTGGACACAGTGGATGTTCACGAAGTTCTTCGAAAATGACATCGCATACCGGGGGCAAGGAACCGTAAATTGGTGTCCAGGCTGCAATACCGTCATTGCCAACGAACAAGTGCTTCCGAATGGAACCTGTGAGCGCTCTGGCGACGTGGTTGAGAAGAAGCAAATGTCCCAGTGGATGCTGCGCATAACCAACTACGCTGATAGGCTTGTGGACGACCTCGAAGCACTCGATTGGCCAGAGCACATAAAGGAAGCGCAAAGACAGTGGATAGGCCGCTCAGAGGGCGCTTACATCGATTTCAAGCTTTCAACCGGTGACACGGTGACCGTATTCACGACCAGACCGGATACGCTTTTTGGAGCAACCTACCTTGTGCTAGCACCAGAGCATCCACTGGTAGACGCTAATCGCTCAAATATCAGGAACTGGAACGAAATAGCCGCGTACACCACGATCGCTAAGCAAAAGGCTGAACAAGATCGCCTTGATGCAACCAAGGAGAAGACTGGTGGCCAACTCGAAGGTATCACCGCGACAAACCCTGCCAATGGTGAAACCATCCCGGTCTTTATAGCCGACTACGTGCTCGCCTCGTACGGTACAGGTGCCATCATGGGCGTACCGGCGCACGATGAACGCGATCTTGAGTTCGCCAGAAAATTTGGTTTGCGTGTCATCTCGGTTGTCGCACCTAAAAAGATCACGTGCTCAGGTGCTTTGCTCGAGGTCAAAGGTAAGCCCGGAACCTTCCTCTTCCAAAAGCGAACTGCTGATGCGCCTTCGAACCCAGGAATGTTATCTGTTTTTGGTGGACGCATGGAGGAAGGAGAAGACGCACTAGATGCAGTATTGCGTGAGGTCGAAGAGGAACTTGAGTTAAAGCTCGACGTATCTCAAGCGGTCATGTCCTATACGTACCCAGCTCTTCAAAGTAACGACCACATAGCCATCACGCATTTTAAAGATGTCGATATCACCTCGTATGTCCTCCATGAAGGCGAGGCGGCGTTAGAGTTCACTATACCAGAGATACTTGCGAGAGAAGATGTCGTTGGTGATCTCAGAGCTTTCCTCGATGCATTGTCTAAGGGTAATGCGTATTTCACTGGGTCAGGTGTGCTGTTTCAGTCGCAAGAATTCGACGGAATGGACTCAGAGGCTGCTAAAACCGCCATCACTGCTAAGGTCAATGGGAAGAAGGCCAGCACCTACCGTCTTCGTGATTGGTCTGTTGGTAGGCAACGGTACTGGGGTGTACCTATCCCGATCGTGTACGACCCAGAAGGGAAGGCACACGCGATCCCTGAGGAACACTTGCCCTGGCTGCTGCCGGATGATGTTGATTTTAGACCGACTGGCGAACCGCCGCTCGCGAAAAGCAAAGAGTTGCAGGAACGAGCCGAGCGTATCTTTGGCACTGGCTGGAAGCCGGAGGTGGAGACCATGGATACTTTTGTCGACTCATCATGGTACTTCCTGCGCTACCTGGACAACAGTAACAACTCAGCGCTCGCCTCTCTTGAGCGCCAGCGCGAGTGGATGCCGGTTGATCTCTACTTCGGTGGAGCTGAGCACACCACCATGCACCTTTTGTACTCGCGTTTTTGGCAAAAGGCCCTCTACGACCTCAAGCTCGTTACCGAAATAGAGCCATACAAGCGACGCATCAACCGCGGTCTCATTTTAGGTCCTGATGGCGCAAAAATGAGCAAGTCGAAAGGCAATGTCATCGACCCTGACGAGCAGGTTCGCTACGTTGGTTCTGATGCAGTCAAAATTTATCTCGCCTTCATGGGTCCGTATGAGGGTAGCAACTATCCATGGGACATGGGAGGTATCGCTGGTATCAGGCGCTTCCTTGAGCGCGTGAATGGGCTCAATGAACACCTGAGTGCAACTGAATCAAAAGAAATTTCAAAACTGCTCCACAAGACCATCGCCAAGGTCGCGAGCGACATTGTTGAATTCAAATTCAACACTGCCATCAGTGCGATGATGATATTCACAAATGCTGCCGAGAAGGAAGGACTGACCAAAGAAACGTTTGAGACTTTTCTTCAGGTACTTGCACCATTTGCACCACACCTCACAGAAGAATTGTGGGAGTCTCTTGGTCATGCAAACTCCATTCACACACAACCATTCCCAGAAGCTTCAGCCGAGCTGGCAGCAGACGATGTAGTTGTCATAGGTGTCCAGGTCAATGGAAAAATCCGTGGTAGCGTATCAATTTCACCACATGCGACCGAATCAGAAGCCGTGACGGCAGCAAAGGCAGAGTCGAACATTATGAAGTACCTGACCAGCGACACAAAGAAGGTCATATACGTGCCTGGACGGATCCTGAACCTTATCCAAAGCGACTAAGACAATAGTGTTGACGTCTGTCAAGTGGCATGATAGAATCGCCTCCGTACCTGTAGATGGGGTATTCATTCGGCACAAATATGTGCTTTTTGTAAACAATAATTTGTATGATCACATTCAAGCCAAAGCAAGTAACTAAAAAGCTTTTGAGCGCTCTTCCTGAGCGTGCTAAGGACGTACTCGAGAAGCGATACGGCCTTGGTGCTGATGGCACTACCTACACCCTCGAAGCCATTGGCCAGACCTACGGCATCACGCGTGAGCGTGTTCGACAGATCGAGAACTACGGTATCCAGTCGATCCAAAAGTCTGAAATCTACAGCGAGTTTGAGTCCGTCTTCAGTGAACTTCAGAGCGCTATCGATAAGCTTGGCGGCGGCTTGGTCGCTGAGCATGTCATGCTCGAAGAGATCACGAAGGATCCTGAGCTCCGCAACCACATCTACTTCCTCCTCGTTATTGGTCATCCGTTCTACCGTTCAAAGGAGAACACAGCGTACACGCATCGCTGGTACACAGAGAAGAAGATCGCAGACGCGGTCGAGCAGGCACTCAAGAGCGTTCAAAAGTCACTCAATCGTGACGAACTCGTGACCGAAGAAGAGATCATTAATCGCTTCCGTGATCAGCTCATCACCATCACTGACAAGAACGACGAGCAGATCCTCAAGCGTTGGCTCTTGATCTCTAAGGAGATCGCAGCCAATCCACTCGGTGAGTGGGGACACGCAGCTAGCCCAAATGTGCGCGTGAAGGGTATCCGTGATTACGCGTACCTCGTTGTTAAGCGTCACGGTTCACCAATGCACTTCCGTGAAGTCGCAGAGGCTATCGAACAGCTCTTCCAGAAGAAAGCTCACACAGCTACTACCCACAATGAACTCATCAAGGACGAGCGTTTCGTGCTCGTCGGTCGCGGTCTCTACGCACTCACCGAGTGGGGCTACTCAGCGGGTGTCGTCAAGGATGTGCTTCGTGACATTCTTGAGACCCACGGTCCACTCTCACGCGAAGAGATCATCGACAAGGTGCGCAAGGAGCGTTACGTGAAGGACAACACCATCATCGTGAACCTCCAGGACAACAATATCTTTAGGCGCCTCGGCAACGGCACATACGCGCTGGTCGAATAAAAAGACTTATTCGAAAAATGCCCCAAGACCACCGGTCGAGGGGCATTTTTTGTTGTACAATAGCTAGAAGCTACCTTAAATTCCATGGCTATTCCTTTTGCTGGCTCATTAAGTGGTGAGGGTATCGATACCGGCGCCGTTATCGCCGGTTTCGGTATACTTGTCCTCATCCTCCTACTCCTGACACTCGATATTTCACAGTCCAAGTCAGTAACGCTGCTTTTTGCCACCAGCCCACTCTGGCTGCCGTACCTCACGTTCTGGCTTTTTTACGAAAAATGGATGGATATGGTCAACTTGTGGTTTTACTACGACAACGGCCGTACGACCCTTGAGATCAAGTTACCTCCGGATGTATTCAAGTCTCCGGAAGCAATGGAAATAGTATTGTCGCAGATCCACAACGTTGCTTCACCTGATAACCTCTGGCAAACCTACATCGATGGAAAGCGGCCCTTGCCGTACTCTTTGGAGCTTGTGTCAACGGGCGGGGAAGTGAAGTTCTACGCCAATGTACCGACCAAGAAGACCAAAGACCTACTCAAGGTCGCCATGTACAGTCAGTACCCTAACGTTGAGATCACAGAACTCGCTCTCGATTACACAGCAGAAGTGCCAAACAACTTTGAAGGTTTCGAGATGATGGCGTTCCGCATGGGTAAGAAAAAGAAATCTGCGTACCCGATCAAGAACTACATAGAGTTCGGTCTAGATAAGCTGCCTAAGGAAGAAGAAAAGACCGATCCGATCACGCCAATGCTCGAAGCGCTCGGCTCTATCAAGCCCCACGAAAGGCTTTGGATACAATTCATCATCGTACCGCACCGTGAACGAAACTTTAAAAACGGCCAGCTGCAATTCAAGCCGACCTGGGAGACTGAAGCACGTGCAGAGATAGACAAGCTGATGTTCCGCGATTCAAAGACCAAGGCAGGCCCGACCGATCTTGAAGGTATGCCACGTATGTCGCCAGGCGAGCGCACCACCATTGAAGCTATGGAACGCAATCTCGAAAAGTATGCCTACGAGACTGCGATCCGTTGGCTTTACATCAGTCCTAAAGGAAAATTCAATGCTGAGCGTATACCAATGGTCATCCGCACCTTCAGCCAGTGGGACGTGCAGGGCCGCAACGCTATCGGCGTACGCTGGCGAACCGACTTCAACTACAAGACGTTCTCTGATCCCCTAGGCAGCAAGATACCAGCCTTGAAGCGTGAGGAGCTTGCTGCTTATAAAAGACGAACCTATACGCCTCGAGGCGACGCAGACGGCTACAAGATATTCACAGCAACTGAGCTAGCCACCATATGGCACCTACCTGGGCGCGTAGCACTCACTCCGAGTTTGCAGCGTATCACTTCTACTAGAAGCGAGCCTCCAGCCAACCTGCCCATTGGTCAATACGGATCATGATAGAAAACAAACCAACACCAATGACCCCGACGCCAGCTGCAAGGCCCTCGAGGTCCAGGCTTTATTTTGCATTCATTCTTTTTGCTGGCCTCACAGGCGCAGTTGTGTTCATGTTGTATTTGCTTTCAGCACCCAAGTTCGGTGAATTACCGCGCACTTTTACCATTGAGCCAGGCATGTCAGTAGGTGAGATAGCGACCAAGGCAAAAGCTGAAGGCTTCGTACACTCGAGTTTGGTATTGTATGCGATGCTGACCTACTTCCATGAACCGACCGAATTGTTTGCCGGCACCTACATGGTTGAAGAGGAACTATCGGTCGCTGATTTTGCAGCAAAGTTGGCTGCCAAGGACATTGTTGTCGACAACGTGGCGATCATGATACCGGAGGGGACACGTGTCACAGACATTGCAGCGGCAGCTGCACGATCACTTACTGGTTTCGATGAGAATGAATTCATTG
The DNA here is from genome assembly GCA_964442205.1 of uncultured Candidatus Saccharibacteria bacterium. Lineage (GTDB taxonomy): Bacteria > Patescibacteriota > Minisyncoccia > Phycocordibacterales > UBA918 > OLB19. The sequence continues at coordinate 4,455 of CAYTYF010000001.1, read as the reverse complement.
CTGTTGCTTTGCCGCAAGAAGGCTATCTCTTCCCAGAGACGTACCACATACCTGCACACTTCACAGAAGTTGAGCTGTCCAAGCTTATGCGTACCACCTTTGATGAAAAGACACTTGAGATACGCAACGCTATGATGAGCCATCCACTCGGTGAGTATGGTGTATTGATACTCGCTTCTATCATCGAACGAGAGGCTAATGACCCGACCTCGATGAAAATGGTCTCAGGGATACTCCAGAACCGCATGCGCGAAGCGATGCCGTTACAGGCTGACGCTTCGATCGAGTATGCACTCGATAAACCTCTTAAAGAACTGACACCGGATGATCTCAAACGTGATACACCCTACAATACCTACCTGTATCGCGGACTTCCACCAACACCCATTGGCAATCCAGGACTTGAAGCCATTAAAGCAGTGCTTGAACCAACTAAAAGCGACTACTTCTTCTACATTACGACAGATAACGGCACTTTCTACTACGCCAGGACGTTTGACGAGCACCGCACAAACATCGAAGCGTACTTGCGCTGATTTTGCGTGGACGCCGCACTGTGCTAGCGTATCTGACGCATGAAAAAACCACTCGTATTCGTCGGTCTCTCAGGAGGAGTCGACTCATCGATCGCAGCTTTGCGGCTGCTTCGTGCTGACTATCGAGTAGTTGGCGTCTTCATCAAGGTTTGGCACCCAGACTGGATGGTCTGCAACTGGGAGACCGAGCGACTTGATGCGATGCGTGTCGCAGCGCACCTCGGTATTCCGTTCATGACCTGCGACGCAGTAGAGGCGTACAAAAAGGACGTTGCTGATTACTTCATTGGTGAATACATTGCAGGCAGAACACCTAACCCCGACGTGATGTGCAATCAGTATGTTAAGTTTGGCGCATTTTTGAAATTCGCGATGGCACATGGTGCTGACTTCATTGCAACCGGGCACTACGCTGAGAATATCAGCGTAGATGGATATCACTCACTTTTGCGCGGTATCGATAGCGAAAAAGACCAATCCTACTTTTTGTGGACGCTTGGTCAATCTCAGTTGTCTAAAGTGCTACTGCCTGTAGGGAAGAGTGCGAAGAGTGAGATACGAGATGAAGCAGCTAAAGCCAAACTGCCGACAGCTATAAAGCGAGACAGTCAGGGCGTCTGCTTCCTTGGTCATATCGATATCCCTGAATTCCTTAGCCATTACACAACGCTTGAGCCTGGTG
>CAYTYF010000001.1:0-3227 GCA_964442205.1 uncultured Candidatus Saccharibacteria bacterium | reverse complement strand
GTTCGAAGACCGCCATCCGCACGCCCGCGACCTTGCAGTACTGGACCTCGAAGGAAACGTCATCGGTTCACACGTCGGCGCACTCGTGTACACGTTGGGCCAGCGCCATGGATTTACCGTGCAGGCTCATAGCACTATCACTGAGCCTCATTATGTTGTATCGAGAGACCTTGAATCGAACACGATCACTGTCAGCACTGAACGTCCGTTGCAAACAAGCAATACAGAGATCACTTTGATCGATACTAACTGGATACATGAAGCACCAGTGGTGGGTGCCGTACTTGAAGCGCAAACACGCTATCGCCAAACTCCATTTAAAGTCGAGGTGCGAACCGCTGAGGGAACTCGTTGTACACTAAAACCGGCAATGGTCACTGAAAGCCCGAGCAATGGTCAATCATGTGTACTATACGACGGTAGACACTGCTTAGGCGGTGGTATCATAGCCTGATGTCTTTCAACGTTATAAAGGCTGATGGATCTGCCGAACTCTTCAAGGTTGAGAAGCTACAGCGATCACTCAAGCGAGCCGGAGCTTCAGGCCGTGAGATAGACGATATTGTAAGTCGTGTCGAAGCGGTGATACATGAGGGCATGCACACGCAGGAAATATACCGTCACGCCTTTGACCTTCTTCGCGAGAGTGAAGCACCTATATCAGCTCGCTATGCGATGCGTCGCGCACTGTTCGGCCTCGGCCCAACCGGCTTTCCATTCGAAGACTTCCTAGCGCGCATCTTCGCAACAGAAGGGTACGTTACAAAAACACGCATCTACCTCAAGGGCCACTGTGCAGAACATGAGCTTGATGTTGCTGCCTACAAGCCTGATCACAGCTTCGTTGCTGAAGCAAAGTTCCATGCTCGTCCTGGCATGAAATCAGATCTGCAAGTGGCACTGTACTCGTACGCACGCTTCATAGACCTTCAAGGCTCACGCATATGCAAAGCAGATACGTGCGGTATCAAAGAACTATTGTTGATCACAAATACAAAATTCACCAAAGCAGCGGAAAAGTATGCAACATGTTCAGGAGTGACACTACTGAGCTGGGAGTACCCGTTCAAAAACAATTTGCACGACCGAATTCAGCGTTCTGGCATTTACCCGGTCACAGTCCTCCAGTCACTTTCACAAACCCAAAAGCAAGCCCTCATCGCTAACGGTGCCATTACTACGAGTGACATCATTGAAAAACCCGCTATTTTACGTCACCTTCATCTCAATGCCGCGCGTGCCGAATCGGTCGTCGAGGAAGCCAGACGACTCACATTGCCAACAAAAAAGCAGCTCAAATCCTAATTTTGTCAATGTTTGCCTGAATTACTGCGTGATATACTTGCTGACATACCAGCATTATCCAGTTTTTTAGATATGTCAGAACAAGAAAAGCAGGAGGGTCAGAAGACAGTGGTAGCATTCGTTGCCGGTCTTCTCGTCGGTGGTTTGCTCGTTTGGATCTTCAGTGGTTCACCAAGCGACACCATCACGCCTAATACTGCTAACACAGATGATCAGTCAGAAGAGGAAGCTGCTGATGAAGAAGTCGATACAAGCGATGATGAAGATACTGATTCCGAGTCAGGTGCAGAAGCGCCAGCGCCACAGCTTGTTACGGGCGACGGTACGGTTGAACTTGGCGATCAGACCGCAGGCAACGTTGTTACCTTCGACAGCATCACTTTTCCTGTCGACGAAGGCTGGATAGCTATCCGCTCGTACACTGACGAGAAGCTCGGTAACATCCTTGGTGCTTCACGTTTCAGTAAATCACAGGGCTTGGTGCCAGACTCAGTGCAGTTGCTCGCACCGACCGTCTCAGGTCGCGACTACGCTGTAGTATTTTTCACCGAGAATGGCGACCGCGCCTTCAATTTGGCCACCGACTCGCAGATAGAAGGAGTTTTTGCTGACTTCAAGGCAAAGTAAACCCTTTACACAGGTCTAGAAAAATGCCCCATCCTGGGGCATTTTTTATGGTTGATGCTATACTCTGTAACGCATGGCAACCTACGAAAAGAAGTACAATCCAGACCGTAGTGCAGACTGGAATTACGGCGGAGCGAAATGGAAACTCTCACGTTCAAAGATTGATAGCTTCATTGAGTGTCCACGTTGCTTCTATCTCGACAACAAGCTTGGCACGAAGCGACCAAGCTTTCCTTCATTCAATTTGAACATAGCTGTTGATGAACTTTTTAAAAAAGAATTTGACGCGTACCGGAAGCGTAGAGAACCTCACCCGATCATGGTGAAGCACAAGATCGATGCGGTGCCCTTTGCTCACAAGGAGCTTGAGGCGTGGCGCGATAATTTCACCGGTATCACCTTTCATGAGCCAGAAACAGGCTTGGTCATCTCTGGTGCAGTTGATGATATCTGGCAAAGGCCTGATGACACATTGATAGTCGTTGATTACAAGTCGACTTCAAAAGCTGAACGAATCGAATCGCTCGGCGACAGCCCATGGGAACAGCAGTACACTAGGCAGCTCGGCGTGTACCGCTGGCTGCTCGAGAAAAATGGTTTTAAGGTCGATACGACCAGTTACCTCGTCTATGCGAACGCCAGCAAGGAAGCAGATGCTTTCGATGACAAACTAGTCTTTGAGACAACCCTGGTCGAGTGTGCAACCGAGACCGCGTGGATAGAACCAACATTGGTAGCTATCAAAAGCTGCCTCGAATCTGATATTATTCCGACATCAGGTGTGCAGTGCGAATACTGTCCGTACCGTGAAGCGGCAGGGAAGAAATTCATGGCGCTGCATGCAAAAAACAAAAAAGCATGATCAGTTTCCAAGACAAAGTTAAGGAGGTCGTTCGTCAGATACCAAAGGGTGAGACCTTGTCCTACAAGGCAGTGGCAGCAGAAGCCGGCAACGCTAAAGCAGCGAGAGCTGTAGCTCGTATCATGGCTGCAAACTACGACATTACCGTTCCTTGCCACCGCGTGATCCGCAGTGATGGCGGATTGGGCGGGTATAACAGGGGCGGCATTACGGTGAAAGCGCAGTTACTAGAAGCAGAAAAGCACCATGGCACTTAATGATATTCAGCGACGTCTCGATGACGCTCTTAGAGAAAAGACCAGACTGGAAATGATCAGCGGTCGGTTACTGCAGGAATTGGCGCGACTGGAACGGAATCGTATCGACACTATAACGGCACTTCGCCAGAAGACCGAGACTGAGATCCAAACTTTGGACGTGAAGTTGAAACGCG